>CAZJSF010000206.1:0-4093 GCA_964548515.1 uncultured Thermodesulfobacteriota bacterium
GGTGGCGTCGGGATCCGCGTCGGCCATGTCGTTGAAGGCGTTGAGCGGCGAGAGGCGCACCCCGACCCGGTCCGGGCCCCAGACCCCGGCCACGGCCTCGACGACCTCGACCAGGAGGCGGGCCCGGTTCTCCGCGGTCCCGCCGTAGGCGTCGGTGCGCCGGTTGGTGCCGTCCCGGAGGAACTGGTCGAGGAGGTAGCCGTTGGCGGCGTGGATCTCCACCCCGTCGAAGCCGGCGGCGAGCGCGTTTCGGGCCCCCTCCCGGAACTGGCCCACGACCCCCGGGAGCTCCCGGGTCTCCAGGGCCCGGGGCGTGACGAAGGGCTTCGGGCCCTCGTAGGTCACCGCTTCGCCCGCCGGGCGAACGGCCGAGGGGGCCACGGGCAGGGAACCGCCGGGCTGGAGGGACGGGTGGGAGATGCGCCCCACGTGCCAAAGCTGCAGGAAGATGCGGCCGCCGGCCCGGTGCACGGCCCCGGTCACCCCACGCCAGCCCGCCACCTGCTCGGCGGAGTGGATGCCCGGCGTCAGGGGGTAGCCGACCCCCTGCGGGGAGACCTGGGACGCCTCGGTGAGGATGAGCCCGGCGGAAGCCCGCTGGGCGTAGTACGCGGCGTTGATCTCCTCCGGGGCGCACCCGGTCCCCGCCCGGTTCCGGGTCATGGGGGCCATGACGATGCGGTTCGGGAGTTCCAGGGCGCCGAGCCGGAAGGGGGTGAACAGGGTGGATTCGTCGCTCATCGGTGCCTCCCGTGCCGAGGTGTCCGGGTCGCCGGCTCCCCCGGGCCGTCAGCGCTTCCCGCCGAACCGCCCGTAGGATACCCGGTCGTGGCGCAGCGACGCCACGGGGCGGGGCTCGGGCCGCTCCGCCGGGTACCCCGCGGCCACCATGGCCTCCACCTTCCACCCCGGCGGGAGCCCGAGCCGCCCGGCGACGTAGGCCGACGAGGAGGTCTTCGCGTCGTGCTCGCGGCCGCGGACCTGGACCCAGCAGCTCCCCAGGCCCAGGGAGGCGGCGGCCAGGTGGAGGAAGGTGGTGGCGATGGCCGCGTCCTCGACCCAGACGTCCCCCTTGGCCGGGTCGGCGCACACCACGACGGCCAGGGGGGCGCCGGCGAGGAAGGAGGACCCGTGGCGCTTGGCCCGGGACAGGTCGGCGAGGAGGTCCCGGTCGGTCACGACCACGAAGTGCCAGGGCTCGATGCCCCGGGAGGTGGGGGCCCGGAGCGCCGCCTCGACGAGGAGGTCCACCAGCCCCGGTTCCACGGGCTCGGGGAGGTACTTGCGGACGCTTCGTCTGCTGCGGGCGAGCTCGAGGAACATCGGATCTCCTTTCGCGGCTACTCCAGAAGGGCGGCGTGGACGCGGTCCCGGAAGGCTTGGCTCGCCTCGTCGGCGGGCTCGAGTTCCACGGCGGAGGCCGAGGCGGCGCCCAGCCCGAGTTCGGCGGCCCGGGCGATCTGCCTCTGTTCGAACACCCGCGGCCCCATGACGGCCGGGTTGCTGCCCAGGCACTTGAGGACGGCCACCCCGACCGCGTCGGCCGCCACCCGGTCGGCCGAGGCGAGGAAGACGTTCCCCCGGGCGCGCCGGCCGGTCATCGGGCCCCCGTCCACGAACGCCTCGACGCCGTCGAGGACCACGAGGTCGGGCCGGAACGCGGTGTTGATCTCCGCGATCATCTCCTGCTGGAAGGGGGAGCCGTGGAGCTCGCGCATGTACCCGAAGCCGTGGCGGGTGGTGGGCACCGTGCCGACGTGGAGCTTGAGGGCCATGGTGAAGACCCCGCCGTACTGGTGGGTCTTGAGGCAGCCGGTGGAGACGAGGCACTCGGCCTCGAGGACCGGCCGGGCCACCCGGAAGCCGTCGCGCCAGTGGCTGTCGGCGGGTCGGACTTCGACCCAGTCCGTCGGGGGGAGGTCGTCGAAGTCGAGGACCCGGACGTCGAGCGCGGCCAGGAGGGGGAGCACGCCCTTCGCCTCCATCACCTCGCGGGTCGGAGGGTAGCTGCGCTCCCCCAGGGTCACGGACCGCGCCCCCATGCGCCAGAGCTCCTCCACCAGGGCGACGAGCGTGTCGTCGTGGGTGGAGCCGGGGCAGGGGTCGGCGGTGTTGAAGTTGGGCTTCACGAGCACGTGGCGGCCCTTCGCCGGGTTGACGCCCAGGGACCGGAGGGAGCGGGCCACGCCGGCCCTCCGGTCGCCGGTCTCCACGAGTGCCACGCGGCTCCGAGCCTCGGACATCGTCGGATCTCCCTCCCTCCCGAGACGGCTCCGCCGAGCTATAGCGCCGCGCCCGCGGCTCGTCAATCGTGCCGCCGCAGCACGACCCTGAGGATCTCCCCGGGGTGCCACAGCCGCATGCGCGGCCCCCAGGTTCCGGTGCCCCGGCAGACGAGCACGGTCATGTCCCCCACGCGGTACTCGCCGGCGAGCAGGGGGTAGCGCAGCCCCACCAGGTAGCCGAAGGGCCAGATCTGCCCGCCGTGGGTGTGGCCGCTGAGCATGAGGCCTGCCCCGAGCCGTGAGGCCTCCTCCGCCCGGACCGGGGCGTGGGAGAGCAGGACGGCGGCGCCCGGGGGCCGCCCGGCGAGCGCTGCGGAGACGCCGCCGGCTCCCCGGCCTGCCCGGCGGGAGCGGTCGTCGACGCCGGCCACGGTGAGGCCGGGCCGCACCTCGACCCACCGGTCGCGCAGCACCCGCACGCCGGCCTCCTCGATGCGCGCGAGGGCTTCCCCGTCGCCGTGGAACTCGTGGTTGCCGGGCACGGCCCACACGCCCAGGGGCGCGGCGAGGCGCCCGAGGACCCCGGCCGCCTGCCCGGCGGGGGCGCCGTGCCCCTCGAAGAGGTCGCCCAGGAGCACCACGAGGTCGGGGTGGAGTTCCTGCACCTGGGCGACCCGCGCCTCCAGCCATTCGGCCCCGATCACCGAGCCCACGTGGAGGTCGGAGAGGGCCACCACGATGGTCCCGTCGGCGTCCGCGGGGAGGCCGGGGAGGCGCACCTCGTACTCCCGCACCACGGGGGGCCGCAGCCCCTGGACGAGGGCCACGGCCGCGAGCACACCCCCGGCGGCGAGGGCCCAGCCCCGCAGAGCCGGCGCCCGTCGCGGCAGGAGCCGCCCGAAGGCCGTGGCCAGGTCCACGGCGGCGAGGCACACCGAGACCAGGAAGAGGGTGGCCATCCAGCTCATCCCGACCCGTTCCAGGGTCGCGGCCGCGGCCCCGGTGCCGCCGTGGCCCAGGAGGCGGCCGGCGAGGAAGACGGCCCAGAGGACCGTTCCGGCCCCGGCCAGCGCGCCCCGGGGGAGGTGCCGGCGGAGCGCCGGCACGGAAGCCGCCCGCCAGAAGGCGTAGACGTGCAGCGCGGTGATCGCCAGGATCAGGACGGTGCCGAACAAGAGCGCTCCTCTCCGAGGGGATGGGCTCGGCAGGCCACGGGAATCCTACCGCGGCCCGGGGACCCGGGGGTACCCGCCGGACCGCGAAGGGGGGCGGGCCCCCTCCCCGGCTTGATCCGCGCCGGCCCTTCCCGCATGCTGCCACCCGGGGGTGCCGGCAGGGGTGGGAGGGCGCGGGGGAGGAGGCAGGAGGAGCCGATGGAGGGCTACGGCGGGCGAATCCTGAGCGTGGACCTGACCCGGGGCACAAGCGCCGCCGAGGACTTCGGCGCCGCGTTCGCCCGGACCTGGCTCGGCGGGAACGGGTTCGCCGCGAGGCTCCTCTTCGACCGCGTGGCGCCGGGGGCGGACCCGCTGGGCCCGGACAACGCCGTGGTGTTCGCGGTGGGCCCGGTCACGGACACCCCGGTGCCCGGCTGCAGCCGGGCCTACGCCGCCTTCAAGTCCCCCCTGACCGGGCTCTACTTCGACTCCACCTTCGGGGGGCGCTTCGCCCTCACCCAGAAGCGCACCGGCTTCGACGCCGTGACGATCGCGGGCCGGGCGGCCGAGCCCGTGTACCTGGCGGTGGACGAGGCCGGCGCGCGCGTTCTCCCCGCCGCCGACCTCTGGGGGCTCTCCGTCGGCGAGACCTGCGGGCGCCGGCGCGAGCGGCACGGCGAGGAGGCCGACTGCGCGGCCATCGGGCCCGCC
>CAZJSF010000207.1:0-4044 GCA_964548515.1 uncultured Thermodesulfobacteriota bacterium
TCTCGCCCAGCTTCTGCGACAGGTCCTTCTGGTTGGCCGACTCGGCCTGGCCCCTGGAGGTTGCGAATGTGCTGCTCGCCGCGACCCGGCGCCAGCGCATCGCACGAACCGACTGGGAACACGTGGAGGCAAGCCTGTCCGCCCTCCCGATCCAGCTCGACGTGGAACCGCCCGGGCGGGTCTTCGCGTCGACGCTTCCCCTGGCCCACGAACACGGCCTTTCCGTCTACGATGCCGTCTACCTCGAGTTGGCGCTGCGAACCCACTTGCCCGTGGCGACCCTCGACAGGGAACTGGCCAGTGCCTGCGAGCGTTGCGGGGTTCCCCTGCTGTAGGCGTATCCCAGGAAGACCGACCGTCCGGGGCGCGGGGCCCAAGGGCGCGACACACCCATTTACAGTAATACGAGAGCCCCGGAGGCATCCCTCCGGGGCTCTCGTATGTCGTCCCTCGTCGGCCAGAGAACGGGGCGGCGTCCAGGGGGGCTCTTAGGCGTTGACGGCCTCCCGGGGTGCGACCGCGCCGAACAACTCGTCGAAGACGTCCTGCACGGTCTCGATCCGCTCGGCCCTCCAGGCGTTGGAGCCGCAGAACACGAGGCCGTGCTCCGTGTCGCCCCGTTGCGCGCGGTCCAGGGCCCGGGCGATGCAGAAGCGCTCCTGCCCGGCGCGGAAGGTGCACTTCTTCAGGCACGCCACCGGGCAGCGCAGCCCGTCGCCCCGGTGCTCGTCGCCCAGCCGCCCCACGTTGGCGACGAGAGCCCGGGCCGGGAGCCCCGCGGGGCTCTCGATGAGCCCGATGTCCTCCGGCCCGCAGTCCAGGTAGGCCTGCTTGAAGCCCTCGTGGGCGTCGCACTCCTCGGTGCACACGAAGCGGCTCGCCATCTGGACGCCGTCCGCCCCCTGCTCGAGGGCGTGGAGCAGGTCGTCCCGGTCCCAGATGCCGCCGGCGGCGATCACGGGAATCTCCACGCCCCACTCGGCGCGGAACAACTCCTTCACCCCGCGCACGGTGGCGTACTGGTCGTAGGAGCCGGTGCCGATGTTCTCGGCCTTCTCGCCCAGGTGGCCGCCCGCGGTCTCCGGGTCCTCCACCACCACGGCGTCGGGGAGACGGCCGTAGCCCCTCTCCCACTTGCGGCCGATCAGATCGGCGGCGCGCACCGACGAGACGATCGGAACCAGGGCCACCTCGGGGAAGTCGGCGGTGAGCCCGGGCAGGCCCAGGGGCAGCCCGGCCCCGCTCACGATCACCTTGGCGCCGGCCTCGCAGGAGGCCCGGACGACCTCGTCGTAGTCGGAGAGCGCCACCATGCAGTTCGTACCCACCACGCCGCTCGGAGCGATAGCGTAGGCCTTGCGGATCTCGTCCTTCACGGCCAGCACGTCGGCACCGTAGAGCCCCTTGCCCGTGAAGTGCCGGCTGTTGAGACCGAGGGCCGCCGTCGCGACCAGCCCAACCCCGCCGCACCGGGCCACGTGCCCGGCGAGGTTCCCGGCGGAGATGCGCACGCCCATCCCCCCCTGGATCAGGGGGTAGCGCGCCGTGTGCCTTCCGATGGCGAGGGGTCCGAATCCGTCCATCCGTCGCCTCCCGTCGATGGTTTGCGCAGCCGTTTCATGGTATCAGAGGGGCCGCGCACCCGATTGTAATAGTTGTGTAAATCCTTGGCCTTGCGATGGGAAAGCCTTGGGACCGCTCCGACGCGTGGTGAACCCCCTGACGGTCTTCGTCGCGGTCCAGCTGGTCTGGATCGCCGCGGTGGTCTTCTGGGTGTACGGCTTCCTGAGCAGCCACCGCAGGCTCCGGGAGCTGGCCGAGCAGTACAGCCCGGAACTCCTCCAGGGGAGGACCGACTGGCTCCTGCTGGCCGAGGGGCTCGTGCTCCTCGTGGTCATTCTCGTCGGCATCTACGTGATCTTTCTGTACTGGCAGCGCCAGGCCGCCCTCAACCGGGAGCAGAAGCGCCTGGTCTCCCAGGTGACCCACGAACTGCGCTCCCCCCTCGCCTCCCTGCGGCTCCACCTGGAGACCATCCGCCTTCGCCACCCGCCCGGCGACAAGCTCGACGCCTTCGTGGACACCATGCTCGACGACACCCGGAGGCTCGAGGGCTTCGTGACGAACCTGCTCGCGGCGAACCGTTTCGAGCACCGGGGGTGGCGGCTCGCGCTGCGGCCCGGGGACCTCTCGGCCTTCGTCACGGGGTACTTCCGCGAGCGCCAGCAGGACGTCCCGGAACAAGGCAGCCTCGAGGTGCGGGTACAGCCCGGCGTCTGGGCGCGGTTCGATGCGGAGGCGCTGTCGATGGCGCTGCGCAACCTCCTCGAGAACGCGGTGCTCTACGCCGACGGCCCTCCGAGGATCCGGGTCGCGCTGGAGGCGGACCGCACGTCGTGCCGACTCACGGTAGCCGACCGCGGGCGGGGCCTGGCCCCCAGGGAACAGAAGAAGGTGTTCCGGATGTTCTACCGGGTCCGCCGCGCAGACGAGAACGTGGCGGGCTCCGGGCTGGGCCTCTTCATCGTCCGGGCGGTCGCACTCCGACACAAGGGAAGGGCATGGATCGAGAGCCCGGGCCCGGGGCGGGGAACCACGGTGCACGTGGTTCTCCCGCGCATCCCGCCAGCCGAGGGGGAGGCGACGCAATGAGGCAGGCGGACATCCTGCTCGTGGAGGACGAACGGCACATCGCCGACGGTCTGGTGTTCAACCTGGAGCAGGAGGGCTACCGGGTCACCCACGCGGAGACCGGAGAGGACGCCCTGGCCGCTCTCCAGCGCGGTCCCTTCGATCTGCTCGTCCTCGACCTCATGCTCCCCGGCATCGACGGCCGCGAAGTGTGCCGTCGCGTGCGGGCGGTGGAACCCCGCATGCCCGTCCTCATGCTCACGGCCCTGGCCTCGGCCGAGGACCGGGTGGCAGGGCTCGCCGAGGGGGCCGACGACTACCTGACCAAGCCCTTCAGCCTCGCCGAGTTCCTCCTGCGGGTGAAGGGAATGCTCCGCCGCTCGGCGTGGTACCGCCAGGAGATCGAGCCCCAAGTCCGTTACCGATTCGGCGACAATCGGGTGGACTTCCAGACCGGCGAGGCCCAGACCCCGAGGGGACCCGTGGCCCTCACCGAGCTCGAGCTCAAGGTGCTGCGCCTGTTCGCCGTGCGGGAGGGGGAGGTGCTCGGGCGGGGCGAACTGCTCGAGGACGTCTGGAACGTGCCCTCCGACAGCGAGACCCGAAGCCTCGACAACTTCATCGCCCGCCTCCGGCGGTACTTCGAACCCGACCCTTCGAACCCCGTGCACTTCCTCACCGCGCGGGGCCGGGGATACCGGTTCGTCCGGAGCGGGGACGCTCAGCCGGCCAACGGTGCCGGGAAGGAGAAGCCATGACCGGAGACCTGCTCAAGGGCGACCTCGTCCGCCACGCCAACCTGGGTCTCGGCCGGGTCGAGGAGACCTCGGGCTTCGGGGAGGCGCAGCGG
Source organism: uncultured Thermodesulfobacteriota bacterium (assembly GCA_964548515.1). Lineage (GTDB taxonomy): Bacteria > Desulfobacterota > Deferrisomatia > Deferrisomatales > JACRMM01 > CAZGRT01. The sequence continues at coordinate 3,482 of CAZJSF010000207.1, forward strand.
TGCCGCGTCTACTTCCCCCGGGGAGACCGGTCCACCTTCGTGGCCCGGGGAGACCTGGAGCGCCTTACCCCCGCCGAGGCCGCGGCCTACGAGATGGTCCAGCTCGCCGTGCGGGAACTGCGCGAGGAGGAGACGCCGAAGGTGGAGCTCGGGAGCCGCTGGGAGGGAGGAGAGCTGGTGCTCAAGCCCGGCGATCCCGGCCTGGCGCCCAAGTCCGTGCCCATCGAGGGGTTCTTCCACAAGATCGTCATGATCCGCGACCGGCTCCGGGTGCTCGAGCAGCAGGTGAACGCCCACAAGGGCCTCACCGACGAGGACAAGGTGAACCTGCAGCAGTACGTGACCCGGATCTACGGGTCGCTCATTCCTTTTATAACCGCCGGAGTTCAGACACCACGCACGTGTGTGTGTTGATTCCGCCCGCAGAGCCCCTATCATGGGCCGTGCCGGAGCGGAACCCGGATACGATTCGTGATGCCCCCGTCTGAATCATTGGTTGCGTCGACGTGTATGAAGGAGGACTCTTTATCTACGGACCCGTACGGGCGCCTGTCCCCCCAGGG
>CAZJSF010000208.1:0-4042 GCA_964548515.1 uncultured Thermodesulfobacteriota bacterium
GGGGCGCCGTTCGGCGGGGTCGGGAGGCGGGGCCCTCGTGGGCCGCCGCCCCCCGGTTCTCTCAGTCCTTCTTCCCCTCGTCTCCGAAGATGTCGCCGAAGTCGAGGTCCAGCAGTTCTTCCTTGTCCTTGCCCTCGGCACGACCCTCGCCGTGGCGGGTCGGCTCCACCATGTCGTCGAAGGACTCCTCGAAGTCCATGTTCCCGAGGACGTCCTCCGGGCCCGAGGAAGTCAGCGGTTCCACGGGAGCCATGGAGGGCAGGGGTTCCACGTCCGCCGCCGCCGCGGCCACGGCCGGGGCACGGTCCTCGGGCGACACCGCGATGATCTGCAGACGGGTGCGGACGTCACCGAGTGCCTGCCCGCAGCGCTTGCAGGCGTCGAAATAGTCGAAACTCACGTAGCTGCACTTCGGGCACTTCATGGACACTCTCCTTTCGCACGGCCGACCCCTCCGGGTTCCGCCGCCTGATGGCTCCGTTCTCCTTCGTCAACGACCGTGCACCAGAATCGCCGCGCCCGCGAGCGCCGCCGTCTCCGCCCGCAGGATTCGCGAACCCAGGCTCCAGGGCCGGAACCCGGCCGCCTGGAGCGACCTCCGGTCTCCCGAGCTCCAACCTCCCTCCGGCCCGACCGCGAGCAGGACCCGGCCGCCAGCCACCGCCGGAGGCGACTCCGACGCCTCCCCGGCCCGCTCCGTCAGCGCCAGCCTCGTTTCCCCGACGCCGCCCGGCGGGAGCGCCCCCACGACGTCCGGCAGGGGCAGCGGCCCTGCGACCTCCGGCACCACGCCCCGCTCGCACTGCTTCGCCGCGGCCAGCGCGATCTTCCTCCAGCGCTCGAGCCTGGCGGACACCCGGGACGCCGGGAGCCTGGCGACACCGTGCTCCGTATATACCGGCCGGAAGGCACGGACGCCGAGCTCGGTGCCCTTCTCGAGGAGCCATTCCCACCGCTCCCCCTTGGGCAACCCCTGGATCAGCTCCAGGGACACGGACGGCTCGTTGGAGCCCAGGCGGCGAAGCCCCGAGACGCTCGCACGCCCTCCCCCCTCCGTCGCCTCCAGCGTCGCCGCCCAGCGCCGCCCGCCCCCGTCGAAGATCACGAGGCCTGCTCCGGGCCTCAGGCGGAGAACGCGCTCGAGGTGCCGTGTCTCGTCGGCACCGAGCACCGCCTTCCCCCCCGCCTCGTCCACGTCACGGGGATCGACGAAGAACTGTGGCACGGGCAACCCTTTTCTTCGACCATAGGGAAACGCCACTTGAGGCACGCCCTCGGCACGCCGGGGCCTCGGCGCGATCGGCCCGGGGTTCCCGGCAGGGCAGGGAGAGGAGAGACGACCCGGTGAGACCGGCGAAGGGAAGTGTCCCGTCATCCATCCGAGGATTCCTCTGGGTCAACCTCGCCACGCTCCTCTGGTCGGGCAACATCGTCCTCGGCCGATCGCTGCGGGAGGCGATCGGGCCGTGGACGCTGGCGGCCGTCCGGGCCTCGGTTGCCGCGGTGCCCTTCGTCCTCCTCCTGCGATTCACGCCGCGCGCCCGCCTCGGGCGCCGGGAGTGGGCCCTCGCGGCGTCGATGGCGGCCACCGGTGTGGTCGGATTCCAGGTGCTCCAGTACGCGGGGCTGCACCACACCACCGCCCTCAACGCCGGCCTGATGAACGCCACCGGGCCCCTGCTCACCCTCCTCCTCGCCTGGGGTGTGCTGTCGACCCCGTTCGGGCCGCTCCAGCTCGCGGGCTCGGTGGTCAGCTTCGCCGGGGTGGGGCTCATCGTCTCCCGGGGCGCCTGGGGCCCCTTCCAGCCCAACCCCGGCGATCTCCTCGTCCTGGCCGCCGCGGGTTCCTGGGCGCTCTATTCTCTGGCCGGGCGAGCCCTGCTCCGCACCATCCCCACGGCCCAGGCCACGGCGCTCTCGACCCTGCTCGCGGTGCCCCTCCTCTGGGGCCCCGCCGCGCTCGAGTGTTTCTCAGATCCGCCCGTCCTGCAAGCGGGTCTGGCGACGGCCGTCCTCTACATAGGCCTCGGCCCCTCCTTCGTGGCCTTCCTCGCGTGGAACGAGGGGGTCCGCACCCTGGGGCCCAACGGGGCCATGGCGTTCTACAACACCCTGCCCGTGTACGCCGGTCTGATCGCGGCCGCAACCCTGGGGGAGTGGCCCGGTTCCCGAGAAGTCGCGGGCGGGCTGCTCGTGGTCGCGGGATGCGTCCTCGCCGCCCGGGGCGCCCGCCGGAGCGGGCCGGGCCGGGCCGAACGCCCCTAGCCGCGCGCCTTGCACGCCCCGAGGGGCTTTGTTAGCATCCAGCCCGCTTTTCCCCTCGTCAACAGGGCTTCCCGACGTTCACCCCACTCCAGGGTCGATGATGCAGCCAGCCGCCCAACGGCGAATCGTTCTCGGCACGGCCGGGCACATCGACCACGGCAAGTCGTCGCTGGTCCGCGCCCTGACGGGGACCGACCCCGACCGCCTCAAGGAGGAGAAGGAGCGGGGAATCACCATCGAGCTGGGGTTCGCCCACCTGACGCTCCCGAGCGGCATCGACCTCTCCATCGTCGATGTGCCGGGCCACGAGCGCTTCGTGAAGAACATGGTGGCCGGTGCAACGGGCATAGACCTGGTGCTGCTGGTGGTGGCCGCCGACGAGGGGGTGATGCCCCAGACCCGGGAGCACCTCGACATCTGCTCCCTGCTTCGGGTGAAGGCGGGACTGGTCGCGCTCACCAAGGCCGACCTCGTGGAGGAGGACCTCCTGGAACTGGCCCGGGAGGACGTCGCCCTGCTCCTCCAGGGAACCTTCCTCGAGGGCGCACCGATCGTACCGGTGTCCTCGGTGACCCGGGCGGGGCTCGACGACCTGACCGCCTGCCTCGACGAGCTGGCCGGCGCGGTCCCGCAGCGGGGGACCCGGGGCCTGTTCCGCCTCCCCGTGGACCGGGTGTTCACGATGAAGGGCTTCGGGACCGTGACGACGGGGACCCTGATCTCCGGAGGCGTCCGAAAGGACGACGAGGTCGAGATCCTTCCCGCGGGGAAGCGGGCCAAGGTGAGGGGCATCCAGGTTCACGGGGAGGCCGTGGACCGGGCCTCCGCGGGGCAGCGGGCCGCCCTGAACCTGAGCGGCGTCGAGGTCGCGGAGGTGACGCGGGGCGACACGGTGACCCACGTCGGCACCCTGACGCCGTCCCACATGGTGGACGCCCGCCTCGACCTGCTGGCCTCGGCACCCGGCCCCGTCGCCGACCGGGAACGCCTGCGCCTCCACGTGGGCACCCAGGAGGTGCCGGTGATCGTGGCCCTTCTCGACCGCGAGTCCCTGGAGCCGGGAGAGACGGCGTACGTGCAGCTGCGCTCGCGCCGGCGCATCGTGGCCTGCCCCGGGGATCGCTTCGTGCTCCGTCGCTTCTCGCCGGCCGTCACCGTGGGGGGAGGGACCGTTCTCGAGCACTCCCCCCCGCGCCACAAGGGCCGCCGTCCCGAGGTTCTCCACCGCCTGGAGGTCCTCGACGGCGCCTCGCCCGAGGAGCGCCTGGCGGGGTTCTTGGAGGGCCGGGCTTCCGCCGGCATGGACCCGCTGGAGGCGCAGGCCGCCCTGGGGGTCTCCCTCGAAGAGGCGCGGAACCTCCTCCAAGCCCTGGTGCGGTCCGGGGCCGCGGTCGTGACCGACCGCAAGAGCCAGCGCCATCACCACGTCCAGGCCGTGCAGGAGCTGGAGGCGCGCGCGCTCGATCAACTCGAGCGCTTCCACGGGGAGAACCCCCTCAAGAGGGGCCTGGGCGTAGAGGAGTTGCGGACGAAGTTCCCCCGCCACGTCGCCGCGCGGCTGGTCGAGAGCGTGCTGGGGCGACTTGCGGACGCCGGGCGCGTCGTTGTAGAGGGGGAGGTGGTGCGGAGCAGCGCGTTCACCCTGCGCCTCAATGCGGATGACGAGTCCCTGCGCCGGAGGATACTGGAGATGCTCGAGGCGCGGGGGTACGAGGCCCCGACGCTGGACGACGCGGCGGGCGCCCTGGGCGAGGAACCCCGCGCCCTGCGCCCGGTG
>CAZJSF010000209.1:0-3962 GCA_964548515.1 uncultured Thermodesulfobacteriota bacterium
GCCCCATCCGGGGCCGGGGCCTTTCGCCTCGCCCGGGCGCAGCCCGGGCCCCGCGTGACCCGCGCGGCGGCCGGCAGGTCGAGGGCCTGGGCCTCCGCCTCGGCGATGGGCTCCTCCGAGGCGCAGTGGGGGCACGGGGTTCGCACGAGGCGCTGGGCCACGATGCCGAGCAGGGTGGAGGCCAGCAGGTACGGCTCGATCCCCATGTCCAGCAGCCGGCCCACCCCCGAGGGCGCGTCGTTCGTGTGGAGGGTCGAGAGCACGAGGTGGCCGGTGAGGGCCGCCTGGATCGCCATGCGGGCCGTCTCCGCGTCGCGGATCTCGCCGACCATGATGATGTCGGGGTCCTGGCGCAGGAGCGTGCGCAGGGTGGAGGCGAAGGTGAGCCCGATCTGGGACTGCACGCCCACCTGGTTGAAGTCCTCGCTCAGGTTCTCGATGGGGTCCTCGACGGTGCTGATGTTGCGCTCGCCGTTGGCGAGCCGCTTGAGCGCCGCGTAGAGGGTGGTGGTCTTCCCCGACCCGGTGGGCCCGGTGACCAGCAGGAGCCCGTGGGGACGGGCGAGGAACCCCTCGAGGGCCGCCAGGTCGTCGCCCGCGACGCCGAGGTCGGAGAGCCCCTTCTCGTGCACCAGCGGGTCGAAGATCCGCAGCACGGCCTTCTCGCCGAAGGCCACCGGCAGCGACGAGACCCGGAACTCCACCGACTTGCCGGAGTAGGCGGTCTTGATGCGGCCGTCCTGGGGCAGGCGCTTCTCCGCGATGTCCATGCGGGCCAGGGCCTTCAGGCGCGACACCAGCGCCGCGTGCACCCGGCGGGAGAAGGTGTGCACGGTGTGCAGGACCCCGTCGATCCGCAGGCGCACGATGCACCGCTCGCGCTTGGGCTCGATGTGGATGTCGCTCGCCCTCTGGTCGAGGGCGTAGCGCAGCAGGTGGTCGACGGCCCGCACGATGTGGCCGTCGCTCGAGTCCACCTCGCCCTCGGCGCGCATCTGGAAGAACTGCTCGAGGTTCTGCAGGTCGGGCAGTTGGCCGAGGTCGCGCTCCGCCGCCGCCACCGAGCTCTTGAAGCCGTAGATCTCCCGGATGACGCGGTGGATCTCGGCCCGGGCCGCGAGGTGGACCGCCACGGGGCGCCCCAGGCGCTGGCGCACGGTGTCGAGGGCGGCCACGTCGAAGGGGTCGGCGGCCGCCACGGGGACGGTCGCGGCGGCCGGGTCGAGGACGAGGACGGCGTGCTTCTGCGCGAAGGCCCGGGGCAGGGCCCGGACGATGGCGTCGGCGTCCAGGCGCACCGGGTCGATCTGGGCGCGGGGCACCTGCAGTTGGTGCGCCAGGGCCTCCAGGACCTCCTCGGTCTCCAGCGCTTCCTTCCGGCCCGGGGGGGTGAGTTGGAAGGACGTGAGGAGCTGGACGGGGTCCGAGGGCGAGGGCGTGCCCCGGCGCGCGAGGGAGGCCTCCTGGATGCCCCGGCGCTCGAGGACGAACCGCCCCTCCCGGGCGCCGAGCAGCCCCCTGGCGAGGCACGCCTCCACCACGTCCTCGAGGCAGAGGCTGCGGCCGTTCGTCGCCATTTCGCGACGCCGGCTCACGAGGGTTTCGACCGCGCTCAAGAACCTTTCTCCTTGTCCCCGTCCGATGGCTTCTGGTAAGAAGTCCGCGCCTTGGCCGGGGAGGTCTGCCTCCCGACGCTCATGCGTCTGTCGCCGCAGGCCGATGACCGGGGGGCTGATCGGGGAGACGGCCCGAGGGTCCCGCAGGCACCCCGCGGCTGAGCCGGCTCCCTGGCTCCGCCCGCAGGCGGAGCACGAGGATCGCCCCCGCTTCCCACTCTGATCGGTAGCAATCCGGAGGCACTTGAGTCGGTCCTCGCTCTTCGGGCCGTCTCGTGAAGCCGAGCACGTTCCGGGTCACCGGTTCCCACCCCGGCAGGAGATCGGATGTTCCGAAGCGCGTCCCGGGCCCCCGTCCTGCTCGCACTGGCGCTCCTGGCCGGGGGCTGCGCGGGCGTGAACGTCCGGGACGCCGACCGCGCCGCCGCGGATCCCTCGTCCGCCCAGGCGAGTGCGCAGCCGCCCGCCCCGCCTTCTTCCCGGCAGGTCCCCCCGGGCGTTCCGGCCGGCGAGATCACGGAAGCCGCGCCGCCGCCCCCGGCGCCGGTGGCGAGCCCTGCGCCAATGGCGATGCCTGTCCCTCGCGTGCCCCCGCCCGGTTTCGGGGCGCCGACGGTCGCAGCCGGGGTTCCCGCGCGGGTCGAACCGGAACCGCCCGCCCCGGCGGAGCCGAAGCCCGTCCTGCCGCACGTGGCCGAGCAGGAGCCGGGCGGTCCGGCCGGGTGGGGGGAGTCGGCCGCCGAAGGTGGGGCCGTGGCGGAGTCGGAGGGCCTCGCGGAGGGGGAGGAGGTCGGAACCGACTGGTTCGAGATCCCCGACCGGCCCGAGGTGCTGGACGTGGTGGCCGAGTGGAGCGGGGGACGCCGCAGGCTGACGCTGGATTCGGCCCTGCGCCGCGGGGAGCGGTACCTGCCCATGATCCGGGAGATCTTCCGGGAGGAAGGGGTGCCGGAGGACCTCGCCTACCTGGCCCTGGTGGAGAGCCACTTCCACCAGGACGCCCGGTCTCCCGCTGCGGCCCTGGGGCTGTGGCAGTTCATCGAGAGCACCGGGCGAGCCTGCGGGCTTCGGATCGACTGGTGGGTGGACGAGCGCCTGGACCCCGAGGCCTCGACCCGCGCGGCCGCCCTGCACCTGAAGGAGCTCTACGAGCGGTTCCAGGACTGGGAACTGGCGCTGGCCGCCTACAACGCGGGGCCTAATGGACTGGAGCGGGCCATCCGAAGAGGGGCGGGGAGCGACTTCTGGGAACTCGCGGAGGGAAGGGCCCTGCGCGCGGAGACGCGCCGGTACGTGCCCAAGTTCTACGCGGCGCTCCACCTGGCGCGCTCCTCGGAGGCCGGGGCCGGGGAGGAGCTCGCCCCGGTGGAGCCCCTCCGCTACGACATCGTGCGGATCGACTCTCCGGTGGACCTGAGGACCGTGGCGCGCGTGGCCGGGGTGCCGGCGGCTCGCCTGCGGGAGCTCAACCCCGCCCTGCGGAGGGGGTGCACGCCGCCGTCGGAAGGGCCCTTCGACCTGCGGGTCCCCGAGGGCAGCGGGAAAGCGGTGGGGGCGGCCCTGGCGGAGATCCCGCCCTCCCAGCGGCTCGATTTCGTGCGCTACCGGCTCAAGCCCGGCGACACGCTGTGGGGCATCTCGAGGCGCTATGGAGCACCGGTGGCCGCGATCATGGAGTTGAACGCGCTTCGCGACGCCCGCCGGCTGCGGCCGGGGCACGAGCTGGTGCTTCCGGTCCCGTCCGGCCGAGGCGGGGCCGTGGCCGCCGCGCGGGCTCCGTCCGGGCCCGCCCGTCCGGAACCCGGGGTCCACGTGGTGGCCGCGGGCGAGACCGTCTGGGGCATCGCCCGGCGGCACGGGGTTGAGGTGCGCGACGTGCTGAAGTGGAACGGGCTCGGTTCCTCCGCGGTGGTGCGGCCGGGCGACCGGCTCCGCGTCGCGGCTTCCCGGGCAGCCCGGCGCGAACCCCCGGCCGGCTCGGAGGTCCACGTCGTCAGCCGCGGGGAGAGCCTCTGGGCGATCGCCCGCCGGTACGGGTTGTCGCTCGAGGAACTGCTGGAACGAAGCGGGCTGAGCGCGTCCTCCGTGCTGCGTCCGGGGGATCGCATCGTGGTGGGAGCGGGCTCCGGGGGCGGTGTGGGAGGGCTTTTGAATTGACAGTTTTTCCGGTGGTTTGCTAAGAATGCGCGGGATTCTGGCCACCGAATACGGCCTGGGGCACATGCCAACACTGCGGTTTCCCCCGCGGCGGGGGCTCCCCCGCACCGGGCGCGCGCAGCGCTCCTGACAGGCGGGACGGATGCCCCAGCCTCGTCTCCTGCTCGTCCTCCTGCTGTTCCTGGTCGC
>CAZJSF010000210.1:0-2459 GCA_964548515.1 uncultured Thermodesulfobacteriota bacterium
ATGAATGCCTGTACGCGATCGGGGGCGAGTGCCCCCGATCGGCGTGTACTGCGCCAAGGCCTTGTGTTTTTGTTCACAGGGGGTGCTCCCGCGCGCGGTCCGAGGCCGCGGGGGGCTCGCGGGGAATGGGGAGAGAGGAGGGTCCTCTTCCGTAAGAGGCCAGCGGCAGGCCGGGCGTTCCCGGCCTCGGGGCCGTGTCAACGGCCGCGGCCTCGTGGTGAGGCCGCGGAGAGAGCGATCGGTTGTCACAAGGAGGCAGCATGAGATTCCGGCTGCGAACCGCAAGTGGAGCCCTGCTGGTGCTCCTGGGGGTGCTCCTGCCCCTGGCCGCCCAAGGGGTCACGGTCTCGGGGTCGTCGAGCACCGTGATGGAATGGTACGACGACCCGGACGGGAACCTGGCCCTGCCCTTCTACGAGTACCTCGCCCTGAACGTGCGGGACATCGGGGCCAGGGGCTACAACTTCCGGGGGTACGGGCGCCTGGGCTGGGACCCCAAGGACGAGGCGGACGCGGACAGCCGCCTCTACTACGCCTACCTCGAGAAGGCGAACTTCTTCCCCGACTTCGACTTTCGTCTGGGCCGTCAGTTCATCGCGACCACGGCCGGCGCCTCCATGATGGACGGGCTCGACCTCCGGTACCGGGACCTGGGGCCCTTCACGATCGAACTGTTCGGGGGGGGAGACGTGAAGGAATACGAGAACTACGGCTCCAGCGACCTGATGTGGGGCGGCGAACTCTCGGGCCGGTTCGTCGAGTCGCTCGACCTGGCCCTGTCGTACATCCAGACGTGGGACGGGGACAAGCTCCAGCAGGAGCTGATCGGGTTCGACGGGAACTACAACTTCCGCGACATGCTCGACGCGTACACGGAGGTCCAGTTCAACTACCTGTCCAACGCCGTTTCCTACTTCCTGGGCGGGGCGAAGTACCACCGGGACCCGCGCTGGTACCTCCGCGTGGACTACCTCTACTCGCTGCCGGTCTTCGATTCCACCTCCATCTACTCGGTCTTCGCGGTCTCGGAGTACCAGGAGGTCGAGGGGGAGTTCGGATACCGGATCTCCCGCGGCCTGCGGACCTTCGTGCAGTACACCTACGAGATCTACCAGGACCTCTCCAACGCGAACGTGGTCGAGGTCGGCATCGAGAAACTCCCCTTGGGCCGCTTCTCGGGATACCTGACGGGCGTGCTCCGCGACGACTCGGACGGCCAGGACCTCTACGGGTTCAAGGCCCGGGCGGCGTACTACTTCACCGACTGGCTGCAGGGTGGCGTGGGCACGGAGGTCGACGTCCTCCAGCGGGATCTGGAGGACGACGACGACACGACGAGCCAGCGGTACTGGGCCGACGTGACGACCCACATCACCAAGAAGATCAACGTCCAGGCCAAGGTGGAGAGGGTGGAGAGCGACCTCTGGGACCACTACAACCGCGGCCGCATCCGCCTGAACATCGCGTTCTGAGGAAGGAGTCTGCGACATGAGACGCCACGCATTCCCGTTCCTGGCCGCCGCCCTCCTGGTCGCGGTGCCGGTCGTGGCCGCGGACTTCCGGCACGACGAGCACCTCAGGTACCTGGAGGGGGAAGCCTGCACCACGTGCCACAAGGAAGATGCGCGCACGATCGTCCCCGACCTGGCCGTCTGCAAGGACTGCCACGAGGACGACTTCATCGCCGAGGTGAAGGTGCCGGGTCCGGCCACCCACGGCGTCCTCTGGGCGTTCCAGCACCGCCCGGCCGCCAAGGGCAACACGTACGACTGCGCCTCCTGCCACGAGCAGAAGTTCTGCCTCGAGTGCCACAAGTCCGGCTTCGCGGACGAGCAGGGCGACTTCGGCAACGCGCTCGCCAACGTCCACCGCTCGGACTTCCAGGTCACGCACCCCATCCCGGCCCGGACCGACCCCCAGCTCTGCACGAGCTGCCACGAGCCCGAGTACTGCAGCGACTGTCACAACGAGTTCAACCCGCGGGACCTGGCGTTCAGTTCCCACCGCAGGGGGTGGAGCGACCTGACGACGAGCCCCTCGGGACCGGCCCACTCGCAGTTCGACGACCAGCAGTGCCAGACCTGCCATCCCGACTCGGTGCTTCCGTCCCACCAGTGGTCCGACGCCCACGGGCGCGAGGCTCGCAGGAACCTGGTCACGTGCCAGGCGTGCCACCCCGACGGCGACATCTGCTTGAAGTGCCACAGCGCCCGGGCGGGGTTGATGGTGAACCCGCATCCGGACGACTGGGACGACATCAAGAGCCGGCTGAAGAACGCGAGCGACGGGAAGACCTGTCGCAAGTGCCACTGATCGAGAGGCGAAGGGATCACCCATGAGGAGGACATCCATGCGAGGACTCAAGCTCACAGCGCTGGTTGCCACGTCGCTCGCCGCCGCAGCCCTGTGGGGATGCGGGAGCAACCTGGACTCGGCCAATGATCAGGGCGAGGAGGTTC
>CAZJSF010000210.1:2489-3960 GCA_964548515.1 uncultured Thermodesulfobacteriota bacterium
GCCGCGACCGTACCAGTCCCGCGTGAGCGAGGCTGGCGAGGTGGCTCGAGAGCGGGCACGGCAACGCCGTGAACTCGCCCTTCGACCTGAACAGTCTCGGGATGCCGGACTACGGCATGATCGGCACGGATCCCTCCTGCCCCGCGTGCCACGATCCCCAGGGCGACGGGCAGAGGCTCACCGCGGATCTGACGGGCAACGTGCCTCGGCCGGTGGTGGGGTGCGAAGCCTGCCACGGCGGAGGGCAGTACCACAATGGCCTGGGGCCGATCCCCTATTCCTCGCCTTCCCATGTCCAGTGCGGGGCGTGCCATAACCAGGACTTCCCCCACGTCAAGGACTTCCCGTTCGGAGTGGGCATTGTCGAGAACTACGAGCAGAGCAAGCACGCGGACAGCGTCATGACCGTGGCGGCCCGGTGCACGCGCTGCCACACGGACGAGGGCTTCCGCACCTACGTAGCGGCCACGCGCGACTTCGGCCACGACGCCATCGAGGAGTTCTTCGCGGACAAGACCGTACCGTCGAGTGTGACCTCCGTCGAGTGCCGCACCTGCCACGACGGTCACAGCGGTGCGCTGCGCGCCGAAGCGGTCACACAGGACGTCGGCGAAGATCCCGATACCCCCGACGTGAGGACCGTGTACTCTCGCCAGTTCCGGCTGTGCACGAGCTGCCACCAGGCATTCCTCGTCGCCACCTTCGATCCGGAGGCCGGCTTCGAGGGTCAGGGCGCCTTCACCTACGAACTCGACGAATCGGTCTACGGCGCCGGGGGCAGCCCGGGAGAAGCCGAGTACCACAACCCGATCATCAACAGCCGCGGCAGCTATGCCGAGGTGATCACCGACACGCACTTCCCGGGCAACTACCAGACCGCGGAGGTGGACGAGGACGGCAATGTGGTGACGGACGAGGACGGCAACCCCGTCCCCGGTCCCGTGGTCGCGGTGGTCGGCTACAACATCAATGCCGGTGACGAGAAGGCGTGCACGATCTGCCACGATGCCCACGGGGCCACGAAGTTCGGGCAGGATGGCGTGGTTGAGATCGCACAGGCCTGGGGCAACAACCCCGGTGCTCACGGCGACTACGTGGAGTGGCCTTACGAGCAACGGACCAGCTGCGCGAAGTGCCACTCGGGCACCGAGTTCGTGAAACTGACCGTCGGAGGCACGGAGAGTGACTTCGTAGCGGACCAGTCCCGGGTGGTGGCCTGCGTGAGCTGTCACGACCTGCAGGCCAAGGACACGGAGGGGGCCTTTGCGCTCGGTCCCACCCGCGTGATCGACCCCGTGGTCTTCCCGTCGGGCGCGGAGGTCACGCTCGGCAATGCGAGCAACCTGTGCGCGACGTGCCACCAGGGCCGGGAGTCGGGCGTCGACGTACAGAACCGGGTGGACACCGAGGACCCGCCGTACAACTTCATCAACATCCACTACTTCGCCGCGGCGGCGACGTACTTCGGGTC
>CAZJSF010000211.1:0-3959 GCA_964548515.1 uncultured Thermodesulfobacteriota bacterium
CTCCTGCTTGGTCGGGAGGAGCTCCGCGCGGAGTTGTTCCCGGTCGGCCTCCAGGTTGGCGGGGTCGGCCTCCTGCTTCTCCGCGAGGCGGACGACGTAGTAGGCGCCGTTCACGTCGAAGGGCTCGGAGGCCACGGCTCCCGGCTCGCCGAGGGAGAAGACGGCCTCCTTCATCGCCGGTGCCCAGCCGATCTTCGGAACGGCGCCGCCCTTCTTGGCGAAGGGCTCGGTGGTCTCCACCGCGACGGCGAACTTCTTGACCGCGTCGCCCCAGTCCTCGGCCGCCAGGGACAGGAACTCCTTGGCCCTGGCCTCGGCGAGCCGCTTCGCCTCCACCTTGCGGAAGCGGGCGGCGAGCTCCGCCTTGACCTCGGCCAGGGCGGGGATCGACGAGGGCTCCACCGAGGCCGCGGCGAACAGGTAGGTCCCGGCCCCGGTCTCGATCAGCTCTCCCGCCTTGTCCTTCCCGATCGAGAAGAGGGCTTCGGTGAACTCGGCCGGCTTCTCCACGCCGCTGACGGAGCCGCCCTGGGGGACGACGTCGGTCGTCTTCACCTCCCGCTCCTCCGCGAGCTTTTCCCAGGTCGTCTTCCCGTCCTCGAGGTCCATCAGGACGTTGTCCGCAGCCGCGTAGGTCTGCTCCAGGGCTTTTCGCCGGCGGATCTCCGCCGCGAGCGTGTCGCGCACGTCCTCGAAGGCCTTCTGGGAGGCCGGCCTGTGCTCCTCCACGAGGATGAGGTGGTAGCCGAAGGACGTCTCGACCGGATCGCTCACCTTGCCCGGTTCCAGGGCGAACGCCGCCTGCTCGAATTCGGGCACCATCCGTCCGCGCTCGAAGAAGCCCAGGTCGCCGCCCTGCTCCTTGGTTCCCGGGTCTTCGGAGTTCTTCCGGGCGACGTCCGCGAAGGGCTTGCCCCCTTCGATCTGCTGGCGCAGCTTCTGGATCTTCTCCCGCGCCGCCTTCCGGTCGGCTTCGCCGGCGTCGGGAGCGACCCGAACCAGGAGGTGACGGGCGCGGACGGCTTCCTTCACCTGGAATTCCTCCGCGCGCCAGGAGTACTCGTCGCGAAGCTCCTGGTCGGTCACCTCCACGGCGTCGGTGTAGGCCTCCGGGGCGAAAAGGACGTAGCGGGCCGCCCGCCTCTCGGGGCGCCGGAAGGTCTCGGACTCGGCCTGGAAGAAGTCCGCGAGCGCCTCGTCGGTCGGCTTCACGTCGGGCTCGAAGGCTGCCGGGCTGAAGGAGGCGTAGTCGACGACCACGCGGTCGTTGCGGTCCCGGTATTCCTGGGCGACCTCGGCGTCGGAGACGGAGGCCTCCGCGCGGATGGAAGTCTCCACCCGCTGAATCTCCAACTCGAGCTTCTTCGAGGTCTCGTACTCCAGCGGCGTCAGGCGGTTGGCCTCGAGGACGCGCACGTAGAGGGGCTTGCTGAAGGAACCGCCCTCCTGGAAGACCGAAAGCCCTTCGATGGCCCCCCGCACCTCGTCGTCGGCGACGCGGATGCCGCGGCGCGAGGCCTCCTGTTGCAGAAGCGCCCGATCGACGAGCTGATCGAGCGCGCGCCGGCCGAGCCCGAGCTCCCGGATGCGGTCGGAGTTCAGCTCGTTCTGGTAGGCCTCCTGGTAGATGCTGACGAGCCCGTTGTACGCCTGCTGGTAGGAGCGGAAGTCGATGGTGTCGCCGTTGACCTTCGCCACGTAGTTCGGCGGCTGGGAGCGCATGCTCCAGCCGAAGAACAGGATGAAGACCACGATGATCAGGCCGAGCAGCACCTGGATATAAGGGTGACGGACGTTCTTGCGAATCTGGTCGAGCATCGGAACGCACTCCCGGAGGGGGCCGAGGGCCCTGGACGGAGAAAGGCGGCAACGCTACACCACGGCACCCCGGGAAATCAAGGTTTCCGCCGGGGCGCAGCGCCTCTGGGGAGGCGCCTCACACGGCGCGGAGGGTCCCGCCGGCGAGGGCTTGGAGGGACTGCGCCTTTGTGGTAAACGGAGTCGTCTCGCCGCCGCAGCCGGTTTCCGGTTGGGATCCCCCTCGGAGGAGTTTCCATGAGGCCGATTGCCGTCCTTCTCACAGTGGTCGCGCTGGCCGCCGCCCCGGCCGTGGCCAGGGCGTCCCAGAGCGGGGGACTTGCAGTTCCCCTGGGGCCCGGCAAGTTTGCCCTCTCCGCGACCGTGGGATACGGGGAGCGCGACGTCGAGGATGGCCGCGGCGATGAGGTGACCTCCCGCCGCATGCTCTTCCGGGGCCAGATCGGCGTTCTCGACGGTCTCGACCTGTACGCGACCCTCGGCTTCGGAGACCTGGAGTTCGACCGGGTGGACTTCCAGGGATCCCTCGGCGAGGACCTGGGCATCGGGCTCCGCTGGGGGCTCCTGAACTTCCCCGAGCAGTCGATGAAGCTCGTGGCCGACCTGCAGGCGGAGTACCTTCGCAGCGAGGACGGGTCGCGGAAGGTGGAGCGGATGGGGTACCACGCGGCGCTCTACCTGGTGCGGGAGATGGGTGCGGCGGGCCGGGTCGGCTACTTCTACCCTTTCGGGGGCCTGCGGTTCTCCTATGCGCACTACGAACTCAACCAGGGGATCGACGACTACTCCTCGGACAACTTCCTGGGCGTGTTCGCGGGGGCGGACTACTTCGTGACCCCCAACGTGTTCTTCTCCGGGGAACTCCACCTCTTCGACGAGAACGGCCTCTACCTGGGCGTGGGATATCGTTTCTGAAGCGGCCCGGGGGCCCGGTCGGCGAGCCGTTCGGCGGTCCCGGGAGAGGCGGCGCACCATGTGCCAATTCTCTCAACAATCGCCGGGGAAAATGGCCTTGACAGGCCAAAAACCGCGTCAGTATCCTTGCCCGGCTTTTCCGCCGGGCGAAACGACGGTTCGGAGCGCCGCGGCGGAGCTTTCCGAGGGGATGGGCCGGCGCAGGCCGCGGTTCCGATCCCCGGCGGATTTCGTTTCGCGGGTCTTTCCGAGCGTCGGGCCGCTCGTGCGGCCGGCAGGGCCTTCGGCCCCGTGAGCCCCGCAGTTACACCACCGAGACGCAGGCCGCGTCCTGTCGCGGCAAACCTGCTTACGGCCTTGAGGCCGAACGGAGGGAGGATCTATGGCGAAGCCCAAGTCCAAGTCCGCAGCTAAGCCCAAGTCCGCAGCCAAAGCCAAGCCCGCAGCCAAGCCCGCCGCCAAGGCAATGAGCAAGCTCAAGCCGAGGAAGGTCCCGTCGGACCTCGAGATCGCGCAGGCCCACAAGATGAAGCACATCCGGGACATCGCCGAGAAGGCGGGCATCCTGGAGAGCGAACTGGAGTACTACGGCAACTACAAGGCCAAGATCGACTACGAGGCGGTCCTCAAGCGCCTCAAGAAGAAGCCGAACGGCAAGCTCATCGACGTCACCGCGTGCACGCCCACGCCCCTCGGCGAAGGCAAGACCGTCACCTCCATCGGGCTCTACGAGGGCCTGAACAAGATCGGGAAGAGCGCGATGCTGGCGCTGCGCGAGCCGAGCCTCGGCCCGGTCTTCGGGATCAAGGGTGGGGCGGCCGGCGGCGGCTACTCGCAGATCGTCCCCATGGAGGACCTCAACCTCCACTTCACCGGGGACATCCACGCCGTCTCCATCGCCCACAACCTGTGCTCGGCCGCTCTCGACACGAGCCTGATGCACGGCAACCCCCTGAACATCGACCCCCTCACCATCCAGTGGAACCGCGTCGTCGACCTCAACGACCGCTGCCTGCGCAACATCGTCGTGGGCCTGGGCGGCAAGCTCAACGGCATCCCGCGGGAGGCCGGCTTCGACATCGCGGTGGCTTCCGAGGTGATGGCGATCCTGGCCCTGGCCACGGACCTGAAGGACCTGCGCGAGCGCATGGGCCGCATCCTTCTGGCCTATACCTACGACGGCAAGCCGGTGACCACCGAGGACCTGCAGGTGGCCGGTTCCATGA
>CAZJSF010000212.1:0-3931 GCA_964548515.1 uncultured Thermodesulfobacteriota bacterium
GATCTGGGCTTCGGTGGATTGGTCCACCTCGGAGGTCGCCTCGTCGAGCACGAGTATGCGCGGATCACCCGCCAGGGCCCGGGCAAAAGATACCAGCTGCCGCTGCCCCGCGCTCAGGAGCGTCCCGCCCTCGAGGATCGGGGTGTCGTACCCCTGGGGCAGGCGGGAGACCATCTCGTGGAGGCCCACGGCCTCGGCGGCGGCGACGGCCGAGCGCCGGTCGATGCCGGCGCGCCCGAGGCGGATGTTGTCGAGGACGGTGCCGTGGAACAGGAACACGTCCTGGGGCACCACGGCCAGTTGGCCGCGGAAGGTCCGGGGATCGAGCTCCGCGACGTCGAACCCGTCGAGCAGCACCGATCCCTCCGTCGGGCGGTACAGCCCCAGGAGGAGATGGACCAGCGTCGACTTGCCGGCTCCCGTGGGGCCCACGAGGGCCACCACCTCGCCCGGGGCCAAGGCCAGGGATACGCCCCGGATCACGGGGGGGCCCCCGTCGTAGGCGAAAGCGACGTCGCGAAACTCGATGCGTCCCTCCAGGGCCTCCGCAGGGCGCGTCCCGGGCGCTTCCTCCGGGAGGTCGAGGAACTCGGCGATCCTCTCCGCTGCGGCGGCGGAGGCCTGGAGCACGTTGTACTTCTCGCTCAGGTCCCGCACCGGGCGGAAGAACTTCTGCAGGTACTCGATGAACGCCACCAGGACCCCCAGGGTGAGCCCACCGGCGAGCACGCCGCGGCCTCCCTGCCAGATCAGGAGGCCCAGGGTCAGGGAGGAGACCAGTTCCACCAGGGGGAAGAACAAGGCGTAGAGCGAGACCGACCGGAGGAAGGAGTCCCGGTGGTCGGCGTTGGCCTTCCCGAACTCCTGGTCCGCCCATGGCTGGGCGCCGTAGGCGCGCAGGACCTCGAAGCCCCGGAGGAACTCCTGGATCCTCCCGGTCAGCCGGGCGGTCTTTTCCCGTGTCTCGCGGTACACGGCTCGCATCTTCCTGCGGAAGAGCTCGGAGATAACCACGAGCACGGGGAGAGCGGCGAAGGTTATGAGCGCGAGGCGCCCGTCCAGGCGGCCCAGGACGATCAGGATCCCCGCGAGCAGCAGGACGTCGCCGAGCAGGGCCGCCACGCCGGAGCTGAAGAGGTCGGAGAGCACGGACACGTCGGACGTGATCCTCGACAGGATGCGGCCCCCGGGCGTCGTGTCCAGATAGGCGGTGCGAAGCCTCTGCGTCTTCGCGAACAGGGCCGCGCGCAGCGAGGCGAGCACGTCCTCGCCCTTGACCCGGACGAGGATCGCCTGCCCGGCGTCGAGCCCCGCCTCCAGCAGCTGGGCCGCGAAATACAGGGCGGCCAGGAGCGCGAGGCCGCCGAAGTCTCCCGTGGCCATGGGTCCGTCGATGGCGATCTTGAGCAGGTAGGGGCCCAGGAGCTTGACGCCCGAGCCGACGGCCATGACGCCGATGCCCGCGGCGAAAACCGGGGCGTGGGGCCGGACGAAGGGCCAGAGGCGGACCACCGGCCGCCAGGAGAGATCCTGTCCCTCGGCGTCGTGCGTCCACCCCCGGTGGCTCACCCGGCCGCCTCCATCAGCTCCTGCCGGAGCCGTTCCTCTCGGTACAGGCGGAGGTAGGCGGGCACGTCCCTCAGCAGCTCGGCGTGGGTTCCCTCCGCCGCGACGCGGCCGCCCTCCAGGAAGCAGACGCGGTCGGCCGACTCCACCTCGCTCCCCCGGTGGGAGACTACGAGGAGGGTGAGGCCGGGGATCGCGGCCCGGACGCCTTCCAGCACCCGCCGGGCCGTCGCTGCGTCGAGGCTCGAGAGCGCCGAGTCCATCAGCACACACTTCGGGCGCCCGTACAGAGCCCTGGCGATGGCCAGACGCTGCCGCTGCCCGCCGGACAGGGTCACCCCTCCCTCCCCCACGACCGAGCCGACCCCGTCGGCCATGCCGGCCACGTCTTCGGCGAGCCCCGCGACTTCCAGGGCCCAACGGAGAAGGTTCCGGTCGGGCGCCCGCCCGAGGAGGACGTTGTTCTCCACCGTGTCGGCGAAGAAGAAGTCCTCCTGGGGAACCAGGGCGAGGAAGTCGCGCAGCTCCCGGTCGCGCAATCGGTCCAGGGGCACGCCGTGGACGAGGATCCGCCCCTCGAGCGGCTCCCTCAGCCGTGCCAGCAGGGAGATGAGCGTGGACTTCCCCGACCCCGTGGCCCCCACCAGTCCGTGGAAGGTTCCGCACGGGACGGTCAGGTCGACCCCGGTCAAGACCCCCTCGGTGCCGCCCCCGTAGGCAAAGAGAATCCCCTCTGCCTCGAGGGCGTTTCCCCGGGGGGACGGAACCGGGAGGTCGCCGTCCGGGGCCGGCGGGGCCTCGAGAACTTCTCCCAGGCGCTCCAGGGCCGCGGCGCCCCGCTGTGCCAGGCTCATGGTCCACCCGAGCGCGACCATCGGCCAGGTGAGCATGCCGAGGTAGGCGTTGAAGGCGACGAAGTCTCCCAGGGTGAGTTCCCCGGTGGAGACCCAGAAGCCCCCGAGGCCCAGGACCGCCACGTGGCCGAGCCCGGCCACCGCTCCTACCAGCGGGAACAGCAGCGCCCAGGCCCGGATCACGCGGGCCTGGGCCTCGCGCACCTCCCGGTTGGCCGCGGAGAAGCGTTCCCCCTGCCACTCCTCCCGGTGGAAGACCCGGGCCACGCGGGCTCCCGCCAGGGACTCCTGGACGAGGGCCGACAGGTCGCCCGCCTTCCGATTCGCCTCCAGGTAGCGCCGGTGCAGGCGGGGTGAGTACCGGCGCACCAGGACCGACACCACCGGGAACGGGGCCAGGGCCGTGAGGGTCAGGAGCGGGTGGATCCTCCAGAGGAGCACGGTGGCCGAGAGGAGCAGCACGAGGGTCTGCAGGAAGTTCAGGGCGCCGGCCCCGAGGAAGAGGCGCACGTCCTGCAGATCGTGGGTGGCTCGGCTCACGAAGTCGCCCTTGCGCCCGGCCTCGATCCGCTCGGCCGGAAGCCGGATCAGCCGAGTGAAATAGCGCGTCCGGAGGTCGTGCTCGACCCTGCGGGCCGCACCCATGAACCCGTTGCGCGAGACGAACTTGAAGGCCGCCTGCCCGACGGCGAGGGCGGCGAAGACCGTCACGTAGCGACCCAGCAGGTGAGCGGAGGAGGGCGTCCGCAACGCGTCGACGGCGTCGCGCAGAACGAGGGGCAGCGCCAGTTGGAACCCGCTGGCTACCACCAGCGCGGCGGAACCCAGGAGGAAGGTCGCGGAGTGGCGCCTGAGATGCGAGGCGAGCAGGGCGAAACGGCGGATGGCGTCCCCGGCTACCTGGCGGCCCCCGACTTGGCGTGGACCGCCTTCGCGCTGAACTTCTCCACGCCGTCCGGGGGGGACGGGAACACGACCGTGAAGGGGACCCGGCCGCCGGGGGCAACCTCCATGTTCGTCATCGCGTCGCCGACCTCGTTCTGGAGGCGGCTCTCGATCGCCTCCTCCGAGAGGGTCGCCACGTCGCTGTCGGAGATGACGTTGCCGGAGTACACGTCCTTGGTCCCCACGGGATTCCCGTCGGCCCCGTAGAGGGTCGCCTGCACCCGGATGAGGCTCTGGGGATTGGTGGAACGGTTGACCACCTCGCCCCGGATGACGAAGGCCCGCCGCCCCCCGGGCAGGTCCGGGTAGTACCCCGTCAGGTCCTCCACGGCCAGCCTCGCCTCCATCTGGCGGCTCTGCCAAAGGGCGCGCACCTTCTCGGGGTTGAAGTACTGGAACGCCTCATCGCGGTGGAAGTAGAGGTTGTACCCGGTGTAGGCGAGCACCACGGCCCCCACCAGGACGACCGCCCAGAAGAGGGGGGACCGGCGCCGGTCGCGCGCCATCACCGGCGAGGCCTTCGCGTCCCTCTCGGGCAGGCGAGGGCCCCTCTGGATGTCGAGCCG
>CAZJSF010000213.1:0-3904 GCA_964548515.1 uncultured Thermodesulfobacteriota bacterium
GGTGGTCAACGCCGGGGACGGCCGCCACGAGCACCCCACCCAGGCCCTGCTCGACGCGTACACGATCCGCAAGCACAAGGGGCGCGTGCAGGGGCTGACCGTGGCGATCCTCGGCGACATCGCCAACAGCCGGGTGGCGCGCTCGAACATCCACGCCCTCACGAAGCTCGGCGCGAAGGTGCGCGTGTGCGGGCCGCCCACCATGCTGCCGCCGGAGGTGGGGCGCCTGGGAGTCTCGAGCACGAGCGACGTGCGCGAGGCGGTGGAGGGCGCCGACGTGGTGATGGCGCTGCGAATCCAGAAGGAGCGCCTGGGCCGGGCTTCCTTCCCGAGCCTGCGGGAGTACGCCCGCTTCTTCGGACTGAACGCCTCGGTGCTGGAAGGCGCGCGCCCCGACGCCATCGTCATGCACCCCGGGCCGATGAACCGAGGGGTGGAGATCTCCTCCGACGTGGCCGACGGCCCCCGCTCCGTGATCCTCGAACAGGTGGAGAGCGGCGTTGCGGTGCGCATGGCGGTCGTCTACCTGCTCGCAGGAGGGAGGGCGGAATGGACCTCCTGATCCGCGGGGCCCACGTGGTGGACCCCGCGACCGGCACGGACGGGGTGCGGGACGTCGCCGTGGGCGGGGGGCGCGTTCTCGCCGTCGAGGCCGGCATCGACCCGGGCCGGGCGACGGTGCTGGACGCGGGGGGGCTGCACGCCTTTCCGGGCCTGGTGGACGTGCACGTCCACCTGCGGGAGCCGGGCTTCGAGTACAAGGAGACCGTGGCCAGCGGGAGCCGCGCCGCGGCGGCGGGCGGCTTCACGTCCGTGTGCTGCATGCCCAACACGAACCCGGTGAACGACAATGCCGAGGTGACCCGGTACATCCTGGAGCGGGCCCGGCGGGAGGCGGTTTGCCGCGTCTACCCGGTGGGGGCCGTGTCCCGGGGGCTCAAGGGCGAGGAACTGGCCGACATGGGCGAACTGGCCGCGGCCGGGTGCGTGGCCGTGACCGACGACGGCCGGCCCGTCTCCTCGAGCCTGCTCATGCGGCGGGCGCTGGAGTACGCCCAGGCCTTCGGGCTCACGGTGGTCAGCCACTGCGAGGACCACGACCTAGCGGCCGGCGGGTGCATGAACGAGGGGCTCACCTCGACGCAGCTGGGGCTGCCCTCGATCCCGGCCGAGGCCGAGGAGGTCCAGGTCGCCAGGGACCTCCTGCTCCTGCGCCGCACCGGGGGGCGGCTCCACCTGGCGCACCTCTCCACCCGGGGCAGCGTGGAACTGCTGCGGTGGGGGAAGCGGCTTGGCCTTCCCGTCACCGGGGAGACCGCGCCCCACTACTTCACGTTGACCGACGACGCCGTGCGCACCTTCGACGCCCGGTTCAAGATGAACCCGCCCCTGCGGGAGGCGGCCGACGTGGAGGCGCTGCGCCGCGGCCTGGCGCGGGGCACGGTGGACGCCGTCGCCACGGACCACGCCCCCCACGCCAGCGACGAGAAGGACGTGGAGTTCGAGGCGGCCGCCAACGGGGTGGTGGGTCTGGAGACCAGCCTGGCGCTGTCGCTGCGGCTGTTCCACGAGGGCCTGGTGCCCCTCGCCCGGATCGTGGCGGCGCTCACCTGCGGGCCCGCGCGGGCCCTGGGCCTGCCTGGCGGGACCCTCGCGCCCGGGGCGGAGGCGGACCTGGTGCTGGTGGACCTGGAGGCGGAGCACACCGTGGATTCCGCCCGCTTCTTCTCGAAGGCCCGCAACTGCCCCTTCGACCGGATGCGGGTCCAGGGGAAGGTGGTGCGGACCCTGGTGGGGGGAAGGACCGTTTACGTGGACGGCCGCATCGCGGCCGAGAACCTGGAGACTGCGGAGACCCGATGAGGAAGGCGCTGCTTGCCCTCTCCGACGGGACCGTCTTCCACGGCTGGTCCTTCGGGGCCGAAGGGGAGACCGTCGGCGAGGTCGTGTTCAACACGAGCATGATGGGGTACCAGGAGGTGCTGTCCGACCCCTCCTACAAGGGCCAGATGGTGGCCATGACCTACCCGGAGATCGGCAACTACGGGGTGAACGAGGAGGACTTCGAGTCCTCGCGCATCCACGTGGAGGGTTTCATCGTCAAGGAGGCGTGGGAGGCCCCCTCCAACTGGCGCGCGACGAAGAGCCTCCACCGGTTCCTCGCCGACCAGGGCGTCGTGGGCATCCAGGGGATCGACACCCGGGCCCTGACCCGGCGGCTCCGGGAGAAGGGGTCGATGATCGGGGTCATTGCCACCGGGGACGCCGATGCCGACGCCCTCGTGGACCGGGCCCGCTCCGCGCCGGGCATCGAGGGGCGCGACCTCGTCCGGGAGGTCACGTGCCGCGAGCCCTACCGCTGGGAGGTGGGGGACTGGTCGCTCGGGGTGGGGTACGAGAAGCCCCGGCGCCCGGGGGGGTACAAGGTGGTGGCCTACGACTTCGGGGTCAAGTACAACATCCTGCGCCGGCTGACGGCGGTGGGGTGCGACGTGACGGTGGTGCCCGCCCACACCTCGGCCCAGGAGGTGCTGGCCCTGTCGCCGGACGGGGTGTTCCTCTCCAACGGCCCCGGCGACCCGCAGGGGGTTCCCTACGCCGCCGAGGCGGTCCGGGAACTGCTGGGCAAGATGCCGATCTTCGGGATCTGCCTCGGCAACCAGATCATCGGCCTGGCCCTCGGGGGAACCACGGTCAAGCTCAAGTTCGGCCACCACGGGGGCAACCAGCCGGTGAAGGACCTCTCCACCGGGAAGGTGGAGATCACGAGCCAGAACCACAACTTCGTCGTGGACCTGGAGAGTCTCAAGCGCTCCGAGCACGGGGACGCCGTGGACGTCACGCACCTGAACCTCAACGACCAGACCGTGGAGGGTATCGAGCACCGGGAACTGCCGCTCTTCAGCGTGCAGTACCACCCCGAGGCGAGCCCGGGGCCCCACGACGCGTCGTACCTGTTCCGCCGCTTTACAGACCTGATGGAAAAGAACGGCTAGGCCGCGGGGCGGCCGGGCAGTCGGGGAGCCCGGGGCCGGGGAAGCTCGGCCCCCGGTGCCGGCCGCCCAGTCGCCCAGCCGCCCGGCCGCCCAGCGGAGAGCCGAGTCATGCCCAAGCGCACGGACATCGAGAAGATCCTCATCATCGGCGCCGGCCCGATCGTCATCGGGCAGGCGTGCGAGTTCGACTACTCGGGCAGCCAGGCGTGCAAGGCGCTGCGCGAGGAGGGGTACACGGTGGTGCTCCTCAACTCCAACCCGGCCACGATCATGACCGACCCGGAGATGGCCCACCGCACCTACGTGGAGCCGGTGACGGCCGAGTCGGTGGAGCGCATCCTGGAGCGCGAGAGGCCCCAGGCCATCCTACCGACGCTGGGGGGCCAGACCGCCCTCAACACCGCCGTGGAGGCCGCGAAGCTCGGCATCCTCGACAAGTACGGGGTCGAGCTCATCGGCGCCAAGCTCCCCGCCATCCAGAAGGCCGAGGACCGCGCCGAGTTCAAGGAGGCCATGCAGCGCATCGGCCTCGACCTGCCCCGCTCCGGGTACGCCCACAGCGTGGCCGAGGCCCTGCGGATCGTGGAGGAGATCGGGTACCCGGCGATCCTGAGGCCGTCCTTCACCCTGGGCGGGTCCGGCGGCGGCATCGCCTACAACCGGGAGGAGTACGAGAAGCTGATCCAGTGGGGCCTCGAGCAGAGCCCGGTGAACGAGGTGCTGGTCGAGGAGTCGGTGCTCGGGTGGAAGGAGTACGAGCTCGAGGTGATGCGCGACGGCAAGGACAACGTCGTGATCATCTGCTCCATCGAGAACCTCGACCCCATGGGGGTCCACACCGGCGACTCCATCACCGTGGCCCCGGCCCAGACGCTCACCGACAAGGGGGACCAGGCGATGCGCGACGC
>CAZJSF010000214.1:0-3897 GCA_964548515.1 uncultured Thermodesulfobacteriota bacterium
GCAACGACGTGCCGGTCATCTGCCTGACGGCGCGCACGTCCGAGGCGGACCGCGTGCGGCACCTGGCCGGCGGGGCCGACGACTACGTCACGAAGCCGTTCTCGACCGACGAGCTGGTGGCCCGGGTGCGGGCGGTGCTCAAGCGGGCCCGGGGGGAGGACTCGCCCCGGCCCCGGGTGCGGGTCGGCGACCTGGAGGTGGACGTGGACGGCCACCGGGTCTTCCGCGACGGCGAGGAGCTCGCCCTGGCGCCCCAGGAGTTCCGCCTCCTGGCGTTCCTCGTCGCCCACCCGAACCGCGTGTACTCCCGCGAGGCGCTCCTCCAGCAGGCGTGGGACCCGGAGGTGTACGTCGACCCCCGCACCGTGGACGTCCACGTGCGGCGCCTCCGGGCCCGGGTGGAGGCCGACCCGGCGAAGCCCGTGCTGATCGAGACCGTGCGGGGGAGCGGCTACCGGTTCAACCCGAGCCCCCGGAAGGAGTGACCGGCGGTGCCCCGCTCCCTCTTCGCCCGCCTGGTGGCCCACGGAGCCCTCGTGCTCGTGGCCGCCCTGGCCGCCGCGGGGTTCGCCCTCGACCGGTTCCTCGTGGAGCGGGAGACCTCCCGCCTCGAGAGCTACCTGGCGGCGCAGGCCCGCCTGGTGCTGGCGGCGCTCCCTGCGCCCGGGCCCGGGTTCCAGGAGGCGATCCTGCGGCAGGGGCAGGCCGCGGGGGTGCGGCTCACGGTGATCGCCCGGGACGGGACGGTGCTGGGCGACTCCGAGCACGACCCCCGCTCCATGGACAACCACGGCGGCCGCCCGGAGATCCGCACGGCCCTGGACGGGGCCCGGGGCTCCTCCTCGCGGACGAGCCCCACCCTGGGCCTCCCGATGCTCTACGTCGCGGTGCCGGGGGACCCGGTGGTCCGGGCCGCGATGCCCCTCTCCGACGTCCGCAGCCTGCTGTGGGAGACCCGGCGGCGGGTGATCTTCTCCGCCCTGCCGGCCGCCGGGCTGGCCCTCGCCCTCTCGCTCCTCCTGGCCCGGGGTCTCACCCGGCGCTTCACCGCCATGCGAGGGTTCGCGGAGCGCCTCGCCGGCGGAGAGTACGACTCCCGGCTCCCCGTGCGGGGCGACGACGAACTGGCGGACCTCGAGCGAAGCCTCGGGGCGCTGCAGGGCGACCTGGCGCAGCAGGTGGGGGCCCTGCGCAGGGACCGCCGGCGCCTGCAGGTCCTGGTGGACGGCCTCCCGGACGCGGTGCTCCTGCTGGACGGCGCCGGCCACCTCGCCGTGGCCAACGAGCCCGCCCGCCGGCTCCTGCGCCTGGGCCGGGCGACCCTGGAGGGGCTCGCCGGCTCGGAAGTCCTGCGGGAGCCGCGCCTCCTGGAGGCCCTGGACGCCTTCCCCCGCGCGGGGGAGCCCTCCCCCGACCCCCTGCGCCTCGCCTGGCCCGAGCCGCCGTGCGAGCTCGACGCGCTGCTGCGCCCCCTGCCGGACGAGGAGGGGCGGCCCGGCATCCTCGTGGTCCTCCGCGACGTGACCCGCCAGGCGCACCTGGAGCGGGTGCGGACCGACTTCGTGGCCAACCTCTCCCACGAACTCCGCACCCCGCTCACCGCGGTGCGGGCCTCGGCCGAGACCCTGCTCGACGGCGCCCTCCAGGACCCGGCCGCGGCCCAGCGCTTCCTCCAGTCGATCCGCCGCAACGCCCTGCGCCTGGAAACGCTGCTGGCCGACGTCTCCGCCCTCGCCCGCATCGAGGCCGGCGCCGAGGCCGTCGAGCCCCGGGAGTTCGATGCCCGGGAGCCCGTTCGCCACGTGGTGGAGCTCTTCCGGGCCGAGGCCGAGGCCGCGGGGATCTCCCTGGAGACGAGCCTCCCCGGGGAGCCCGTGCCCCTGCGCACCGACCCCGACCGGGCGGAGTCGGTCCTGGTGAACCTGCTGCAGAACGCGGTGCGCTACACGCCCCGCGGCGGGCGCGTCGCCGTCTCCGTGGAGGCCGCGCCCGGCGGGGCGCGGTGGCGCGTAGCGGACACGGGCATCGGCATCTCCGCGCGGGACCTGCCCCGGGTCACCGAGCGCTTCTACCGGGCGGACCCCGGCCGCTCCCGGGCCCAGGGCGGGACCGGCCTGGGGCTCTCCATCGTGAAGCACCTGGTCGATCTGCTCGGAGGCGAGCTGACGATCCGGAGCGAGCAGGGGAAGGGGACCGAGGTCGCGGTCCGGCTGCCGGCCCTGGCCGACGCGGGCGGGCCCTCCCACCCGTCCTGAGGCGTGCGGGCTCCGGGCCGCCCTCGGCCCGGCCGACGCGGGCGGCGCCGGCCGGGTTGACGAGACGCCGCCCCTGGGCTACTTGCTTCACCCCGCGCTGCGACCTTCCGGAGGAGAAGCATGGACCGACCGAACCGTGCGAGTTCCCTGATCCTGGGCGCGTCGATCTTCTTCGGTCTCGTCGGCCTGGGCCACCTGCTGGGCCGAGCCGCCATAGACTTCAAGGAGTACGAGAGGAGCGTCACGGTCAAGGGGCTGTCCGAGAGGGAGTTGCCGGCGGACGTGGTGATCTGGCCCATCGTCTTCACGGAGGCCCACAACGACCTCGGGGCGCTGTACGGGGCGATCGGGGCGAGCAAGGAGAAGATCGAGGAGTTCCTGCTCGCCCGGGGGATCGAACGCGGAGAGATCTCCCAGTCCCTCCCCTCGATCACCGACAAGGCGGCCCAGCAGTACGGGGGCGGCCCGCGGCCCGAGTTCCGCTACGTGGCAGCCCAGACGGTGACGGTCTATTCCGGCCGCGTGGACCTCGTCCGAGGTGCCCTGGCGGGGCTCTCCGAGCTGGGGAAGAGCGGAATCGCCTTCACGGGCGGGGACTACCAGAGCCAGGTCGAGTACCTCTTCACCGGGCTGAACGCGGTCAAGCCGGAGATGATCGAGGAGGCGACGGCAAAGGCCCGGGAGGTGGCGGAGAAGTTCGCCGAGGACTCCAGGAGCCGCCTCGGGAAGATCCGGCGGGCGTCCCAGGGGCAGTTCACCGTGGAGCCGCGGGACAAGAACAACCCCCACCTCAAGCGGGTCCGCGTCGTGTCCACCGTGGAGTACTACCTGTCGGACTAGCGCCGCCGGGGGACCTCCTGGCCCGGGCTAGTACAGGTAGCGGAAGGCCACGTACCCCCTGGTGCCCCCGTCCTCGTCGAAGCCGTGGGCCACCCCGCCCACGAGCGTGGTGGGCAGGTAGTACCCGAGCAGCGTGTCCACCCGCAGCTCCCCCCCCGCGCCCCGCCGCCACCCTCCGCCGTCGTCTCCGCGCCACGCCCGGCCCGCGTCGAAGAACCCCGCCGCGTGCACCCGGCGGAGGAACACCGGCCAGTCCCGGATGCCGCGAAAGGGGCTCCACAGCGGGAAGCGCACCTCGGCCGACCCCGCGAACGCCCGCTCCCCCCGGGCGACCCGCGCATCGTAGCCGCGCACCGGGAACTCCCCCTCGACGCCGCCCACCTGGAAGAGCGACTGGAAGGGCACGTCGCCCCACCCCACGCCGCCCTTCCCCCGCAGGGCGAGCACGGTGTGCTCCAGGCGCGGCACCGCCACGTACTCCCTCCACTCCCCGAGCAGCGCCTGGGTGTCGAGGTCGGCGCCCAGCGCCTCGCTCGTGACCCGGACCCCCGCCTCCAGCCACCGCCCCCCTTCCGGGCCGACCGTGAAGGCGCTGCGGTTGGGGAAGGACGAGTCGTACCGCGCGGAGAGGGTCAGCGGGTTCCAGGTCCCCTCGAAGGGGAGGTCGGCGAGGTCCCGGCGCCCCTGCAGGTCGTCCCCGACCACGGAGAGGCGGTCCCGCTCCTCCCACGCCCACTCCAGCGCCACGCTCCAGCGCCGCAGGACCCGGGCCAGGTTCTGCCGCACCTCCAGGCCGACCCCG
>CAZJSF010000215.1:0-3838 GCA_964548515.1 uncultured Thermodesulfobacteriota bacterium
AGTTCCGAGGCCAGGGCGAGCACATCAGGTTCTCGATCCAACCGGCTCACAGGACCCGGCCGGCGATGCCCGACTTCCAGTCGGTCTCGCTGGGGAGGCTCTGCTTCGGGTTGCCCTCCTTCACGTAGGCCATCAGGTCGAGCCGCACCGGCTTCCCGGCCTCTACCCGCAGCGGCACGGGGTCGGTCTTGAGGTCCCCTTCCTTGAGCGGTCCCGTCTCGTCGCCGCTCGCCCGCTGGCGCGCCACGAGCACGTACTCGCCCGGCGGCAGTTCGATGCCGAAGCCGCCGCGGGCGTCCAGAGGCCCGAGTTGGGTGAAGGGGGGACCGCGAAGGTCGTCTCCCTTCCGGTAGAGGTCGACCACCGCACCCTCCGCCGGGCGGTACACCACCCCCTCCACCCGGGAGAGCGCGCCTCCCCCCGGATCTGCCGGGGGGCTCGAGCACGCCCCCAGGACCGAGACCAGAACCACGCCGATCAACGCTCTCATCTCACTTCTCTTCTCTCTCCGCCCGAGCGAGCGTCTCCCCCGCCACCAGGAGCAGGCGAATCGGCTCCGGCACGGCCGTATGATCCTTCTCCACCCCGTCGAGCAAGGCCAGTCCGAACGCATACTGCCGCCCGGCTTCCAGGACGACGTCGTCCGCCGCCGAACCCCGAAGGGACCGCGACACCGTCAGACGCCACCGCCCCCTCAACCGCTCGCCCCGCGCCTCCACCTCCAACCGGTCCTCGGCGGGCGCCACCACCCGGTACGCCGCCGCGAACGCTCCCGGCTCGGGGGCCGGCGCTTCCCATGGCCGGTCCCCCACACCGAACACGTCGGTCGCGCCGCTGCGAGCCCGCACCGAATTCGGTTCGAAAAGCTCCCCGGGCAGGTCGCCCCGTCGCCCCTCCGTGCCGAGCCGTCCGTCCTCCGCCAACCCGCCGCGCCGCGCCCGGCCGGCCCTCCACACCCAGAAATCCAGCGGACCCGCTCCCTCGGGCGATGCCATCCGGTAGTCCGCGAAGGCCCGCGGGCCGGCGACCCGCCAGTCTACGAGATGGCAGGTGCGCACGCAGGAGAAGGTTTCCGCGTCGGTCCCCCACAGGACCCCGAGCCCGTCCTCTCCGAGGCCCCCGGAGACCCACTGCGCCCCGTCCCACGACCACGAGGGTCCCAAGTCCTCGGTGGGGTCGACCCACTCGAAGCGCACGAAGAAACGTTCCGCGGTGTAGAAGGCACGGATCTCAACCCCCACGGCCGGCGCCTGGGACCCGTGATGGCACGAGGCGGTCGCCTTGTGGACCGCGTCGGAGTCCACGTCTCGGTCGCCCGGCCGGCTCGTCCGCCCGCCCGCGGCTTCGAGGCGCAGGGGAACCGCCCCGGCCCAGTCCGCCTCCGTGGGCTCGTGGGAGAGGGGAAGGGCGTACAACACCTCTGCGGCGCGCCGACAGCCCCCTCCCGCCGCCGCGGCGACCAGGGCCAGGAACAGGCACGCGAGAACGGTGGAGATCCAACGGGCGGAGGGGCTCTCTGGCATTCCATCTAGAGGCGCGACGGGGCCGGGCTCTCACCCGGCCGCCGCGCAGAAAGCGCGTCGAACGGCATCTGGCTCGAACTACCCGCAGCGTGACGCCGGGTTACGCATCGGCGTCCCGACGCCACACCCAGACCCCCTCCTCCGCCACGGTGCGGGCGAACCGCGAACCCGAGCGGACCAGGGCGTCCCATTCACCCTCCGTGTATACGACGATCTCGGCGGGCACCGGGAGGCCGTCGAGCTCCCAGCCGAGTCCCCGCCGCTCGAAGGGCTCCCGGCTCTCCCGGACCACGGCCACCAGATCGAGGTCGCTCCCGACCCCCCAGTCCCCCCGCGCGTAGGAACCGAAGTACCCGAGACGCAGCAGGTCCGCGCGGCCCGAAGCCTCTCGGCAGGCCCAGTCGCGAACCGCGGCTTCCACCGCGTCACGATCCGGCCATCTGAGAACGGACGAACGCAAGGATCTCACCGGCATGGTGCACCGCCTGCCCGCTCTGGAGCTCGCCGTAGTGCTCGTACGGAGGGCCTTCCGGGTGCCCGTTGGGGTAACGCGTGGGGATGTAGAACCCGTCCAGCACCCGGCCCACGTCCACGAGGCGCTCCGACGGCGGCGCCGGCAGGTCCCGCAACAACCGCGAGACCACGTGGCCCCACGCTTCCTGCCCAAGGTGCAGGTGCAGGGCCTTCACCGCCTTTTCCGCGCACTGATGGGCCGCGAAACACGCCCACTCGTGCGGCTTCGACGACGCGGTCTTCGCGACGGTGCGCCTGCTCGAGATCCCTCTCCGCTTGGCTCAACCAGTCCCGCGACCGATTCGGCATCGAACCCCTCCAGCACCCGAGAAGTCCCGCACAGGTTGCCACATCGGCTGCGCCGTGTCATCCGGGGGCTTCCCGTCGATACGGAGGGCTGTCGACACGGAGGGTGTAGATAGCAAGTAAAGATGTCCGGTTTAGGTAGCACGTCATGTGTCCGGTTGAGGTCATGAGCCGCTGCGAGCCGGGAGGGGCGACGGGGCAGCGGTGTGTGGGAGCAACAGGCCGCGCGCGGTGTAGCGAGCCAGGCAGCGGGGTCCGAAGAAGACGGCCAGGGTGGCGTCGGCGTACTCGTGAACCCGCACGGGAGCGCGCACGTAGTGACAGCGGTGGCGGTCCGGGGGGATCTGCAGGGACTTGCCGCGATAGCGCACGGTGTTGTCGGCGCCCACCACGCGGGGTTCCTGCACGCACAAGATGTCGGTGGAGTCCCCGATGAAGGGGACAAAGGCGCTGCCCTCCTGATCGGCCGGCACGGCGAAGCGCTGGTTGTAACTGGGCAGGAAGACTTCGCGCAGGTAGCGGTTGGCCGCCTGTCGATCCGTGATGGCCTGAAGACGCAGCTCCTTGGGCAGTCGATCCTGCAGGGTGCGGAAGACCCGTTCGCTGCGTCCGCGGGCCTGCGGGGAATACGCGGGGATCAACTCGATGTGCAGCTCGCGCAGGGCGCGGTGGAACTGGGTGAGGCGTTTGCGGTCCACACCGCGCCCGGCCTTGGGGGTGTGCCAGTAGTGGGAGGCCCGGTCGACGTAGAGGGAGCCAAACAAGCCCTTGTGGGCAATCACGTCGGCCACCCCCTGGAAACTGCTGTGGGTGCCCTCCTCGTCGACGAAGAAGGCCGAGTAGATCTCGCCGGTGGCGTCGTCGAGGGTGACGATGAGGTCCCAGAGCGTGCCGGGCACCCATTCGTGGCGGGAGCCGTCCTGGTGCAGCATCATGCCGGGCAGGGGCTTTCGGGGGCGCTTTCGCCGATGGGCTCCGCGGCGCCTGGCCTTCGGGACCCGGCCGGCCTGCTGCAGCGTGTTCTTGGTCCAGGTGTAGCCCCGGGTGACCCCGTGGTGGGCCTGGAGTTTTTCGTGGAAGTGCTTGACCGTGAAGTCGGCGTAGTGGGTCTCAAACAGGCTCAGCACCCGGCGCACTTCGTCGACAGGGGCTCGTCGGGCCGACAGCCGGCCCAGGCGCTTGTCGGCCAATCCCTCGGCCCCCTGGGCCTCGTAGCGTCGCGTCCATCGACGCACGGTGCGCACGTCCACTCCGAGCAACTCCGCCGCCTCCTGCTGGGTCAAGCTCCCGGTGCGCTGCCTGCGGTAGAACTCCTCGAACAACATTCGTCGGATCTCCTGTCGCACTCGTGTCCGGCCCATTGCGCCTCCCTCCTCGAGGCCCATCATGGACCGGACAATTCATGTGCTACATGATCCGGACATATCGTGTGCTAGCTACACCGGGGGATGCCGGCCCTTGACGAGGGGTTCTTTCCTGATACCCATGGGGGCCGC
>CAZJSF010000216.1:0-3832 GCA_964548515.1 uncultured Thermodesulfobacteriota bacterium
GCCTTCCTGGGGGTGCAGCCCTCCGACCTGGTCAAGACCCTGATCTTCGACACGGACAAAGGCCTGGTGGCCGCGTGCGTGCGGGGCGACCACGAGGTGAACGCCGCCAAGGTGAAGAATCTCGTGGGCGCCAACACCGCCGAGTTGGCCACCGAGGGCCAGGTGGCCGAGGTCACCGGCGCCCCGGTGGGCTTCGCCGGGCCCCAGGGGTTGTCGATCCCGGTGTACGCCGACCACGCCCTGGCCGGGAGCCGCGGCTGGGTCGCCGGTGCCAACCGGGCCGGCGCCCACGCCCGCAACGTGTGCTTCGGGCGGGACGCCGAGGTGGCCGGCTGGGCCGACCTGCGGGTCATCGGGGCCGGGGATCCCTGCCCCCGGTGCGGTGAGCCGGTCACCGTGAAGCGGGGCATCGAGGTGGGGCACATCTTCAAGCTGGGCACCAAGTACTCCGAGGCGTTGCAGGCCACCTTCCTCGACGCCCAGGGGGTGGAGCGGCCCCTGATCATGGGGTGCTACGGCATCGGGGTGGGGCGCACCGTGGCGGCGGCGATCGAGCAGAACCACGACCCGGACGGCATCGTGTGGCCGGTCCCCCTGGCGCCCTGGGAGGTGCTGGTGCTGCCCATCCAGGTGAAGAACGAGGAGATCCGCTCGGCCGCCGCCCGGCTGTCGGAGCAGTTGGAGGAGCTGGGAGTCGAGGTGCTCGTGGACGAGCGGGACGAGCGGCCGGGGGTCAAGTTCAAGGACGGAGACCTCCTGGGCATCCCCCTGCGCATCACCCTGGGGCCCCGGGGCCTGCAAGAGGGGATGGCCGAGGTGCGGGAGCGGGCCGGTGGCGCGGAGCACAAGGTCCCCCTGGCGGAGGTGGCGGAGTGGGCGCGGGACTGGGTGTTGCGGAGGCGCCAGCCGTGACCGGCCGGGACCGCCTGATCTACGCCCTGGACGTGCCGTCGTCCGGCGAGGCCCTGGCGTGGGTGGACCGCCTGTCCGGCGAGGTGGGCGCGTTCAAGGTGGGGCTCGAGCTGTTCGTGGCCGCCGGGCCGGGGCTGGTGCGCGAGATCGCGGCCCGCGGCGAGCGCGTGTTCCTGGACCTCAAGTTCCACGACATCCCCGCCACCGTGGCCGGGGCCTGCGAAGTCGCGGGGCAGCTGGGCGCCTGGTTGGTCAACCTGCACGCCCTGGCCGGGGAGGCGGCCCTGGCCCGCGGCGCCGAGGCGGCCCGCGCCGGGGCCGCCCGCGCCGGTTTGGCGCCGCCCCAGGTGATCGCGGTCACGGTGCTCACCAGTCACGGGCCTGCCGACCTGGAGGCGCTGGGGCTGGCGGGGCCGCTCGAGGACAGCGTGCTCCGGTTCGCCGCCCTGGCGCGGCGCGCGGGTCTCGACGGGGTGGTGGCATCGGCCCGGGAAGCGCCCGCGATCCGGGCCCTGTGGCCGGAGGCGCTGATCGTCACCCCCGGGGTGCGCCCGGCGGGGGCGGCGGCCGGTGACCAGGTGCGGGTCGTCACCCCGGAACAGGCCCGGCGCGCCGGAGCGGACCGGGTGGTGGTCGGGCGGCCGATCCGCGACGCCGCCGACCCGGTGGCCGCGGCCCGAGCCATCGGCGCCGCGCTGGACGGCGCGGGGGGGGCGTAGCCAGGTGGGCGAACGGGTGTTCGGCCGCCGCAGCGTGGCCGAGCAGCTGGCGGCGGCCCCGGCGAGCTGCCGGCGCCTGAGCGTGGCCCGCGGCGCCAAGGTGCCCCCGGAGATCCTGGAGCGCGCCCGGGCGCTGGGGCTGCCCGTGGACGCGGTGGCCCGGGAGGAGCTCGGCCGCCGCTGCGGTCGCGGCAACCACCAGGGGGTGTGCCTCGAGGTGGCCGACTGGACCTACCAGCCCCTGGAGGATCTCGTCGCCCGGGCGCGCCGGCCGGGGCGGCTGCCGCTGCTGCTGGCCCTCGACTCGGTGCAGGATCCGCGCAACCTGGGAGCGGTGCTG
This sequence comes from uncultured Thermodesulfobacteriota bacterium, assembly GCA_964548515.1. GTDB lineage: Bacteria > Desulfobacterota > Deferrisomatia > Deferrisomatales > JACRMM01 > CAZGRT01. Next base: position 1,972 of record CAZJSF010000216.1, read on the forward strand.
CGGGTGGCCGACGGGCTCGGCGCCGCGGGGGTGGTGGTGCCCAAGGACCGCTCCGCAGGCCTCAGCGCCCTGGCGGCGCGCACCGCCTCGGGCGCCGCGGCGTCGGTGCCGGTGGCCCAGGTCACCAACCTGGCGCGCTGCCTCGACGAACTCAAGGCCGAGGGGTTCTGGGTGGTGGGGGCCGCCGGCGACGGCGAGGACCTCTACCGGGCGGACGTCCCGACCCCGGCGGTGCTGGTGCTGGGCAGCGAACAGGCGGGCATCCGCCCCAACGTGGTCCGCCGCTGCGACCGCCTGCTGGCCGTTCCCATGGCGGGTCAGTGCGCCAGCCTGAACCTGGCGGTGGCCTGCGGGGTGGTGGGCTACGAACTGCTGCGGCGCTTCCGCGCCGGCGATGGGGCGAGGGCCTGACCCCCTGGGGGGCGCCGGTTCAGCGCAGCTCCTGGAGGTCGCGGCGGGCTTCGCGCAGCTCCTGGGCGGCGTCCTGCAGGCGTTTGCTGGCCCGCTCCAGGTCGCGCTCCAGGCGCTTGGCTTCGCGCGAGTCGGCGTTGGCCAGACCGAAGGGGCCGATCCGGGCCTTGGCGATCTCGTAGTCGGTTTCCGCGGCGGCGTAGTCCCGCTCCAGGCGCTGGATCTTGGTCTCCAGCTGCTCGCGGCGCCGCGCCAGGTCGCCGGCCTTCTCCTCGTTGGAACGCACGTCGGACACCAACGGCGCATCGGAAGCGGTCTGGGGGGCGCCGAGCCGCTTGGCCCAGGCGATCTCGGCCCGGACCGAGTAGATCTTCTCCCAGGTGGGCAGGTCGATCTCCAGCACCACGCTGGTCTTGCGCTCCTCCATGCGCGCCAGTTCCAGCGACTCGAGAGGCAGTTCCGCCACCTGGGAGCCGTCCTCGGCGCTGAACAGCAGGACCACCGCCGCCTCCACCTGGCTCAGGGTCTGGTTGGCGACCACCCCCTCCCAGGTGTAGACCACGTGGCTGTCGTCCTCCGCCGCTTCGGCCTCGTTGGCCAGCGAGCGGACCGTGGCGATCGGCCCCTCCTCCTCGACGGCGGACGCCGGCACCCCGAGCAGCACCCCGAGGACGATGCACCACAGCGGTCTCCACATGGGCTTCCCCCTTCCCCCGCGGGAACTGCACTTGCCCCGCGACAATGGCCGAACCGCGCCCACGTCGTCAAGCGGCACCGGTGGCTACCGCGACGCCGGCACGCCGGTTGCAAAGGGCTGCGGTTTTTCCGGGAGTTTCCTCTTGACAGCCCTGGGGCCAGCGTCTAGGATGCCCGCTTCCTTCCGGCAGAGGGTGCGGCGTGGTGCGCCGCGTGACGGCGGGAAGGCCGGGCTGGCGTAGCTCAACTGGTAGAGCAGCTGATTTGTAATCAGCAGGTTGCGGGTTCGAGTCCCTTCGCCAGCTCCATCGAGAATCCAGAGCGTGCCCAGTGGTGGGGTTCCCGAGTGGCCAAAGGGAGCAGACTGTAAATCTGCCGGCGCAGCCTTCGGAGGTTCGAATCCTCCCCCCACCACCATTGATCACTCCGCGGGAGTAGCTCAGTCGGCTAGAGCGTCAGCCTTCCAAGCTGAGGGTCGCGGGTTCGAGACCCGTCTCCCGCTCCATGAATAGGCAGTTTCCCCGCCTTGCGACTGGCGGGGGTTGAGCCCACGTAGCTCAGGCGGTGGAGCACTTCCTTGGTAAGGAAGAGGTCACCGGTTCAAGTCCGGTCGTGGGCTCCATCCATACCCGACCCGTCCCGGCCGTTCCTCCGGCCGGGAGTTTTGCGTCTTCACTGATCCGGAAGAGGAGCAGACGAGATGGCCAAGGAGAAATTTGCGCGCACGAAACCCCACGTCAACATCGGCACGATC
>CAZJSF010000217.1:0-3770 GCA_964548515.1 uncultured Thermodesulfobacteriota bacterium
GAAGGCGAAGCGGGAGTCGGGCTCGGAGACCCTCACCCTGAAGTTCCCGGAGTAGCCCGGGAGGAGCACGCGGAGCTACCCCTTCAGGCGGCTCCCCACCCTTCCGCCGTGGCCGCCCGCAGGGCGGCGAGTTCGCGCATGAGCTTCGCGAAGCCGGCCGGGGCCAGGGACTGGGGGCCGTCGCACAGGGCCCGGGCCGGGTCCGGGTGCACCTCCACCATGATCCCGGCCGCCCCGACCACGAGCGCGGCCTTGGCCATGGGCGTCACGAGGTCCCGGCGCCCGAGGGCGTGGCTCGGGTCCACGATGACCGGCAGATGGGTCTCCTGCCGGAGGTACGGAATCACCGAGAGATCCAGCGTGTTGCGGAGCGCCCGCTCGAAGGTCCGTATGCCGCGTTCGCACAGGATGACCCTGCGGTTGCCTTCGAGCAGCACGTACTCGGCCGCCGCGAGGAACTCCTCCAGGGTCGCGCTCATCCCCCGCTTGAGGACGATGGGCTTCCCCGTGCGGCCCGCCTCCTTGAGCAGGTCGAAGTTCTGCATGTTCCGGGCGCCGATCTGGAGCCCGTCGGCCACGGCGACCACCCTCTCCAGCTGGTCGATCCGCATCACCTCGGTGACGATCGGCAGCCCCACCTCGCGGCCCGCCTCCGCCAGGAACTCGAGCCCCTCGTAGCCGAGCCCCTGGAAGCTGTGCGGACCGGTTCGCGGCTTGAAAGCTCCCCCGCGCAGCACGGTCGCTCCTGCCTCCTTCACGGCCCGCGCCGCGGCGAGCACCTGCTCCCGGCTCTCCACGGCGCAGGGCCCGGCGATGACCACGGGTTCCTCTCCCCAGCCCACGCGCACGTCCCCCAGGGCGACGACCGTGTCCGAGGGCTGGAAGTCCCGGCTGACCAGCTTGTAGGGCTTCGTGACGTGGATGAACTCGAGGATCCCGCCGAGGTCCCGGAACGGGGCCTCGTCCACGTACCCCTGGTTGCCCAGGACCCCGATGGCGACACGACTGCCCCCCGGGATCGACTGGGCCTTCAGCCCGAGTTCTTCGATCCTCCGGGTCACGGCCTCCACGTCGGCCGGCGTCGCGTGGTGCTCCATGACGATGAGCATGGTTTCCTGGTCTCCTGCCTCGGAAGGAACGCGGGCGCCCCGGCGTGGGCGACAGCCGTCGCGCGCAAAATGGGCCCCCTCGGAAGGGCATTGTCTCCGCCGCGGCAAGACGGCGCAAGAGTCGGCCGCCGGCTCGTCCGCTCCGGTCTTGCCGCGAGAAGACAGGGCCCGGACCCCCATCCCCCCGAGATCGCGAAGCCGGGGAGCCCGTCGCACCACGGAAAAAGGCGGGCCCCTCTCGGGACCCGCCTTCCGACTTCCTGCGAAGCCTGCCGCTAGACGGGACGGACGTTCGCGGCCTGGGGGCCCTTCTGGCCCTGGGTCGCGTCGAACTCCACCGTCTGGCCCTCGGTGATGGTCTTGAAACCTTCACCCTGGATGGCGCTGAAGTGCACGAACAGATCGGCCCCGCCGCCTTCCGGCGTGATGAAGCCGAAACCCTTCTGATCGTTGAACCACTTCACGGTTCCCTTTGCCATGGTGCTGCTCCTCTTTCTCGGGACTTCTCATCCCATGTGATGCAACTGCGATGGTCAGAGAACCCAGAGTGAGGAACGAAGCCTGACGCCGGAACCCATCCATCCAATTGCTGCCGCGGCGCAGAAGTGCGCCAGAAACACAAAAGAGGGAGCGGCGACGGTCGCCTCTCCCTCTTTGGGTTCGCATACCGATCTTGCCCGGGGCCGCAATGACGCCAACCGCCCCTGATGGCAGCGCAGATTACTCGCAACGTGGTCGATCCACAAGGAAAATCGCGGCCACAGGAAAATCGCGGCCACCAAACACCGTGCCTCAGGCACACCGCTGCCGAGGGGGCCCGGCCCGGTTGCCTCGAAACGAAGGGCCGGGGCAGGCGCAGAGGGCGCCCGACCCGGCCCGAAGAGTCAGAAGGGACAGGCCTCGTGCCGCCCCAAGCGGCCCGCTACAGGCTCTTGAGATACTCCACCAGGGCCTCCTGTTCGAGGTCCGTGAGTTCCGCCCCCAGGATCTGGTTCAGGATCCCCACGAGTTCGGGCAAGGTGGCCACGCTCCCGTCGTGGAGGTACGGGGCCGTCCAGGAGACTCCGCGGAGCGGCGGCACCCGGATGCCTCCCGCCAATCCGCCAGCCTCGGGCGGGAGGGTGAAGTCGAAGAGCCCGGGGCCCGTGAGGTCGGCGGTGGTATGGCAGCTGCTGCAGAGACCCTTGCCGTTGAACAGGAAGAACCCCTGCTCGGCCTTCGCCTCGTCGAACGCACCCGGCGCCGGGCTGGGCACGCTGCGCATCCACGTCTGGAGGTCCAGGAGGTCCTGGGTGGGGATCAGGTTTCCCGGCGCCCCTGCCTCCTCGGCAGCCAAGGCGTCCAGAAGGTCCTGGGGCGGGATTACCGCGAGAGCCGGCGGGAGGCTTCCCGAGGCGGTCCCGAAGGCGCCGTTGCCGGCCATCACCAGGTCGAACACCGCCTCGGCCTGGCTGGCGAGGGCGTTCTCCCCCACGAAAAGACCGTCCCAGCCGAAGGAGTAGCCCTGCTCCTCCAGGTCCACGAAATTCCAGATGGGGGGGAACTCGGTGGGGTTGTTCACCCCGTCCTCGAGCACGTTCAGGGCGCGGATGTCGAAGCGGCCGGGGCCCCAGGTCTGGAGCACGTCCACGAGGCCCAGGTCGACAGCCCCCTGTGTGAAGGAGAGGATCCGGCCGGCGTCCATGGCGCTGTTGGGCACCCCGTCGTACAGGGGAGCCCCGATCGGCAGGAGCGTCGGGCCGGCAGTGAGCTGGAACTCGGTGGGGGTCACGGTCACATGGCACAAGGCGCAGGTGATCCCTGCGCCGGACATCGTGTCGCTCGCCGGGTCGTCGTACACGCCGACCACGCCGACCACGGCACCGGCCTTGATCAGCGCCCGGGTCGTGGCCGGGTCTGCCAGGGCTGCGTCTTTGGCCGCCAGGTCGTCTCCCCCCATCACGTCCACGATTCCCTGGGGTACCTTGGTCAGGTCGACCTGGGCGCCCAGGGCCACCGCGTCGGTCGGCGCCACGTTGTTGAGCACCTGGTGCAGTCCCAACCCCCCGAAGAACTCCTCATTGCCGTAGGTGGCGTCCAGGAGCACGGCCAACCCCTCGGGGACCCCGGTGCCGGACGTCGTCTGCAAGCGGCGGAACACCACCCGCACGGTCGCGGGAAGTTCCGCCGTCAGGGCCACGACGGTCCGGTCCGCGGCCCGATAGAAATTGGCGTCCAGGCGGTCCCAACTATTGCCCAGCCTCGCGATCTCGCCGAGTTCGGGGTGCAGCGGCGCCCGGATGGCCTGCAGCTCGAGAGTGGCCGGGGCCGTGAGCCTGGCATTCCCGAGGGAAACCGCGAACGCGTCGCTCGCTGCGAACTGGCCCTGCCCTGCCGACGGCGGATCGTCGACACGTTCCACCCGCAGCACCCCGTCCGCGTCCAACGCCCCGGCCGGTATCGTGATCCGGAACGCCTTGTCGGCCGTCTCGAAGGCACCGCCACTCGCGGCGCTAACCGGGGCGCGCAGGACGGCGCCGTCGTCGTTGTCGTTGCCGTCGCCGCAAGCCGACAGGAGGCCGCCGAGGGCAGCGGCGAACAGGAGAACGAGCGTCCTTCGGCGGGTCGGGCTCCCGCCCGGGGCTCGTGTGAAACGGGCCTTCATCGTTCCCGTCCTCCTCC
>CAZJSF010000218.1:0-3705 GCA_964548515.1 uncultured Thermodesulfobacteriota bacterium
CCCGGAGGTCCTCCCGGGAAGCCCGGGCGGCCTGGACGGCCGCCTCCTCCCGGGACGCGAGCTTTCCCCACAGGTCCACCTCGTAGGCCGCGGCCCCGTAAAGCCGGTAGTCGTCCGTGTCCGCGTCCTCCAGCAGCCCGGGGCGGCGGTCCCGGCCGGCCCTCGCCTCCAGGTCCAGGGAGGGGCTTCGCGCCGCGCCGGCCACCCGCGCCCCCGCCAGCAGCTGCTCGAGGCGGGCGAAGGCCGCCTCGAGCGACAGGTTGCCCCGGAACGCCTCCTCCATCGCCCGTGCGAGCGCCGGGTCGCCGAACGCCTCCCACCAGCGCTCCCGGCCCCACTCCGGTTCCCCGTCGACCGCCGCGGGTGCCGCCTCGGAGAACGCCGGCGGCAGGGGCACGCGTTCCTCCGCCCGCCGAGGGACGTGGACCGAGCACCCCGCGAGGGCGAGGCAGAGCGCGAGGGCCGCGGCCCGGCTCACGGCGCCCTCAACCCGGCCGCCACGAACGACACCAGCATGCGCACCGCCGCCGCCCCCTCCAGGGGCTCCCGCACCTGCGGCGGTGCGAGCTCGGGCTCCCCCGGCAGGCACATGGCCCTCGCCATCGCCCCCATCCCGAACTGCATCCGCCAGAAGAGCTCGGCCGGCGGAAGCTCCGGGAGCCCCTCCCCCAGGGCCCCCATGAACTCGCGGAAGACCGGCTCCATCAGCCGGAAGAACACGGACCGGATGGCGTCGTCGGGTTCGAAGAGGGCTCGCCCCACCAGGAAGACGAACTCCCGCGCCCCCGGGGCGGTGTCCCGGAAGCGGAGCGTGGGCTCCACGAAGGCCCGGACGACCTCCTCCACCGCGGGCGCCCGGCCCGGGTCCCCGTCCGTGCGCCGCAGCGCGCGGAGGCGCTCCATCCTCTCCCGGTTGAGCGGTTCCAGCCGGCGGCCGAACACGGCCTCTATCAGGGCGTCCTTCGACCCGAAGTGGTAGTTGACCGCCGCCACGTTGGCCCCGGCCTCGGAGGTGATCGCCCGCAGGGAGGTGGTGTGGAACCCCTGGCGGGCGAAGAGCCGCTCCGCGGCGTCGAGGATCCGGTCCTTGGTGTCGGGCGGGAGCATGGAGGCCTCCGGGCGGGGGGGAGTGGGCGATTCAAACAAACGCTTGATCTACTGTCAAGCGGAACCCGACCGCCGCCCCCGCGACCTCACTCCCCTACCCGTCCAGCCGGAGCTCCCCGCCCTCCCAGCGCACGGCCCGCGGTGCGCCCCGGAAACCGAGCCGCTCCAACTGCCGGCCGAACTCCTCCGGCGGGCCGGACGTGAAGAAGGCGCTCCGTCCCGGCGGGCCCGCCTCCGCACCGCCCCCCAGCCCCTCTAGGACCCGCACCACCTGCCGCGCCACGGCCGGTGCCGGGTCGATCACCTCGATCCCGGGCCCGCAGACCTCGCGGATCGTCGACAGGATGAGCGGGTAGTGGGTGCACCCGAGCACCAGGGTGTCGATGCCCTCGGCCGCGAGGGGCGCCACCGCCTCCTCCACGATCCTGCGCACCCCCGGCCCGTCCGTCTCCCCACGCTCCACGGCCTCCACGAGGCCCGGGCAGGTCGCCACGCACACCCGCACCCCCTGGGCGAACCGCTCCACCACGCTGCAGAAGGGCCTTCCCCGGAAGGTCCCCGGCGTGGCGAGCACCCCGATGGCCCCGGTGCGGCTGGCCCGGGCGGCCGGCTTCACCGCGGGCTCCATGCCCACGAACGGCACCCCCGGGAACGCGGCCCGGAGGGGGTGCAGGGCGGCCGCGGAGGCGGTGTTGCACGCCACCACCAGCACCGAGGACCCCTGGGCGAGGAGGAACCGCGCGATCCCCTCGCTGAACCGCAGCACCTCCTCCGGCGGGCGGGGGCCGTAGGGGACGTGCGCCTGGTCGGCGAGGTAGAGCAGCTCCCGCGAGGGGAGGACCCCGCGGATCTCCCGGAGCACCGAGAGACCGCCGAGCCCGGAGTCGAAGACGGCGACCGGACCGCGCACCGGGTGGTTCACGGGCTCACCGGGCCTCCCCGGGGGAGTCGGGGAAGAGCTTCATCTCGAGGTCCTGGAGCGCCCGGATCTCGTCCCGGAGCCTCCCGGCCTCCTCGAACTCCAGCGAAGCCGCGGCCTCCAGCATGCGCTTGCGCAGGCGGCCGACCTCCCTCTCCACCTCGTCGGGGGTCCGGTACCGGGCCTCCTCCTCGGCCGCCAGGGGCACCGTCACGTAGTCCATCTCGTAGACGGAGGAGAGCACGTCGTCGATGCGCTTGCGCACCGACTCCGGGGTGATGCCGTGCTCCCGGTTGTAGGCGAGCTGGAGTTCCCGGCGGCGGCGGCACTCCTCCAGCGCCCTCTCCATCGAGCCGGTCACCGTGTCGGCGTAGAGGACCACGCGGCCGGCGACGTTCCGGGCCGCCCGGCCCGAGGTCTGGATCAGGCTGGTCTCGCTGCGCAGGAACCCCTCCTTGTCGGCGTCGAGCACCGCCACCAGGGAGACCTCCGGGATGTCGAGGCCCTCCCGGAGCAGGTTGATCCCTATCAGCACGTCGTGGACCCCCTGGCGGAGCTCCCGGATGATCTTCACGCGCTCGAGGGTGTCGATGTCCGAGTGGAGGTAGCACGTCCGGACCCCCAGGTCCGCGTAGTACCGGGTGAGGTCCTCGGACATGCGCTTGGTCAGGGTGGTGACGAGCACGCGGCCCCCCGCCTCCACCGCGGCCCGGATCTCCTCGAGGAGGTCGTCCACCTGGCCGGTGGCAGGCCGCACCTCCATCTCGGGGTCCACGAGGCCCGTGGGCCGGATGATCTGCTCCACCACCTCCCCCTCGGCCTTCTCCAGCTCCTGGCGCGCCGGGGTGGCCGACACGTAGATCGCCTGGTTGACCCGGGCCTCGAACTCGTCGAAGCGCAGCGGCCGGTTGTCCAGCGCCGAGGGCAGCCGGAAGCCGTACTCCACCAGGGTCTCCTTGCGGGACCGGTCTCCCCGGTACATGCCGGCCACCTGGGGCAGCGTGACGTGGCTCTCGTCCACGACGAGCAGGAAGTCCCGGGGGAAGTAGTCGAGCAGCGTGGGCGGCGGCTCGCCCGGGGCCCGCCCGGTGAGGTGCCGGGAGTAGTTCTCGATGCCGGTGCAGAAGCCCATCTCCTCGAGCATCTCGATGTCGAACATCGTGCGCTGCTCCAGGCGCTGGGCCTCCAGCGCCCTGCCCTGGGCCCTGAGCTCCCGCAGGCGCTCCCCGAGCTCCTCCTGGATGGTCCCCACGGCGCGGTCGAGCACCTCCTTGGGCGTGACGTAGTGGGACGCCGGGGGCACGAGCACGCTGCGCATGGTCCCGAGCCGCTTTCCCCGGAGCGGGTCCACGAGGGCGATCTTCTCCACCTCGTCCCCGAAGAACTCCACCCGGATGGCGTGCTCCTCCTCGTAGGCCGGGTAGATCTCGAGCACGTCGCCGCGCACGCGGAAGGTGCCCCGGTGGAAGTCCACGTCGTTTCGCTGGTACTGGAGGTCGACGAGCTTGCGGAGCACCCGGTCCCGGTCCGCCTCCGCCCCCTCCTCCAGGTACAGGATCATCTGCCGGTACGCCTCGGGGTCCCCCAGGCCGTAGATGCACGACACGCTCGCCACGATGAGCACGTCGCGCCGGGTCAGCAGGGCGTGGGTCGCCGCGTGCCGCAACCGGTCGATGCGG
>CAZJSF010000219.1:0-3685 GCA_964548515.1 uncultured Thermodesulfobacteriota bacterium
TGCACCCTCCGTATTACCGCGGCTGCTGGCACGGAGTTAGCCGGTGCTTCCTTTGGAGGTACCGTCAATTCGCCCGAAAGCGAGAATTCTTCCCTCCTGACAGGGCTTTACGACCCGAAGGCCTTCATCACCCACGCGGCGTTGCTGCGTCAGGGTTTCCCCCATTGCGCAATATTCCCCACTGCTGCCTCCCGTAGGAGTCTGGTCCGTGTCTCAGTACCAGTGTGGCTGATCATCCTCTCAGACCAGCTACCGATCGTCGCCTTGGTGGGCCGTTACCCCACCAACTAGCTAATCGGCCGCGGGCCCCTCCTGAGGTGGCCGAAGCCTTTAACCCCGCCCCCGCAAGGGTGTGGTCTCATGCGGTATTAGCCACCCTTTCGAGTGGTTATTCCCCGCCTCAGGACAGGTTACCCACGTGTTACTCACCCGTCTGCCGCTCTACTCAGGCGCCCGAAGGCCCCCTTTCTCGCTCGACTTGCATGTGTTAAGCACGCCGCCAGCGTTCGTTCTGAGCCAGGATCAAACTCTCCAGTTTACATCCTGGAGCGCTCGTTCGATCCTCGGCCGGTCGCACGTCTTGCCGTTCGACCCATTCGCTATTTGGTTTTCAAAGATCGACCCGCCCGGGGATCCCCTTCCCCCGGGGGCAAGTCCTAAGCCTATCCCGCCGGCCCGAACCCGTCAATCCCCCCCCGAAAACAGAAGGCGTCTTATACCCCCCGCCCCGCACCCCTGTCAATCCCGCTTCGCCCCCCTATCTCATCTTTTTTCGGCGGGCTGCTCCCGCGCGGTCCGCGCACCTTCCGCGGGTCAGGCGAAGACCCCGAAGTACCAGGCCACCAGCTCCGGTCCGACGAACACGTAGAGGGCCGCACCCAGGGCGAGGAACGGGCCGAACGGAACTTCCAGGCGCATCCCCGAACCGCGCAGGGCCACCAGGGAGAGTCCCACGACGGACCCGACCACCGAGGAGACGAACACCGTGAACAACACCGCCTGCCAGCCCAGGAACGCACCGATGGCGGCCAGCAACTTGACGTCGCCGAACCCCATCCCCTCGCGCCGGGTGAGCGCCAGATAGCCGAGGGCCACCGCGAGCAGCACGCCCCCACCCAGCGCGGCCCCAGCCAAGCTGCCCAGCCACCCCAACGGGGTCAGGAACGAGCAGGCGAACCCCACCACCACACCGCCGAGGCTCAGCGAGTCGGGGATGATGCGATGGTCCAGGTCGATGAAGGTGACCGCAACCAGACCGGCCAGGAAGACGAACAGCACCGGCAGCTGCACACTTAACCCGAAGCGCCACCAGACCCCCGCCGCGAGCAGCGCCGTGAGCGCCTCCACGCACGGGTAGCGGGCCGAGATCCCGGCTCCGCAGGCCCGGCAGCGGCCGCGCAACAGCAGGTAGCCCAGCACCGGGAGGTTGTCCCGGGCGAGGATCGGCACCCCGCAGTGGGGGCAGTGGCTACCCGGGAAGACGATCGACTCCCCCCGCGGCAGCCTGTAGATGACCACGTTGAGGAAACTGCCCACGACGGCCCCGAACGCCGCGAGCACCAGGCCACCGGCCAGCATGTCAACGCCTCCCGAGCGCACGCGGCGGGGGCACGGCAGCGGGTTCCCGCCCCCCGCCCCCGGCGCAGAGGGGGCGCATCCTAGCACACGCCCCCACGGGTTCCAACGCGGGCACGGCGCCGACCCGGGCGGCGTCAGGGCCGCGTGTTGACACCTGCTCGCGCGTGCTCCTATCTTCAGGTTTCACCCAACCCCTTCCGGAGATGCAACCTTGCCCGGCGTACCCGGTTCCACGTCCGTCCTGAGCATGGCGTTCTCCACCGGCCCCATCGTCGGTGGGGTGCTGTTGATCCTCATCCTGGCCTCGGTGTTCTCCTGGGGGGTGATCCTCTACAAGTATCGAGTTCTGCGCCGGTCCGCCGTGGAGAGCCGGGCGTTCCTCGACATCTTCTGGGAGAGCCGGAGTTTCCAGACCGTCCTCGCCACCTCCCAGGACCTCACCGAAAGCCCCCTCGCCGAGCTGTTCCGGGCCGGCTACCGGGAGTGGAAGCGCGTCCGCGCGCGCCACGGCGAGGCGGTGCCCACCGGCAGCGGCGACGACCTCAGCACCGAACTGGGCCGCATGGAAAGCGTCCAGCGCACCCTGCGCCTCACCACGGAGGCCGAGGTGACGCGCTTGGAGCGGATGCTCATCTTCCTCGCCACCGTAGCCAGCGCCGCCCCCTTCGTCGGCCTGTTCGGCACCGTGTGGGGCATCATGGACTCGTTCCGCGAGATCGGCGTGATGGGTTCCGCCAACCTCGCTGTCGTCGCGCCAGGCATCTCCGAGGCCCTCATCGCCACCGCCACGGGCCTGGCCGCGGCGATCCCGGCCGTGGTTGCCTACAACTACTTCAACAATGCCATCAAGGTGCTCGCCACCGAGATGGACGCCTTCTCCGCCGAGTTCCTGAACATCGTCAGCCGCCACATCGCGGTCGAGGGGAAGACGCCGTGAACGTGAGCGCCCAGGGCGATTCCCGCCGCGGGGGGCGGGGAACGATGGCAGAGATCAACGTGGTGCCCCTGGTGGACATCATGCTGGTGCTCCTGATCATCTTCATGGTGGCGGCGCCGATGATCCAGCAGGGGGTGGACGTGAGCCTGCCGAAGCTGGTCGCGACCGAACTGCCGGCGCAGACGGACCTGCTGGTGATCAGCGTGGACCGCTCCGGGCGGGCCTACGTCGGCAAGACCCCGGTTTCGATCGACGGCCTTGCCGCCAAGTTGCGGGCGATCTACGACCGCAAGGCCACCAACGAGGCGTTCTTGCGAGCCGACAAGGACGTGCCGTACGGGGTCGTGGTCCGGGTCATGGCCGAGGCGCGCAAGGCCGGAATCGAACGGCTGGGCATGGTCACTGAGCCGCTGGACAGGCCTTGAGGGGACACCACTACCCGGGCCTGTTCGGAGACCCGCGCTCCCGCGGTCTGCGCAAGGCCTTGGTGGCGTCGCTGCTCCTGCACGGCGTGCTGTTCGGCGCGTTTGGCCGCTTCCACATCCGCCCCGCCGAACGGGTCTTCTTCGCCCCGCTGCACATGGTCGACCTGGTGGAGCCCCGGCCGGGGCCCCAGGGCGACGGTCAGCAGACCAAAGCGCGCCCGGAACCGCCCGCGCCGCCCCCGCCCAAGCCGGCGCCTCCCGCCGCCAAGCCGGCCCCGGTGAAGGCACCTGCCCCGCCGCCGGCGAAGCCGAAACCCGAGCCCGAACCGGCACCGCCGGAAGCCCGGACGATCCCGGAAGACCTCAGCGAAGAGCGCGTCATGCAGCGCATCGCCGAACTGCGCGAGCAGCGCGCCGCCACCACCGAGCCGCCGGAGCCAGCGTCTCCGGCCCCGGCGGCCACGGACGGCGGGCGGGTCAACCAGGCGATCGACGGCAGCACGGGCGATCTGTTTCTGGAGCAACCCGGCGGGCGGGTCAACCAGGCGATCGAGTCCATCCGCGAGCGCTTGGGGCAGCCAGGCGCAGGCGCAACCGCCGGGCCGAAGCACGGGGAGATCGGGGTCCGCGGCGGCAATCGCAACGTGGTCCAGCAGGTCCGCCTGCGGGCCTACTACAACCGGCTTTGGGAACACGTGAACCGGCACTGGGCGGTGCCCCCCTCGCTGCAGGGCCAGTCGTTCAC
>CAZJSF010000220.1:0-3584 GCA_964548515.1 uncultured Thermodesulfobacteriota bacterium
CGGGCTGAAGGCGACGGCCCGAACCCACGCCGCGTGACCCGAGAGGGTGACAAGCGGCGCTCCGGTCGCCACCTCCCACAGGACGGCGGTGCCGTCGTAGCTCCCCGTGAGCACGCGGCTGCCGTCCGGGGAGAACGCCACCGCCCGCACCCTCGAGCGGTGGCCCGCGAGCACCCGCAGCGGCCGCACCGTGGCCGCGTCCCAAAGGATCGCGTTCGCGTCAAGCCCCCCCGTCACGAGGAGGGACCCGTCCCCGCTGACCGCCGCCGCCAGAACCCCGAGGGCGTGCCCCCCCACCGTGTGGTGCACCCGGGACGCGGCGACCCGGATGTCGAGGGCCCCGAGTGTGGTGGCGAGTCCGGTCTGCCCGCCCGGCACGCCGGCCAGGGTGCGGCCGCTCACGGGCGCCCCTCCCCCCGAACCTGCCGGCGGCGCCCCGTGGTCTCCGCGCCCCTCACGGCCCCTCCCCGATGCTGAACAATCGCTCCAGCCGGCACTCCAGTTCGTCCGCGCGCTCCGAAAGGGACGCCGTCCTCTCCTCCATCTCGGCGGTCACCCGGGCGGCCACGCTGGGCGAGGACATGCTGGCGCGCTTCTCGCGAACGTCCGGGTCGGTCGCCACCGCGAGGAGATCCGCCTGCACGTCCCGGGCCTCCGCCTCGAGTTCCGCGATCCGGGTCTCGAGCCAGGCGATCCGCTCGGCCAGGGTCTCGCCCCGGATCGCGGCCTCCTCGTTCCAGGCCAGGCCCATGGACTGCCAGATCTTTCGGGCCCGCCCCAGGATGGCCTCCAGGGACTCCAGGGACCGCATCCCGAGGGCCACTTCGTCGTCGTCCACCGCCGAGGGGCTCCCGCACGCCACCGCCTCCCGGTAACAGGCGACGAGGAGTTCCCTCTGGTCCTCGGTGAACCCGTGCCGCCCGACGGCGTCCGGGTGGGTCAGCCGGTAGATCTCGCGGAGCAGCCGCTTGCAGTCCTCCTCGTACGCCCAGAGCTCCGCCGCCTCCGGCGGCATGCCCCCCGGGCCGGGCACCCCTGCGGGCCGGACCCGGGCCAGGTGCCTGCGCAGGCGGGCGACCTCCCGCTCCCGCTCGCGCCGGTGCGCGGCCTCGAGCCGATCGAGTTCCTCGGCCGTGAGGCCGGGCTGGTCGGTCTTCCGTCGGACGCTTCGCTCGAGCGAACCGCAGCGGGCCTCGGCCTCCAGCAGGGCCAGGTACGCGGTCCCGAAGGTCTCCATCCACTGCTGCTGGACCCGCTCGTTCTCCAGCGCCCGGGTCTCCAGGTCGAGCAGGAGGGTTCCCACATCGTCCTCCAGTTCGCGCCAGTGGCAGTGCTTGAGCCAGTACTCCTCCCGCTCGGAGGACGACGCCGCACCGAGCAGAGCCACCTGGGCCTCCTGGGCGGCGACGAAGGCCTCCATCTCGGGCCCGTGGATCGAGAGCCGGTGCAGGCCCAGGAGGACGAACTGGTGGACGAGACCCTCGAACGCATCCCGGTCGTACCCGCTGCCCGTCGCGCAGCGCCCCTCGGCCTCGAGCAGTTCGAAGAGCGCCCGGGCGTCCAGGGTGTGCCCCGCTCCGGCGTGGAACTCCCGCCACCGTCCCCGGGAGGCGCCCGAGGCCTCTCGGACCCGGGGAAAGTCCTCCCACTGCCGCTTGATCACCAACCCGAGGGTCCGGTAGACGTCCAGGGGGACGGAGCGTCCGAGGCGGACCAGGTCGCGCTCCGACAAGCCTCGCAGCCCCCCCCCGGCACCGTCGCTCTCCGGGAGGTGGCCGCCGTCCCGGAGACGGCGCAGATCGTCGTGGAGGGAGGTGGTCGGCATGGTCCGGGTCACGCGGCGCGGGCCGCTCGAGAGGGTCGCGGGGCACGCCCCCTGCCATGCAATCCGCTTGCCGTCGAGGAGGAACACGCCGGGAGGGCGCCGCGGGCGCGGCCGCACGGACGGAGAGCTTTCCACCGGGTGCGAGGGACCTCAGGAGCGCGGGGACGTCCGGCCCGCCCCCGGGACCTCCGGGCTCGGGGTCCTCAGGGGCAGCGGTACACCACCGAGTTGACGTTCATCCCGGCCCCCACCGAAGCGAACACCACGACGTCTCCAGCGGCGAGGGCGTGGCCCTCGAGTTCGCCGCGCCGGATCAGGTCGAGGAGGGTCGGCACGGTCGCCACCGAGCTGTTGCCCAGCCAGGAGATGGTCATGGGCATGATGCCCGCCGGGATCTCCCGCACGCCGTAGAGCTTGAAGAGGCGCTTCAGGATCGCCTCGTCCATCTTCCCGTTGGCCTGATGGATCAGCACCTTGCGCACGTCGCCGAGGGCGAGGCCGGCGCGCTCCAGGCTCTGGCGGACCACGCCGGGCACGGTGGTGAGGGCGTACTCGTAGAGCTTGCGGCCGTGCATCTTGAGGAAGAGGCGGTCGTCCGCCCGGTCCGGGGCGTAGGACCGGTCCATCCACAGGAGCCGCGCGTGCTCCAGGGTATCCGAGCGGGCGGCGTGGGCGAGGATGCCGGTGCGCCCCGCCCCGTCGCGGGCCTCGACCACGGCGGCGCCGGCCCCGTCGGAGTAGATCATGCTGTCGCGGTCGTGGGGATCCGACACCCGGGAAAGGACCTCCGCACCCACCACCAGCGCCCGGTCGGCGTCTCCCGAACGCAGGTAGTAGTCGGCCTGGATGAGGGCCTGCACCCAGCCGGGGCAGCCGAAGGGAAGGTCGTACGCGATGCAGGCGGGGTTGGCGATCCGCAGCGCCTGCTTCACCCGGGCCGCCACGGTGGGCACGAACTCCGAGCGCGGGTTGGCCGCGGTGACGTCGCCGAAGTTGTGGGCGACGATCAGGTAGTCGAGGCTCTCGGGATCGACGGCGCTGGACTCCAGGGCCCTGCGGGCAGCCTCGGCGGCGATGTCCGACGTCACGAGGTCTTCGGAGACGTAGCGGCGCTCCGCGATCTCCGTGATCTCCTGGAACTTCGAGACGATCTTCGCGTTGTCTTCGGGATCCAGGGGCGTCCCGTAGTCGAGGTAGAACCGGTTCGCCAGGAACGCTTCGTTGGGGACGGTCCTCGAGGGGATGCAGCTTCCGGTGCCGACGATCACCGTGGAACGGCCGCTGGCCATGCACTCACTCCCGCTTCGATCCCCCGCGCGGTGGGAACGCCCGTCTCCCCCCTCCACCCGCCTTTCCTATCCCAGGGCGCCCGTCGGCGTCAACGCCCCGCCCAGGGCGCGTTCCGCTCCCCCGGGGGCGCCCCCATCCATGCGCGACACAGCCCCGGATGCCCGCGGGTGCTCATCCCGCCCCGCATCCGAGGCTGCCACCACCGCCCGCCGCCCTCGGCGCCTGGAGCCATTTATCCCCCAGACCGTGTCGCACGAACTCGCCCCCCAAACGGCCTGGAACATCCCTCGATCCCGCTGCACCGCGTCCCTTCCGCCGGAGTCCGTTCGGACCAGAGTGGCCTCCTCCGGCCGCTCCGGGTAGTTCGCCAACGGCCCGCCTTCACCGGCCGTGAGGGTCGGCCCCGCGTCGTGTTGTCGTGTTGTAGGCTCCGCAGCACGCCACGGGCCGCGGATGCAGCGAGACAAGG
>CAZJSF010000221.1:0-3582 GCA_964548515.1 uncultured Thermodesulfobacteriota bacterium
CGACGGCACGGTGGGGGCGAACAAGAACTCCATCAAGATCATCGGCGAGGAGACCCCGAACTTCGCCCAGGGCTACTTCGTGTACGACTCGAAGAAGTCGGGCGGCGTCACGATCTCCCACCTGCGCTTCGGCCCCAAGATCATCCGCTCGAGCTACCAGATCCGGAAGGCCAGCTTCGTCGCGTGCCACGCGTACACCTTCCTCGAGAAGTACGACGTGCTCGACTTCGCGGCCCCGGGCGCGGTGTTCCTCCTCAACGCCCCCTACGGGCCGGACGAGGTCTGGAGCCACCTCCCGCGCGAAGTGCAGGAGCAGGTCGTCCGGAAGAAACTGCGCTTCTACGTGATCGACGCCTACGAGGTCGCCAAGAACACGGGCATGGGCGGCCGGATCAACACGATCATGCAGACCTGCTTCTTCGCCATCTCGGGCGTGCTGCCGCGGAAGGAAGCGATCAAGAAGATCAAGGACTCCATCAAGAAGACCTACGGCCGCAAGGGCGAGGCCGTGGTCCGAAAGAACTTCGAGGCCGTGGACGAGACCCTGGCGAACCTCCACGAGGTGAAGGTGCCGGCCAAGGCGACCTCCACGGTCACCCGCCCGCCGATCATCTCCGAGGCCGCCCCCGAGTTCGTGAAGCGGGTGGAGGGCGCCATGATGGCCCTCAAGGGCGACGAGCTCCCGGTGAGCGCCATGCCCGCCGACGGCACCTGGCCCGTGGGCACCACCAGGTGGGAGAAGCGGAACATCGCCCAGGAGATCCCGGTCTGGGACCCGGGGGTGTGCATCCAGTGCGGCAAGTGCTCGTTCGTGTGCCCCAGCGGCACGATCCGCGCGAAGGTCTACGACCCGAAGCTGCTCAAGAAGGCCCCCAAGACCTTCCAGTCGGCCGACGCCAAGGCCAAGGACGCCCAGGGCCTCAAGTGGACCATCCAGGTGGCCCCGGAGGACTGCACCGGCTGCCGCGTGTGCGTGATGACCTGCCCGGCCAAGGACAAGGCCAACCCGAAGCACAAGGCCATCAACATGGCGCCGCAGCTCCCGCTGCGCGAGTCCGAGAGCGCGAACTGGGACTTCTTCCTCACCCTGCCCCTGGTGGACCGCGCCAGCGTCAAGACCGACGTGAAGGGCACCCAGCTCCTCGAGCCCCTCTTCGAGTTCTCCGGGTGCTGCGCCGGCTGCGGGGAGACCCCCTACATCAAGCTGATGACCCAGCTCTTCGGCGACCGCATGCTCATTGCGAACGCCACGGGGTGCTCCTCGATCTACGGCGGGAACCTCCCCACGACCCCCTACACGACCAACGCCGACGGCCGCGGGCCCACGTGGGCGAACTCTCTGTTCGAGGACAACGCGGAGTTCGGCTTCGGTATGCGCCTGGCCCTGGACAAGCACGGGGAGCAGGCCGCCGAGCTCCTCAAGGCGCTGGCCGGCAAGGCCGGCGACGACCTCGTGACCGGCATCCTCGAAGCGGACCAGGGCAGCGAGGCCGGCATCGCGGCGCAGCGCGAGCGCATCGCCCTGCTCCAGAAGAAGCTCGCGAAGCTCCGGAGCGCCGAGGCCAAGCGCCTGTCGGCGCTCGCCGACTACCTCGTGCGCAAGAGCGTGTGGATCCTCGGCGGCGACGGTTGGGCCTACGACATCGGGTACGGCGGCCTCGACCACGTGCTCGCCATGGGCCGCGACGTGAACATCCTGGTGATGGACACCGAGGTGTACTCCAACACCGGCGGCCAGATGTCCAAGTCCACCCCCATGGGCGCCGCGGCCAAGTTCGCGGCGGCCGGCAAGGGCATGTTCAAGAAGGACCTGGGCCTCATGGCCATGACCTACGGCCACGTGTACGTCGCCAAGGTGGCCTTCGGCGCGAAGGACCAGCAGACCGTCAAGGCCTTCGCCGAGGCCGAGAGCTATCCCGGCACCTCGCTTATCATCGCCTACAGCCACTGCATCGCCCACGGGTACGACATGGCCCGCGGGCCCGAGCAGCAGAAGCTCGCCGTGGATTCCGGCCACTGGCCCCTGTACCGCTTCGACCCCAGGCTCAGGCTCGCCGGGAAGAACCCCCTGCAGCTCGACTCCGGGGCGCCGAAGATCGACCTCAAGGACTACATCTACAACGAGACCCGATACCGGATGCTGCGCGACATGGACCCCGAGCGGGCCAAGGATCTGCTGGGCTGCGCCCAGGGCGGCGTCCGCAGCCAGTGGAGCCTCTACGAACAGCTCAGCCACCTCCACGTGGGCGGCTCCCATCCCGACACCGGCGACAAGTGAGGAGGTCACCCATGGATCTCAGCACCACCTACCTGGGGCTCAAGCTCGCCAACCCGCTCATCCCGGGCGCCTCGCCGCTGTCGGACAACCTCGACGCCGCCAAGCGCCTCGAGGACGCCGGGGCCCCGGCCATCGTCATGTACAGCCTCTTCGAGGAGCAGATCGAGGAGGAGCAGCGCCGCGAGGTCCGCGACGTGGAGGAGGCGGAGGGCTCGTTCGCCGAGGCCCTGAGCTACTTCCCCCGGCGCGACCAGTACCGGGTGATCGGCCCCGACCGCTACCTGGAGAAGATCCGCAAGCTCAAGGAGGCCCTCGGCATCCCGGTCATCGCCTCCCTGAACGGCGTCTCGGAGGGCGGTTGGACCGACTACGCGAAGCAGTGCCAGCAGGCCGGGGCCGACGCCCTGGAGTTGAACGTGTACTTCCTGGCCGCCGACCCCGACGAACCCGGCAAGGCCGTCGAGGACCGGCTGGTCCGCGTGGTGAAGGCCGTGAAGAAGGCCGTCAAGATCCCCGTGTCGGTGAAGATCTCCCCCTTCTTCTCGTCGCTCCCGAACATGGCCGTGCGCATCGAGGCCGCCGGGGCGAAGGGGCTCGTGCTCTTCAACCGCTTCTACCAGCCCGACATCGACCTGGAGGCCCTGGAGGTGGTGCCGAAGCTGCGCCTCTCCGACTCCGGCGAACTGCTCCCCCGGCTTCGCTGGCTCGCGCTCGTCAGCGGCCGGGTCAAGATGACCCTGGCGGCCACCGGCGGGGTCCACACCGCGGCCGACGCCGTGAAGGCGGTCATGGCCGGGGCCCACGGGGTGCAGATGGTCTCGGCGCTGCTCAAGAACGGCTCGGGGTACCTCCAGACCGTCCGTGACGAGATGGCCGCGTGGATGGAGGCCCACGGCTACGACTCCGTGGCCAAGATGCGCGGCTGCATGAGCCTCGAGAAGAGCCCCAACCCCGCCGCCTTCGAGCGGGCCAACTACATCCGCATCCTCCAGGGCGGCACCCGGTACGCGTAGCCACCCGCCCCTCTTCGCTTCTCGGAAGGCCGCCCCGCAAGGGCGGCCTTCTCTCGTCTTTTCTTCCCATATTTGTCAGCGCAGATCAGTGAACAATATGAGTGGCACGCCAAGTTATCTAGAACAGATAAATTCAGTTCTATATCCGATCGGCTAACAGAAATGAACCATCGGCCACTATTCGCCTCCAAATGCTCAACTATTCTTTGGCTTTCTATTCAATAACAATTATTGGCCAGACGCAAAACATCAATAGAGATGGCCGGCTCCGCCACCCCGAGGAGCCGGAAA
>CAZJSF010000222.1:0-3479 GCA_964548515.1 uncultured Thermodesulfobacteriota bacterium
CCTCGACGCCCGTCGAACGAGCGAACTCCTCCACCTGGCGGGCTATCCGCGCCCGCCGCTCCGCCGGGTCGAGCACGACGCCCGCGTCGCCGAACAGGCGGAAGTAGTCCTCCCCGTCCATGACGTCGAAGGGCTCGGGCGCGTGGAACCGGTGGCCGCGGCTCGAGCGCCCGGTGGTCACGCCGGCGAAGGCGAAGGGCACCACCTCCCCGCCCAGGAGGGCGAGGATCCAGTGGACCGGGCGGGCGAACGCCCCGTCCAGGGCTCCCCATCGCATGGACTTGCGGAAGGGGATCCGGGCCAGCCACTGGGGCGCGAGCTCGGCGAGCACGTCGGCGGCCGGCCGGCCGGCCAGTTGCTTGCGGATGCCGAGGTACTCGCCCCGGGGCGTCTGGACCCGCAGCAGGTCCGAGACGGCGACCCCGTTGGTGCGTGCGAAGCCCTCGGCCGCCTTGGTGGGGTTGCCGGCCGGGTCGAACGCCGCCGATACGGGCGGCCCGACCTTCTCCTCCACGGTGTCCGCCTGCCGTGCCGCCACGCCGCGGACGTGCAGGACGAGGCGCCGCGGCGTGGCCAGCGCCCGGGCCTCGGCGAACGAGATGCGCGCGGCCTCCAGGCCCTCCCGGGCCAGGGCCGCCAGTGCCTCCTGGGCCGGCGGCAGGAAGCCCGCCGGGATCTCCTCGGTGCCGACCTCCAGGACGAAATCCGTCGTCTCGCTCATCTCACGCCCTCCCCTGGGCGCCGAGCTTGCCCAGCAGGGGATGCCCCATCGCCTCCCGCTGCGCCACGTAGGCCTGGGCCACCCGGCGGGCCAGGTCCCGCACCCGGCCGATGAAGCGGGCCCGCTCGGTCACGCTGATCACGCCCCGGGCGTCGAGGAGGTTGAAGGCATGGGAACACTTGAGGGTGTAGTCGTAGGCCGGCAGGACGAGGCCCTTGTCCACGAGGCGGCTCGACTCGGCCTCGTACTTGTTGAAGAGGTCGAAGAGCATGTCGGGATCGGACTCCTCGAAGTTGTAGATGCTGCCCTCGACCTCCCCCCGGTGGTGTACGTCCCCGTAGGTCAGGCCGTCGGTCCAGACGAGGTCGAAGACGTTCTCGACCCCCTGCAGGTACATGGCGATGCGCTCGATGCCGTAGGTGATCTCCGCGGACACGGGCCGGCAGTCCACCCCCCCGGCCTGCTGGAAGTAGGTGAACTGGGTGATCTCCATCCCGTCGAGCCAGACCTCCCAGCCCAGGCCCCAGGCCCCTAGGGTGGGGCTCTCCCAGTCGTCCTCCACGAAGCGTATGTCGTGGTCCAGGGGGTCGATCCCCAGGGCCACGAGGCTCCCCAGGTACAGGTCGAGCACCTCGAGGGGCGAGGGCTTCAGGATCACCTGGAACTGGTAGTAGTGCTGGAGGCGGTTGGGGTTGTCCCCGTAGCGCCCGTCCTTGGGCCGTCGGCTGGGCTCCACGTACGCCACGTTCCAGGGCTCGGGCCCCAGGCACCGCAGGAAGGTGTGCGGGTTCATCGTCCCCGCCCCCACCTCGATGTCGCAGGGCTGCGCGACGATGCAGCCCCGCTTCGCCCAGTACTCCTGCAGCCGCAGGATCACGTCCTGAAAGGTCATGTGTCCTCCTTCGGAGGAGGCGACCCGTGACGGGTGACCCGTGAAGCGAAGTCCGGACCCCCTGTCCGCGTCACCCGTCACCTGTCACTTGTCACTCGTCGTCGGTTACCCCGAAACGTCCTCGCCGCCGTCGACCCGGAGGATGCTGCCGGTCATCCAGTGGCAGCCGGGCTCGCTGAAGCACGCGATGGCCTCGGCGACGTCCTCGGGCGTGGTGAGGCGGCCCATGGGGTTCCGGGCCCTGGCCATCTGAAGCATCTTCTCGTGGCCGGGGATGGCCTTGAGGGCCGGCGTCTCGGTGACGCCCGCGAGCACCGCGTTCGCGGTGATCCCGTGGGGCCCGAGTTCCAGGGCGAGCTGCCGGATGTGGCTCTCCAGGGCCGCCTTGGCCGCGGAGACCGCCCCGTAGCTCGGCCACACGATGTGGCCGCCCGAGCTGGTCATGGCGAACACCCGCGAGTTCGCCTCGAACATCTTGCGCTGGACGAGGTCCTGGACCCAGTAGACGAGGCTGTGGGCCATCACGTCGAGGGTCATGACCATCTGCGCCCGGGTCAGGCCCTGCCCCGCCTCGGCGATGTAGGGCTTGAGGGCGCCGAACGCGAGGCTGTGCAGGAACACCCGCAGCCTCGGGCCGTCGCCCATGTCGTCGGCCATCTCGTCGAGCACCAGCCGGCGGTTCTCGTCGTCGGCGGCGTTCGCGTTGAAGTAGCGCGCGCGAACGCCCATGTCCCGGAGCTCCTGGACCAGCGCCTCCACCTGGGGCATGGCCGGCTTGCGGTCCAGGTGCACCCCGCAGACGTTCATCCCCCGGGCGGCCAGCGCCCGGGCCGTGGCCGCCCCGAAGCCGCTCGAGGCGCCCAGGATCAACGCCCAGCTTCCCTTCAGTTCCTGCATTGCTTCGCTCCCTCCCCCGAAGGCGTCCGGAGATCGCCCGGACCCGCCGGAGACGTGCGGTTTTCCGCTGTCGCAAAGGGGCGTCAAGGTATCAGAGTTGCCGGAAAAGGGTCAACGCCGGGCGCGCCCGGGAGGCCGTCCAGCGAGCGGGGCCGGCGGCCCAGAGCCGACGCGAGGGCGCACTCCAGGAGCGGGCCGATCTCCGCCTCCACCGCGCCGGTCACCCGGATCGTCCCGAGCCGGTCCGCGGCCAGGTCGCCGGCCGACCGGAGCGTGCGCAGCGACCCCAGCCCGATCCGGGCGGCCGAGGGCCCTGCGCACCGGGGGCACAGGAGCGCCGCGTCGCGGTGGGAGGCATCCCGCTCGTGGGGCACGCCGCAGTCGGTGCACGACTCCGCCGGGAGCCTGTACCCCAGGGCGGCGAGGGCGCGGGCCTGGAAGACCCGCGCCAGGCTGACGGGATCGGCGCCGCGCTCCAGGGCGGCGAAGGCGCCCTCCACCAGGGCGAAGATCTCCGGGTCCGGGTTGCCCTCGCGGGTGCCGAGCATCGCCACCTCCAGCACGTGGCTCGCCACCCGGTACGAGTCCACCGACTCCCGGGGCGCGCGGTACGAGCGGAGAAGGTCGACGCCCACGAGCCGCCCCATCCCCGAGCGCCCGGGCCGGACCTCCGCCTCCACCAGGTGGAAGTAGTCCAGGACGCCGCCGAACCGGCGCCGGGAGCGGCGCGCGCCCCGGGCCAGCGCCGCCACCCGCCCCCACCGGGCGGTGAGCAACGCCACCACGAGGTCCGACTCGCCGTAGGGGGTCGCCCGGAGCAGGAAGGCCTCGGTGCGCTCGGTCATGCTCGGGCCTTGCCCGGCCAGGGGCACAGGGGGTCGACGGGGCACACGGGGCACCGGGGGCGCCGCGCGGAGCAGGTCTCCCGCCCGTGGCGGATGAGGAGCAGGTGGGCCTCGACCCACTGCC
>CAZJSF010000223.1:0-3475 GCA_964548515.1 uncultured Thermodesulfobacteriota bacterium
GGGCCGGGTCGCCCTCCGGCCCGAGTGGCACCGGGCCCTGTGACCCCGGGGCCTCCCGCGCAACCAACGACCAACAACCGAGAACGAACCACCAACCAACCGGCGGACCACCGACCATGACCGACTTCCACCGCTTCCAAGGAACCGAAGGATACGTGGCCTCCCGGGCCCTGCAGGACGCAGTGAACGTGGCCCTGGCCCTGGAGAGGCCGCTGCTGGTCAAGGGGGAGCCCGGCACGGGCAAGACCCTGCTCGCGCACCACGTGGCCCGGGGCCTCGGGATGGAGGTGATCGTCTGGAACGTGAAGTCCACCACCAAGGCGCGGGACGGCCTGTACGTGTACGACACGGTCCAGCGCCTCAACGACGCCCGGTTCGGCGACGGCGACGTGCGCGACATCGCCCGGTACATCAAGCTCGGTCCCCTGGGCCGCGCGGTGGCGAGCCCCGAGCGCGTGGTGCTGCTGATCGACGAGGTGGACAAGGCGGACATCGAGTTCCCCAACGACCTGCTCCACGAGCTCGACCAGATGACGTTCGAGGTGCTGGAGACGGGTGAAATCATGAAGGCCCGGCACCGCCCCGCGGTGATCGTGACCTCCAACGCGGAGAAGGAGCTGCCCGACGCCTTCCTGCGCCGGTGCGTGTTCCACTACATCGACTTCCCGGACGAGGCGCAGATGCGGGCCATCGTGGGGGTGCACTTCCCGGACCTGCCGGGCTACCTGCTCGGCGGCAGCCTGCGTCTCTTCTACTCCCTGCGCGAGGTGGCGGGCCTCCGGAAGAAGCCCTCCACCTCCGAGCTCCTCGACTGGATCCGCGTGCTGCTGGCCAGCGGCGCGAAGCTGCCCGACGCGGACGCGCCGCCGGCCGAGATCCCCTTCCTCGGCGCCCTGCTCAAGATGCAGGAGGACTTGGATGCGCTCTCCCGGGGCGCGGCCCGGAGCGCCGACCCGCGCACCGCGGGGCGGCGGTTCTTCCGGTGAGGCCGGGCCCCCGGCGCCGGAGCTGAGGCGGCTCCCCCGTGTTCCTGCCCCTGTTCTACTCCCTGCGCGCCCTGGGCGTGCCCACGAGCCCCACCGAGTGGCTCGCGCTGATGGAGGCGCTGGGCAAGGGGCTCCACAACCAGAGCCTGGACGACTTCTACCACCTCGCCCGCAGCCTGCTGGTGAAGGACGTGGCCCACTACGACGCCTTCGACCAGGCCTTCGCCCACTGCTTCCGGGGGGCGGAGCTCCCGGACGACCTGGCGACCCGGGAGGAGATCCTGCGCTGGCTCAAGGACCCCCTCTCGCCCCTGGAGCTCTCCGCCGAGGAGTTGGCCCGGATGGAGGCCCTCACCCTCGACGAGCTCCTCCGCGAGCTGCAGGACCGCCTGCGCACCCAGGACGGGCCCCACCACGGCGGGCACCACTGGATCGGCACCGGGGGAACGAGCCCCTTCGGGGCCTACGGCAGCCACCCCACCGGCATCTCCTTCGCCCCCGAGGGGGGCGGGGGACGGGCGGTTCTCCAGGCCTTCGCGCGCCGGTACCGCAACCTGCGCCGCGACCTGGTGCTCGACACCCGGCAGATCGGGGTGGCCCTCCGGAAGCTGCGGGACCTGCGCAAGGAGGGCGAGGAGTCCCTGGACGTGGAGGCCACCGTGGACACCACGTGCCGCAACGCGGGGGAGATCGAGCTGGTGTTCGGCCGCGAGCGGGAGAACCAGGTGCGCCTGCTCCTCGCCATGGACACCGGCGGGTCCATGGAGCCCCACCGGGAGCTCTCGGAGAGGCTCTTCTCGGCCGCCCACGGGCTCAACCACTTCAAGGACTTCCGGGCCTTCTACTTCCACAACTGCGTGTACGAGAACCTCTACACCGACCTGGAGGCCGGCGAGTTCGTCCCCACGGCCGAGGTCGCCCGGGAGTTCGGGAAGGGCTACCGCTTCGTGGCCGTGGGCGACGCCTCCATGGCCCCCTACGAGCTCCTGATCCCCAACGGCATCCTGGAGCGGGGCCGGACCACCAACGTGAAGGGGATCGACTGGCTGCGCCTGCTCGCCGGGGCCTTCCCGAAGCGCGCGTGGCTCAACCCGCTCCCCGAGTCCTCCTGGCCCCACTACGACACGGTGGAGACGGTCGGCGGGCTCTTCCCCATGTTCCCGCTCACGGTGGAGGGGCTGGACCGTGCGGTGCGCCACCTCCTGTGAAGGGTGGGGCGCCACCCGCCGCCCCCGGGCGTGGTAAGCTCGTGGGATGAGGAGTGGACCGGCGGGGGGAGGGTTTGCGGAGCGTGCCGTGCGACGCCGCATCTACCTGCAGCTGGGGGACGTCGTGTACCACCGGAGCCATCGGGTGTGGGGGACGGGCCGGGTGGTGGAGGTGAAGACCTCCGTGCTCGACGGGGGGCCCGCGCTGGTGCGCATCGCCTTCCAGGACGGGAAGGAGCGCACGTTCTTCAACGACCTCGACCAGGAGGGGTGCTGCTACTACATGGGCATCCGCTTCTACCCCCCGTGAGCGGGGGAGAAGGGGGCAGGGCGTGGCCAGGCCGGGGCTCCTGAGGATCCCCTCCCTGCGGGGGGCCGCCGCGGGCGGGCACCCGCGGGAGCTCGCCAACGCGTGGAAGCGCCGGGGCGTGTTCGCGTGCTCCCATGCGGCCCACGAGGACTTCGCCGGCAGCGTCAGCCCGTACCACGTGCTGCGGGAGAAGCGCTGCTTCCCCCAGGGGTGCGTGTACTTCCGCTGGCGGTGCCGCCGCCTGGAGAAGGGCCAGTCGTGCAAGCGCCGGTTCACCCACGCCGGACGGCTGTGCCGCGGGTGCCGGGAGTACGAGGAGGAGAAGGTCCACCAGCAGCCGCGGCTGCTCCTCCCGCCGGGTGCTTGGCACGAGTTCCGCCGCGAGTTGGAGGCCTTCGAGGACTGGTTCGACGCGGCGGTGGGCCGGGAGTTCGAGGCGAGCGGCGAGGTGGCCGGCGTGAAGCCCTCCTTCGTGCGCGAGGTGGACGCGGGGGAGCGCGTGCGGTTCCGCGGTTTCCTCCTGGTGCTCCGCGACGCCTACCTCGGGCGCACGCTGCTCCGCTCCGCCGCCTACGCCCGGGTGTCGCGGAGGGCCCAGGAGCGTCACGAGTTCCGGGAGGGAGACGTGGTGGAGTTTCGTGCGACCGTGGGGGAGGACCGGGGACGGATCGTGCTCGACCGGGTCCGGGCCGTGGAGGTGCTCAGCCGGGGGCCCGGGAGGGTCTGGACCTTCTCGGACGGCCTCGTGGCCCGGCACACGGCCACCGCCTTCCGCCGCCAGCCCGAGCGCTGCCTCCAGTGCCCCTCGGGCACGCTCCTCGACGTGCACCAGGAGACCGGGGACGGCGAGCGGCGCTACCGCCGCCTCCTGTGCCTCGACGGGGCCGCGGCCCCGGAGGCGTGCCCCCGGTGGGAACTGCCGGCCGCGGCCGCGGGAGGCCCGCCTTGATCCCGTGCGAACCGGGGCTGCG
>CAZJSF010000224.1:0-3456 GCA_964548515.1 uncultured Thermodesulfobacteriota bacterium
AGAAGCACAGGCCGAACAGTTCGCTCTCCAGCACGCACGCGTTGTCGAGGTCGAGATCCTGCCCGCGCTGGACACCCTCCTTCGCCAGGCGGACCGCAACCGGCCCCTTCGACGCGATGCTCATGGCCATCTTGAGGGCTTCGTCCAGGAGGATCTCCGAGGCGAAGACGTGGTTGGCCAGGCCGATCTGGCGGGCCTCCTCCGCCCGGACCTGCCGCGCGGTGGTCACGAGTTCCAGCGCCATCGCGCGCCCCACGAGGCGCGTCAGACGCTGGGTCCCGCCGAAGCCCGGGGTCACGCCGAGGCCCACCTCCGGCTGTCCGAACACGGCCCGGTCGCTGGCCACGATCCAGTCGCAGCTCATGGCGAGCTCGCACCCGCCGCCCAGGCAGTACCCGTTGACCACCGCGATGGTGGGGATGGGGAGGTTCTCCAGGCTCCGGAAGGCACGCAACCCCTTCAGCGAGAACTCCTTCGCCTCCATCGCGGTCAGGGCCTGCATCTCCTTGATGTCCGCCCCGGCGACGAAGGACTTGTCCCCGGCCCCGGTCACCAGCAGGACGCGGGCGCCGCGGTCCGCCCCAACCTCGGCCACGGCCGCCGCGATCTCGTCGAGGGTTCGCGCGTTGAGGGCGTTAAGCGCCGCAGGACGGTTGACGGTGAGCAGGTAGATCCCGGGCTCGGACTGCTCCAGCAGGACGTTCTCGTAAGCCATCGGTGGCGCCTCCTCTCCGCGTGCGCGGCCGCACTCAGTTGCCGTAGTCGTAGAAGCCCTTGCCGGTCTTCCGACCGAGGTACCCGGCCGCCACCATCTTCCGGAGCAGCGGGCACGCGCGGTACTTGGAGTCGCCGAAGCCTTCGTGGAGGACGTCCAGGATGTAGAGGCAGACGTCGAGGCCGATGAGGTCCGCCAGTTCCAGCGGACCCATCGGATGGTTCATCCCGAGCTTCATGACCGTGTCGATGTCCTTGGCGGAGGCGACGCCCTCGTAGAGCGCGAACACGGCCTCGTTGATCATGGGGAGCAGGACGCGGTTCGAGACGAATCCCGGGCTGTCGTTCACGCACACGGGGACCTTGCCCAGCTTCTTCGAGAGATCCTCCACGGTGGCGTAGACCTCGTCCGAGGTCTGCAGCCCGCGGATGATCTCGATCAGCTTCATGACCGGGACCGGGTTCATGAAGTGCATGCCGATCACGCGTTCCGGGCGCCCGGTCGCCGCGGCGATCTTCGTGATGGAGATGGACGAGGTGTTGGAGGCGAGGATCGCTCCGGGCTTGGCGGTGCGGTCCAGGTCCTGGAAGATCTTGAGCTTGATCTCGGGGTTCTCGGTCGCTGCCTCGACGGCCACGTCCACGTCGGCGAGAGCCGCGAGCTCCGTCGTGCCGCGGATCCGGCCCAGGGCGGCGTCCTTGTCCGAGGCGGTGATCTTCTCCTTGGCCACCATCCGTTCCAGGTTCTTCCGGATCGCGGCGATCCCCTTGTTCACCAGGTCGTCGGAGATGTCGCGAAGGACCACCGAGTAGCCCGAGGCCGCGAACACCTGCGCGATCCCGTGCCCCATCGTGCCAGCGCCGACCACGCCCACCTTCTTGACGTCCATTGGATCTCCTCCCCTCGAAGTAGCGGCCGCCGCGGGCCGGCTTCCAAATGGCACCCGCCCCTCAGCAGGGGCGGGATCGGATCAGGCGGGGCGCTCCACGACGAGCGCGACGGCACCGCCTCCTCCGAGGCACAGCGTGGCGAGGCCCCGGTGCGAGCCGCGGGCCTTCATCGCGTAGAGGAGCGTGGTCAGCACCCGGGCGCCGCTGGCGCCGATCGGGTGGCCCAGCGCGATCGCGCCCCCGTTCACGTTGACGCGGTCCCAGTCCCACCCGAGCTCCCGGCCGTCCGCGAGGCACTGGGACGCGAAGGCCTCGTTGGCCTCGATGAGGTCGAAATCGCCGATGGAGTACCCCCCGCGGTCCATGACGCGACGCACGGCGTCGATGGGCGCGAAGAAGACCTCTCTCGGATCCCGATGGGCGGCAGCCTGTTCCCGGACCAGGGCCAGCACCGGCAGCCCCCGGCTCTCGGCGAACTCCCGTGCCGCGACCACCACGGCGCTGGCCCCGTCGGTCAGCCCCGGCGCGTTCCCGGCGGTCACCACTCCGTCCTTCTGGAAGGCAGGGCGGAGCTTCGCGAGGACTTCGAGCGTCGTATCGGGGCGAACCGGCTCGTCCGTCGAGAAGGGAACCGGGGGACCCCTCCGCCGGGGCCCCTCCCCCGCCGCCATCCCCTCCCGGAAGCTTCCGTCGGCCATCGCCCGCCCCGCCTTGCGCTGGCTGGCCGCGGCAAACTCGTCGAGCTCGGCCCTCGTCAGCCCCGCCTTCTCGGCCGTGAACTCGGCCAGGTTCCCCATGTGGACGTCGTGGAAGGCGCACCAGAGCCCGTCGTGGATCATGGCGTCCACGGTCGTGAAGTTGCCCAGCCGGACCCCGCCCCGAAGGTTGCGCTGCAGGTGGGGCGCGTTCGACATGCTCTCCATGCCGCCGGCCACCACCACGTCGGCGTCGCCGAGGGCCACGGCCTGGGCGGCGAGCATCACGGCCTTCAGCCCGGAGCCGCAGACCTTGTTCACCGTGAAGGCGTTGACCGAAGCGGGAAGGCCCCCCTTGAGCGCCGCCTGGCGGGCCGGGTTCTGCCCGACCCCCGCCTGGAGGACGTTTCCCATCACGCACTCGTCCACGTCCTCGGGGCGGAGCCCGGAGCGCTTCACGGCTTCCCGAACGGCGAACCCGCCGAGCTCGGGGGCAGAGAAGGGCTGCAGGCTCCCCAGGTACCCCCCGATGGGCGTCCTGCACGCTGCTACGATCGCAACCTCACGCGCCATGACTCACTCCTCCCAGTCCAACCCATTGGAAACCCCTCGGAGCCGGCCCCCCGAACCGCACGCTCCGACGGCGCCCCCTTCCATACTTCAGCACCCCACCGTCCTGCAACACATCAAACGATTGGAGAGCCACCCTTGAACCACAATTCACAGCTCGCGGAGCCTTCGGAGAAC
Source organism: uncultured Thermodesulfobacteriota bacterium (assembly GCA_964548515.1). Taxonomy (GTDB): domain Bacteria; phylum Desulfobacterota; class Deferrisomatia; order Deferrisomatales; family JACRMM01; genus CAZGRT01. Next base: position 3,048 of record CAZJSF010000224.1, read on the forward strand.
GAACGCAACGCCGTCCCATCCTCGCACCCGCGGTACCGGCGCGGGGCACCCGACGACCCGGTCGACGGGAACACGCCGCCTCCGGGAACGCTCGGGGCCCAAACGTCGGACTGCGGCGAGCAAGGAGCGTGCCACCGGCCCTGGGGCGGGCCCCACCGGGACCGGCGTCCCCGGCGGGTGCCGGGGACCCCCTTCTTCGATGAAGCTCCACCGAGACCGCGGTGAAAAGTGACGCGACACCCGCACCTGGGAGCACGGGCCGGCACGAACGGGAGGGGCCGGCCGGGTGGCGGTGTCGGGGAGCGGCACCCGGGCCCGCCCAGCCGGGGACGTGGGGGGGGGCGGGTGAGGCGGACCGGGCGGCGCCCGAGCGTGGACCCGGCGACCGGGCGAAGGAGTCGGGGGCGGT
>CAZJSF010000225.1:0-3367 GCA_964548515.1 uncultured Thermodesulfobacteriota bacterium
GAGGTCGGCGGACGCCTCCAGCTCCGCGCTCACGTCCGCGGTCTCTCCCCGGCTCTCCCCGGAGGCCAGGGTGAGCCGGTCGGCGCGCAGCGTTCCCCGGACCCGCGCGCTGTTCCCCCCCGTCACCTCGAGGGCGAGGTCCACCCCCGCCTTGCCGGACGCAACCTGCAGGCCCTTTCCGAGCACCTCGTTCAGCGCGGCGAGCTCGAAGTCTTCGACCCGGACCTGGGCCACGACGTCGCGGCTCGTGGGGTCCACCGTCCCCTCCGCCCGGAACCGCGACTTCTCCGCCAGGGGGAGGCGGGCGGAGAGCTCATAGCGGATGGGACGGTCCAGGGAGATCTCGCGCACGCGCGATTCGATGTCGTCGAGGGTGTAGGTCTCGGCCGGCGAGCGCGCCCGGTCCTCGAAGGAGAAGCGGCCGCGCTCCACGGAGAAGAGGGCCACCAGAAGCGAAACCGGCGTGTCCGCCCCGCCGCCTCCCCCGGCTCGGGGCTCGGGAGCCTCCTTGCCCTTCTCCGCGCCGAGCAGGTCGTCGACGTCCAGCGTCCCGTCCGCCAGCCGGACGATCCGGATGTGGGGCTCGACCAGGCTCACCTCGTCCACCTGGACCCGACCCGACAGCAGGGCCCACAGGTTCCAGCGGATGCGGATGGCCCGCGCGGCGACGAGGGGCTCCGGGGCGCCCCGGCTCCGGATGTCGAGCTCCTCGAGGTAGATGCCCGTCAGCCCGGCCCCGGCGTCCCCGATCGAGACGTCCCGACGGAGCTGCTCCTCGAGCGGCGGCACCACCCAGGCCAGGATCCGCTCCTTCGTGAGGTAGACCTTGAGGCCGATGACCGCGACGGCCAGCAGCAGCGCCAGGCCCCCGGCGAGCCAGAGGAAGATCTTCGCGGGTTTGCTCATCGTTCCCTCCTCGTCCCGGGGCGCCAGCGCGCCCTCCGGCAACTTGCAATCGCACAGTGGATGTGCTTAACTCCCGCTTCCCTTGGGGCGAGTAGCTCAGCTGGATAGAGCGCAGGTCTCCGGAACCTGAGGCCGTGGGTTCGAATCCCGCCTCGCCCACCAAGAACCCCAGCCGGCGCTCGCCGGCTGTTTCATTCCCGGCCGAGGGCTTCCCGGATCTCCCGGAGCACTCTACCCTTTTCGAACCGGGGCGCCAGGAGCCGCCCGGCCGGGGTGTCGCCCACCAGCCGGTGCAGCACCGTCCCGCGGGGCAGCGCCCGCACGAAGGCGGCCGCCCGGGCCGCGTACTCCGCCTCCCCCAGAACGGGCACCTCGCCCCGGCGCCACGCGGCCTCCAGTTCGGTGCCCCGGACCACGGCGAGCTGGCGCAGCTTCACCCCTTCCACCCCCAGACCCGCCAGGAAGGCCGCGGTGGCGAGCTCGTCCTCGGCCACCTCCCCCGGCAGGCCGAGGATCACGTGGGCGCACACCTTGAGCCCCCGGCTGCGGGCCCGGCGACACGCGTCGGCGAACGCCGCCGCCCCGTGGCCGCGCCGCAGCCTCCGCAGGGTCTCGTCGCGGCTCGACTGCAGCCCCAGCTCGAGCCACACCTCCACCCGCCCGCGCCGCGCCGCGAGCCCGTCGAGAACGGCGTCGGGCACGCAGTCGGGCCGGGTCCCGACGCACAGGGCCACCACCTGCGGAGGCCCCAGGGCCTCCTCCCACAGCCGATCCAGGACCGCAGGCGGCGCGTGGGTGTTGGTGCGCGGCTGGAAGTACGCCGCCGCCTTCCGGACGCCCCGCTCCCCCAGGGCTGCGATCCCGGCGGCGAGCTGCCGGGCCACGGGGCGCGGGTCGCCGTGGGACGGGGAGAAGGAGGCCGGGTCGCAGAAGGAGCAGCCGGCCGTGCCGAGCAGGCCGTCGCGGTTGGGGCAGGAGAAGCCGGGGTCCAGGCTCACCCGCCGGACGGGCTCGCCGTGGAGGAGCCTCCAGTACCTCCCCAGGCTCGGCCAGGGCTCAGGCGGCCAGGGGGGCGAGGGCACGCAGGACTTCCTGGAGGCGGGGGATCAGGGCCTCCCGCTCGGCCTCCTCCCGGTCGAGCAGCTGCCCGAGCCGGTCGAGGTCCAGCACCAGCGCCTCCACGGTCTCCCGGTACCCCTTCGTCCAGGCGCCCGCCAGTTCGTCGAGGCTGCGGGCCACCACCTGGTACTTCACCTGCTCGTTGTAGTGGAGCAGGTTCGACCGGGCCTCCTCCCCCAGGAGTTCGCGCACGGCCTCCGCCCCGTCCGCGAGGACCGAGCGGGCGAAGGTGGTGCGCTCCTTCTTCCCCATGAGCCGCCGGGCCCACCCCGCGGCGAGCTTCCGGGTCCACTGCCCGGCGAAGGACAGGACCCGGTCGGCGGCGAACTGGTTCGGGAGGTAGGTGAGGGCCGAGAAGAGCGGGATGGGCGTGCGGCCGATGGAGGGGTCGAGAGGCGGCAGCTCGAGCGGGGGCACCTGGATCCCCAGGGCAGCGGCCTCCCGCCGGTACGCCTCCACGCTCTGCACCAGGATCTCGGCCGGCGGGCCAGCCGCGGCCGCGAGCGCCGCGCTCGCCTCCTTCCAGATCGTCCGGATCTGCTCCACGGCCCTGGGGTTCACCGCCTCCACCTTGTAGCGGTGGAAGCCCGCCCGCATCTCCTGGTAGAGCTTGGCCATCTGCCGCAGGAGCTTCCGGCGGTCGTCCGCTTCGAGCGCGCCGGCGGGCGCCTCCAGCGTCCGGACGTGGGCGACCACCTCCTCCGCCACCGATCCTCCCTGGGGATGGAACACGGCGTCCACCCGGCGGAACGCGTCGCGTTTGAGCCCCTCCGCCACGCTTCGCAGGGCGCCCTCGAAGGTGTTGAGCGAGGCGTGGACCCGGTCCTTGGCGCTCGCCAGTGCCCTCTTCTCGGCCCCCAGGTCCTGGGCGGTGCGGCCGAGCAGCACGACCGACGCCTCCAGGCGGGCCCGGAGGGCCTCGGCCGCACGGCGGACCACGCCTTCGAGGCTCCGGGAGATCCGCTTCTGCCGGCGCTCGCCGACCTCTCCCTCCAGGAACGAGAGGAACGCCGGGTACTCGTCCGCGGCCGAGGCCGGCGACTCGGCCCAGAGTTCGAGGAGCAGCTCGTCCTTGCGGGACAGCGCCTTCCCGGAGCGGCTCAGCGGTTCGAGCAGCGCCTTCAGGGCGGAGAAGGTGTGGATGGGCACCTCGCCGGCCACGTTCTGCAGCTCCGAGACCATCCGATCCCGCAGGAGCCGGAGGTCCTCGGCCGACCCGTGTTCGGCGAGGTCGGCGTTCAGGACGAACCGAGTCGACCCCACCAGGCCCATGGCCCGGATGTCGCGCAGGAAGCGGAAGTCCGCCTCCCGGAGGCCCACCCGGCTCGAGACCACGTAGATC
>CAZJSF010000226.1:0-3353 GCA_964548515.1 uncultured Thermodesulfobacteriota bacterium
CCGATGCCCGCGCCCCGGCCGTAGATGCCGGCGAAGATGGGGAGCACGGTGCAGGAGCACACCGCGAGCACCGTGCCCGAGACGGAGGCCACGGTGTAGGCCACGAAGCGGTGGGCCTTCGCGCCCAGGTACTGGAGCACGGCCCCCTGGCTCACGAACACGGCGATGGCCCCGGCGATGAAGAAGGCCGGCACCAGGCAGGTGAGCACGTGGGCCCGGGCGTAGTCCTGGAGCATGGTGAAGGACTCGAGGATCGCCGACTGCACCCGGGCGTGGTCCACCGGGACGTAGTACGCGGCGAGGAAGACGCCGACGACGAGCAGGAGCTTGTTGCGTTCGTTCATCGCTGTCTCCGGCCCGGTGGCCGGGGAGGCAGAGTGGGGAGACCCTGCGTCACTCGATCAGGCACAGTTCCCGGGCCTTGGCCAGCATGGGGTCCTTCTTCATCTGGCCCACGTTGCGGAACACCTCGTTGCCGCGGGCGTCGAAGAAGACCAGGGTGGGAATCAGCAGGATTTCGTAGGCCTCGGCCAGCGCCTCCTCCTGGCCCACGTGGACGAACTTCAGGAGCACCCGCTCGCCGATGGCCGCCTCGAGCTCGTCCATGGTCTTCGCCTGCTCGACGCACTGCAGGCACCGGGTCATGCCGAAGTCCACGATGAGGGGTCTGCCGGCGGCCCGGGCCTCGTCGCCCAGGGGGTCGGAAGCCCGGGCGACCGGCGTCGAAAGACAGGCTGAGAAGACCAGCAGGCCGAGAAGCAGTCCCTTCATCGCACACCCATCCTCTCGAGGACCGCGACCACGCCGGTCTCGGGGAGGTATCCCTCGTGGCGGAAGAACTCGCTGCCGTCGGGTCGGAGGAACACCTGGGTCGGGATCAATCGGACCCGGTACTCCCCAGCCTTCGCGGGGTCTCGGCGCACGTCGTGGAAGATCACCTCCACGCGGCCGGGAAAGCGCTCCCGGACCGCCTCCATCACCGGCACCATGGCCTCGCACGGTTTGCAGCCCACGCCGCCGAGTTCGAGGAAGGTGACCTTCTGACCCGGCTGGAGCGGCTGGGATCGCTCGGGCGGCAGCGCCGCCCCGGAGGGCTCGGCCGCCAGTTCCAGGCCGTAGCGGGCAACGGCTGCAGTGAGCACGATCGCCCCCACCAGGAAGAGGACCGGAACGAGGTAGCGGCGTGGAGACTTGGTCATCACTTCGCCTCCCCGGCGAGGTGGGCCTCCCAGGCCCGGTAGAAGTCCCGCTCGGCGAAGAACCCGTCGAAGCGGGCCACCCGCCTGCCCTGACCGTCGAGCAGGAAGACCACGGGCACGGCCAGGATGCCCAGTTCCTTGGCCGCCCTGGGCGATTCCTTGAGGTCAACCGTCTCGCGCCGAAAGCCCCACGGGTTGCCGGCGAGGAAGTTCAGAACCTCCTGCTCCCCGGCCACGCAGAGGCTCGCCTCGCAGTCGCACGCGTCGCTCTTGGTGACGAAGACCAGCGTAGGGGAACCCCCTCCGGGGAGCCCGGCCCGGGCCGAGGTTCCGAGGAGGAGGAAGGGGAGGAGGGCGAGAACGGCTCGGCCCATGCTGTGACGATGGGGCATCGGGGCAACTCCTCCTCCGCCAGGACCCCGACAAGGGGCTCTCTCCGGGGCCATTTCCGCGCAGCTTCGCAACTTACGCCCACGCATTCCCCTCACGCAAGCGATTTAATCGTTTTTCGACGATATAGGAATATTCGAACATGTCCATAATTGGCTTTTCTTGGGCGTTGACCGCCAGGATGGCTGATGGCAAAATCGCTGCATATCGTTTTGAGATCGTGGAGACCGCCATGGAACTGCTGGTCGCACTGAAAGCCTTGGCCGACGAGTCGCGCCTGCGAATCGTCTGGATGCTGGAGGAACGGCCCCTGTGCGCCTGCGAGGTCCAGGCGGTGCTCGGTCTGGCCCAGTCCACCGTGTCCCGGCACCTGCAGATCCTGGAGGATGCCGGCTTCGTCGCCTCGGAGCGCGTCGGCCCGTGGAAGAACTACCGACTCCACCCGGTTCCGGCGCCTGCGGTCCAGGGACTGGTCGCCCAGGTGAGGCTGGCCGCGGCCGGGAACGGGGAAGCCCGCCTCGTCCGCGAGTCGGCCCGGCGGGCCTGCCGGGAAGACCTGTGCGGGAAGAGCGCGGCCTGAGGCGCCCGTGAAACGGCGCGTGCTCTTCCTCTGCACCGGCAACTCGTGCCGAAGCCAGATGGCCGAGGGGTGGCTGCGCCATCTCGGGGGCGACCGGTACGAAGCGCTCTCCGCCGGGACCCAGCCCCAAGGGGTCAACCCGCTGGCCGTCCGTTCCATGGCCGAGGCGGGCGTGGACCTCACCGGGCACCGGTCCAAGTCCGTTGACGAGTTCCTAGGCCAAGACCTGGACCTGCTGGTCACGGTCTGCGGCGGGGCGAAGGAGTCGTGCCCGGTGTTCCACGGCCGGGTGAAGGAGCGCCGGCACTGGCCCTTCGACGACCCGGCGCAGGCGAGGGGTACGGAGGACGAGAGGATGTCGGTATTCCGCCGCGTGCGGGACGAGATCCGCGACGCCGTGGAGGACCTGCTGCGCGAAGACGGCGCTCCGCGGGGCGCCCCCTGAGCCCCGTTCGTTGACGCACGAGGAGGTGGTCATGTCCGGCGTCGCCCGAAGACTCTCGTTCCTCGACCGCTACCTGACGCTCTGGATCTTCCTGGCAATGGCCGCGGGGGTCCTGGCGGGCTACGCCTTCCCCGGCGTGAAGGACGTGATCAACGTCTTCCAGGTCGGCACGACCAACATCCCCATCGCCGCCGGCCTGATCCTGATGATGTACCCGCCCCTGGCCAAGGTGAAGTATGAGGAGCTGCCCGAGGTCTTCAAGAACGTGAAGGTCCTCGGGCTCTCCCTCGTCCAGAACTGGGTGGTGGGCCCGATCCTCATGTTCCTCCTGGCGGTCACGATGCTCGGCGGCTACCACGAGTACATGGTGGGGTTGATCCTCATCGGCCTGGCCCGCTGCATCGCCATGGTCATCGTCTGGAACGACCTCGCGAAGGGCGACACCGAGTACTGCGCGGGGCTGGTGGCCTTCAACTCGATCTTCCAGGTGCTCTTCTTCTCCGTCTACGCGTGGTTCTTCATCACCTGGCTCCCCCCGAAGCTCGGCATCGCCGGCGCCACGGTCGACATCACGATCGGCCAGATCGCGGAGAGCGTCTTCATCTACCTGGGCATCCCCTTCCTCGGCGGCATGATCTCGCGGTTCGTGGGGCTGAGGACCAAGGGGCGGGAGTGGTACGAAACGAAGTTCATCCCCCGGATCAGCCCGATCACCCTGATCGCGCTCCTCTTCACCATC
>CAZJSF010000227.1:0-3351 GCA_964548515.1 uncultured Thermodesulfobacteriota bacterium
GCCGAGACGTTGCCTCAACCCGCTTCCCGCCACCCCAGCAACCCTGACCCGCCACCTTTTTCCAGCCCGCCCCCGGTGCCGCTGTTGGCGCGGCACGCCGCCCCCAAACGGGATTTTGTGATTGTGAACACCTGGACAAGCGCCCCCCGCTTTGTTACCTTATGCATTGGATCAACAGATCAGATGGGTATCCGGCGCAGTTGCGACGGTCCCTTTTCGGAGCGCCCCCGGGCGAGGAGAACAGGCGATGGCGGTTGCAGCGACATCACTCGAAGACTTTCAGCAGGTGCTGGACCGGGTCGCCGCGAGCGGACACCGGGAAGAGGTGGACCAGGAGCGGCTGCCGGACGTGAACCGTTGGGGGGGGATCGACAGCCGGGGATGCCGGATCCTGGTGGAAGGGGGCAAGTGGTGGGTGGTGCCCCCGTTCCTGCGGGAGGTGGCCGGCGACGCCGGTTGACCCGCACCCACAGGGGCCGCGCGGCAACCCGCCCGCGGTCCCCTGTGGACACTCCCGCCGGGCGAACGCTATCCTTTCCGACCGTCAAACCCGCAGACACGGGAATTCCGGTCGAAGAGGAGGCGTCTGTATGCCCGTCTACGAGTTCTACTGCCCGGACTGTCACGTCATCTTCAACTTCCTCTCTCCCCGTGTGAATACCGAGAAGCGGCCCGGTTGCCCGCGCTGCCGTCGCCCCGAACTGGAGCGCCAGGTGTCCCTGTTCGCGATCTCGAAGGGTCGCAAGGAGGACGCCGATGGCGACGACCTGCCCGACCTCGACGAGAGCCGCATGGAGCAGGCGATGATGTCCCTGGCTTCGGAGGCGGACGGCATCGACGAGGACGACCCGCGCCAGGTGGCGCGCATGATGCGCAAGCTGTACGACGCCACCGGGATGAATCTCGGCGCCGGCATGGAGGAGGCGATCCGGCGTATGGAAGCCGGGGAGGACCCGGACCGGATCGAGGAACAGATGGGCGACGTCCTCGAGGAAGAGGACCCGTTTGGCGGGGAGGGTGCCAAGCGCGGTCTGAAGAACCTGCGACGCCGCTACCTCCGCCCGGAGGTCGACGACACCCTGTATGCCCTCTGACACGCCCTGCCGGGAACTGCGCCTGCCCGACGGGGAGCGACTTGCCTACCGGCAGTTGCCGGGGGCGTCCCCCGGGGTGGTGTTCCTCGGGGGCTTCGTCTCCGACATGGAGGGGACCAAGGCGCGCGCCCTGGAGAGCCACTGCCGGGCGCGGGGCTGGGCGTACCTGCGCTTCGACTACTCGGGGCACGGACGCTCCAGCGGGCGTTTCGAAGACGGCACCCTGGGGCGCTGGAAGGACGACGCCCTGGCGGTGGTGGACGGGCTGACCGAAGGCCCCCTGGTGCTGGTGGGGTCCAGCATGGGGGCGTGGATCGCCCTGCTGGTGGCGCGGGAGCGGCCCGAGCGGGTGTGCGGTCTCGTAACGGTGGCGGCGGCCCCGGATTTCACCGCGGACCTGCTGCCGGCATGGCTCGGCCCCGCGGAGCGCTGCGCCCTGGAAGACACCGGTGTGGTGCGGCTGCCGAACCCCCACGGGGAGGGGCCTACCCCGATCACCCGGGGTTTTCTCGCGGAGGCGGGCGGGCACTTGCTGCTGCGCGGGCCGATCCCGGTGCGCTGCCCGGTGCGGCTGGTCCACGGCGAGGCCGACGCCGAGGTTCCCTGGCAGACCTCCTTGCGGGTCCTGGAACGCCTGGACTCTCGCGACGTGGAGTTGGTCCTGGTAAAAGGGGGCGATCACCGGCTCTCCGACGCCCAAGGGCTGCGCTGCCTGTGCGAGGCTCTCGGGGAGGTGCGCCGGCGCGCGGCGACCGGCTGCGGTGACACCCAACGATGAACCCGAGCACGGGAGGAGCGGCATGAATCAGTGGGCCCAGTGGGAAGTGGAGCGGCGCCTGGAGACGGCGGCCCGCAACCTGGAGCGCAACGGTTTCCAGGTCGGCGTGTGCGCCAACCGGGAGCAGGTGGTGGCGTGCGTGCTGGAGCGGGCGGAGGGTGCCCGGACGGTGGGGTTCGGGGGCTCGGTGACCCTGGTGGAACTCGGGCTGCCGGAGCGGATGACCTCCCTCGGCAAGGAGACCCTGATCCACGGGGCGCCCGGGCTCACCCTGGAGCAGCGCCTGGAGGTGATGCGGCGCCAGTTGACGTGCGACCTGTTCCTGACCGGCGCCAACGCCGTGACGCTGGACGGCAAGATCGTCAACATCGACGCCACCGGAAACCGGATCAGCGCCATGACCTTCGGCCCCAAGCGGGTGACCATCGTGGCGGGCGCCAACAAGCTGGCGGCCGACGCCGACCAGGGGCTGCGCCGGGTGCGCGCCTGGGCCTCGCCGCCGAACGCCTACCGGCTGGGCATGAAGACCCCCTGCGCGACCACCGGGGAGTGTTCCGACTGCCGCAGCCCGGAGCGCATCTGCCGGGTGGTGCACGTCATGGAGCGGGCGCCGCGACTCACCGACGTCCAGGTCCTGCTGGTGGGCGAGTCCCTGGGACTGTAGCCCGCGGAGACGCCGCAGGTGCGGGGGAGGGGCCCGGTCCGGACCGCCGCGGGTCGTGACCCTCCGCGCGCCTCTCGCGCCGGCGCCGGACGTCCAGGCAAAAGAAAAGCCCCGATCTCTCGGGGCTTTTCGTATCTCACCGGGCGGTGCCGGATGGTCGTGTGGTGGCGGTGCAGGGACTTGAACCCCGGACTCTGCGGATATGAGCCGCATGCTCTGACCAGCTGAGCTACACCGCCGAAAGAGGCGCTATTATACGGTCCGCCGTTCGGCTGTCAAGGTTGCGCCCCCGGCGGCAGATCGTACACCAGCAGGCGGCTGCGGTAGGTCTTCTGGAGCACCCCCTCGCTCTGCACCAGGAGCGCGCAGACGGAGAACGCCCCGGCCCGGTTCGGTGACGGCAGCAGGTCCAGGTCGGGCACCAGCCCGGGCAGCTTGGCGGTGCTCGCCACCGGATCGAAGGTGAGGCCCGTCCAGCGGTAGCCGACCACGCGGCCGCTGGAGAACGCCTGGAGCCGGTTGAACGCGGCCCCCAGGGTCTTCTTGCTGACGGGGGTGAGGAGGAACGCCTGCCCCTGCGCGTCGAACCAGGCCCGGGTCTTGCCCTGCAGCCAGTAGTGGTCCTGCTCGAAGTCCTGCCAGCCGACCAGTTTCTCCTCCCCCACCAGCAGGTTGCGGGACCCCTTCACCTGGTCTTCCGACTCGAACACCTGGTTGCCGGCGCCGTCGTAGACCCGCAGCCGGTCGTTCTGGGTGGTGATCACGGTGTAGGGCGGTTCCCCGGCCTTGAGCGACAGCCAGTCCACGTTGGGGAC
>CAZJSF010000228.1:0-3309 GCA_964548515.1 uncultured Thermodesulfobacteriota bacterium
CCGATCGTGGCGATGGTGATCGCCATCGTCATGGTAATCGTGGGCGTCGTGGCCATGAAGGGTCTCCCGGTGGCCCAGTACCCGGAGATCGTCCCGCCTGTGGTCAAGGCGTCCACGACCTTCGTTGGCGCCAACGCTACCGACGTGGAGGCTTCGGTGGCGACACCCCTGGAGCAGGAGATAAACGGCGTCGAGAACATGATCTACATGAAATCCGTCAACGCCAACGACGGCACCATGCGGATCGACATCTCGTTCGAGGTGGGCACGGACCTGGACATGGCCAACGTGCTCACCCAGAACCGGGTGACCCAGGCCACGCCGAAGCTGCCTCTCTCCGTCAAGGAGTACGGCGTCTCGGTGAAGAAGTCCCTGTCCTTCCCGCTCCTGATCCTTGCCCTCGAGTCCCCCAACGGGACCTACGACGACGCTTTCCTCAACAACTACGCGGCCATCAACATCAACGACGCATTGAAGCGGATCCGGGGGGTGGGCGACCTCATGCTGGGCGGCGGCAGCGACTACGCCATGCGGGTCTGGCTCAACCCGGACCGCCTGGCGGGTCTCAGCCTGACGGTGACCGACGTCCTGAACGCCATTAAGGCGCAGAACGTCGTCAGCCCCGCCGGCCAAATCGGTGGCCCCCCGACCCCCCCGGGAACCGACTTCACGTACACGGTGCAGACCCAGGGCCGGCTGATGACGGCGGACGAGTTCGGCCAGATCATCCTGCGGACCGATTCCTCCGGGCGGCAGGTGCGCATCGCCGACGTGGCCCGGGTAGAACTCGGCACCATGCTCTACAACTCGAAGGCGCGGGTGGACGGGAACCCGGCCGCAGCCATCCTGCTCTACCAGCTCCCCGGGGCGAACGGCATCCAGGTGGCGGACGAGATCACCCGCACCATGGACGAGCTCGCCACCCGGTTCCCGGAGGACATGCGCTACCGGATCACCCTGGACACCACCCAGTCGGTGCGCGAGGGTATCAAGGAGATCGTCATCACGCTGTTCGAGGCGGTCGGGCTGGTGATCCTGGTCGTGTTCGTCTTCCTCCAGAACTGGCGCGCCACCCTCATCCCGCTGTTCGCCATCCCGGTCTCCCTGGTCGCGACCTTCGCCGTGTTCCCGCTCCTGGGGTTCTCGATCAACACGCTGTCGCTCCTGGGGCTGGTGCTCGCCATCGGCATGGTCGTCGACGACGCCATCGTGGTGGTCGAGGCGGTCATGTACCACGTGGAACGGGGCATGGCGCCCAAGGAGGCGACCCTCAAGGCGATGGAGGAGGTCTCCGGGCCGGTGGTGGCGACCACCCTGGTGATGGTCGCCGTGTTCGTCCCCGTGGCGTTCATGGGCGGAATCACGGGGCGGCTCTACCAGCAGTTCGCGGTCACGATCGCCATCTCGGTGTGCTTCTCCTCAGTCAACGCGCTGTCCCTCAGACCGGCCCTGGCGTCGAAGTTCCTCAAAGCCCCCGGCGAGGGCCGCAAGAGCTTGCTGGCCCCGTTCTATCGCGGCTTCAACCGCGTCTTGGACGGGGCCACCACCGGCTACTTGGGGATCGCCGGCTTCCTGATCCGGCGCGTGCTGCGCAGCATGCTCATCCTGGTGGGCCTCGTGGTGCTCACCTACCTGCTCCTGCAGCGGCTGCCGACCGGCTTCATCCCGGAGGAGGACCAGGGCTACCTGCTGATGGCGGTCCAACTCCCGGACGCCGCGTCCCTGGAGCGGACCGACCCTGTCGCCCGCAAGATGGAGACCATCGTCTCCGAACTCGAGGGAGTCAGCGCCGTCACCTGTCTGGTCGGCTACAACCTGCTCACCTCCTCCTTCGCCACCAACATGGGGTTCGCCTTTGCGTCCCTCGATGACTGGGGCGACCGCACGGAAAAGGAGGAGCACGTCTTCGGGCTGATCTCGGCCCTGAACCGGCGCTTTGCCGCGGAGATACCGGAGGCCTTCGCCTTCGCCTTCGGCCCCCCGGCGATTCCCGGCCTGGGCACCGGCGCCGGCTTCACAATGATGCTCCAGGACCGGGTGGGCAACTCCCCCCAGTACCTGGCCGAACAGACCCAGAAGTTTATGCAGGCGGCGGCGGCGCGCCCGGAGATTGGGCGCATCACCACACCCTACCGCGCCAACGTGCCGCAGATCTTCGTCGACATCGACCGGGACAAGGTGCTCAAGCTCGGGGTCTCCATCAGCGACGTCAACCAGACGCTGGGGGCGCTTTTGGGTGGCTCCTACGTTAACGACTTCAATCGCTTCGGCCGCGTCTACAAGGTCTACGCCATGGGAGACGCGGCCTACCGCACGAAGATTTCCGACCTGGGCCTGTTCTACGTCCGCAGCCGTGACGGGAACATGGTTCCCCTGTCCACCCTGGTGACGAGCCGCCCCATCAGCGGCCCGGAGTTCACAAACCGCTTCAACCTGTACCGGTCGGCGGAGCTCTCCGGTGTGCCGGCACCCGGCTACAGCTCCGGCCAGGCGCTGGCCGCCCTGGAGGAGGTGGCGGCGGAGACCCTGCCCCGGGAAATGGGCTACGAATGGGGGAACATGTCCTACCAGGAGAAGAAGGCGGAGGGAACCGGGGCCGTGGTGTTCGTCTTCGCCCTGTTGTTCGTGTTCCTGATCCTGGCGGCCCAGTACGAGAGCTGGTCGCTGCCGCTCAGCATCCTCATGGGGATGCCGTTCGCCGTGTTCGGTGCCTTCGGGGGCATCTGGCTCGCGCGGCACTTCATCGGCGAGAGCTACGTCAACAACGTGTTCGCCCAGATTGGCCTGGTAATGCTGATCGGGCTTGCGGCCAAGAACGCCATCCTCATCGTGGAGTTCGCCCGGGCCAAGGTGCACGACGAGGGCCTGTCGCCGGTGGATGCGGCTCTCGCGGCGGCGAAGCTGCGCTTCCGACCGATTCTTATGACCGCCTTCTCCTTCATCCTCGGCGTGCTGCCCCTGCTGGTGGCCAGCGGTGCCGGCGCCGAGGCGAGAAAGGTGATGGGGATGGCGGTGTTCTGCGGAATGATGATGGCGACGGTCTTCGGAGTCTGCCTCGTACCCGTGCTGTTCGTGATCGTTGAGAAGACGTTCGGCGGCAAGAAGAGGGGGGTGCCGGCCACGGATGCGGTGCCTGCGTCGGAAGGGGGGAAGGCATGAAGCGTCCGGCCTGTCTCGTGTGGGCCATGGGTCTCGTGGCGGGGTGCGCCGTGGGCCCGGACTACCAGCGCCCCGACTACCCTGTGCCGGCCACTTTTCGGGGCTCGGTTGCCGTGGCGGCGGAGGCTCCGGGGCCGCGGGTCGGGGACC
>CAZJSF010000229.1:0-3308 GCA_964548515.1 uncultured Thermodesulfobacteriota bacterium
TCGCCTTGTCGAGGTCGGAGCCGAACTGGGCGAAGGCCTCGAGCTCGCGGTACTGGGCCAGGTCGAGGCGCAGCGTGCCGGCCACGCTCTTCATGGCCTTGATCTGGGCCGAGCCGCCCACCCGCGAAACGGAGATGCCGACGTTGATGGCCGGCCGCACGCCCGAGTAGAACAGGTCGCTCTCCAGGAAGATCTGGCCGTCGGTGATGGAGATGACGTTGGTCGGGATGTAGGCCGACACGTCGCCCGCCTGGGTCTCGATCACCGGCAGGGCCGTGAGGCTCCCGCCGCCGGCGTCCTTCGAGAGCTTGGAGGCGCGCTCCAGCAGGCGGCTGTGGAGGTAGAACACGTCGCCCGGGTACGCCTCGCGGCCCGGCGGGCGCCGCAGGAGCAGGGAGAGCTGGCGGTAGGAGACCGCCTGCTTGGAGAGGTCGTCGTAGATGATCAGCGCGTGCTTGCCGTTGTCGCGGAAGTACTCGCCCATGGTGCAGCCCGAGAACGGGGCGATGTACTGCAGCGGCGCAGGGTCCGAGGCGGTGGCGGCGACCACGATGGTGTAGTCCATGGCGCCGTACTGCTTGAGCTTCGCCACCACCTGGGCCACCGTGGAGCGCTTCTGGCCGACCGCGACGTAGATGCACACCACGTCGCCGCCCTTCTGGTTGATGATGGTGTCGATGGCGACCGCGGTCTTGCCGGTCTGCCGGTCGCCGATGATCAGCTCGCGCTGCCCCCGCCCGATCGGGACCATCGAGTCGATGGCCTTCAGCCCCGTCTGCAGGGGCTCCTTGACCGACTGGCGCTTGACGATGCCCGGCGCCTTGATGTCGATCACGCGGCGCTCGTCGCTCGCCACCTCGCCCAACCCGTCGATCGGCTGCCCCAGGGGCGTGACCACCCGGCCGCGCAGGGCGTCGCCCACCGGCACCGACACGATCGAGCCGGTGCGCTTGACGATGTCGCCCTCCTTGATGTGGATGTCCTCGCCGAGGATCGCGGCGCCCACGTTGTCCTCCTCGAGGTTGAGCGCCATGCCCATGATGCCGCCCGGGAACTCGAGGAGCTCGCCGGCCATGCACTTCTCGAGCCCGTGGACGCGGGCGATGCCGTCACCGACGTTGAGCACCACGCCCGTCTCGGCGACGTCCAGCTTGACCTCGAAGTTCTTGATCTTCGACTTGATGATCTGGCTGATTTCCTCGGCGCGGATCTGCATCGTCTATCACCCCTTGGTCAAGGTTTCCTTGAGTCGGTCGAGCTGGGTACGAAGGCTTCCGTCGAACACCAGGTTGCCCACCCGGGCCACCACGCCCCCGAGCAGGGCGGGGTCCACCCGGGCCTCGAGCTCCACTTCCTTGCCCAGGGCCTTGGCCAGGGCGGCGGTCAGGGCGTGCACCTCGGCGGCCTTCAGGGCCTTCGGGGTCACGGCCTCGCCGCGCACCCGGCCCTCCGCCTCGTCCACCATGTCGCGGTAGGCGCCCAGGACGTCGCCCAGGTAGGGGAGCTTGCGGGCCTCCAGGAGCACGCGGAGGAAGTTGGCCACGAGCGGGTCGAAGGTCGCCGCCCCGAGCAGGGCCTCGAGCACCTCCGCCTTCGCGGTCCGCGTCAGAACGGGGCTGAGCAGGGCCGTCCGCAGGTCCTCCTGCTCGGAGAGGACGCCGCCCACGGCCTGGAGCTGCTCCGCGACCTCCGCGGTCTTCCCGGCTTCCTGGGCCAGTTCGAACAGGGCCTTGGCGTAGCGCTGGGCAATGCGGGTGCGAATCAATTGAGCCCCTCGATGTTCTTGATGGTGAGCTTGACGGCGTGTTCCTGGTCCTTGGCGGTGTAGGCCTTGACCAGCATCTGCTCGGCGAGTTCCACCGCGAGCCGCCCCACCTCGGCGCGAAGCTCGTCGGAGGCCCGCTTGACCTCGTTGGCGCCGGCCGCCTCGGCGTGGGCGCGGATGGACTCCGCCGCCTTCTCCGCCTCGGCCAGGATCCGGTCCTTCTGCCGCTCCCCCTCGACCTGGAAGTCTTCCTGGATCCGGCGGACCTCCGCCTCCAGGTTCGCCACCTTGGTCTTGTACTCCTTGTACTTCGCCTCCGCGGCCTCCTTGGCCTTGAGGGCCTCCTCGAGCTCCCGCTTGATGTTGGCCCGGCGGTCGGCCAGCCCCTGGGTCACGGGCTTGCGCAGGAAGTAGAAGAGCATCCCGGCGAGGATGGCGAAGTTCACGAACTTCATGATCAGGTCGTACCAGGGGTTGCCGCCCGCCTCCCCCGCCGCCTCGCTCGCCGCGGCGACGGCCGGGGCGAGCACCACGACCAGGCCTCCCAGCCGGCCCAGAGACCGGCGGATCGAATCGCGCGACATCACATCGCCCTCCCGAGAATGCGTTCGGCCGCGGCGGCGCCGAGGCGCTCGGCCTCTTCGCGCAACGCCTTGCGGGCGTCCTCGGCCTCGGCCCGGACCCGCGCGCGCACCTGGGTCACCGTCTTCTCCGCCGAAGCCGCCGCCCCTTCGAGCAGCTTCTCCCGCTCGGCCTCGGCCTTGCGCACCACCTGGGCCCGCACGCGGTCGGCCTCGGCCTTCGCGTCGTGGATCTTCTTCTGGTAGTCCTCCCAGATGGCCTGGGCCTGGCCCTCCGTCTCGACCGCCTTCTTCTTCCTGCCCTCCGTGCGCTCCCGCCGCTCGTCGAGCAGGCGCACCATCGGCCGGAAGAGGATGCGGTTGAGCAGGAACATCAGCAGCAGGAAATTCGCGAGCTGGATGAGCAGCGTGGCGTTCAGATTGATCACAGCCGGCCTCCTGGGTTGCCCTGGAGCGAAGCGGCGCCGAGCATACACGATCGCTTTGTGCGTTTCAAACGCGTTTCTCCCGCTCCGAAACGTTTTTCCGGCTCACACCACGAAGATCAGGAGCAGGGCGATGACCAGGGAATAGATGCCCGTGGATTCGGCGACGGCCTGGCCCACCAGCATGGTCCGCGTGAGCAGGTTCGCGTGCTCCGGTGCCCGGGCGATGCCCTCGCACGCCTTCCCCGCGGCGAAGCCCTCGCCCACCCCCGGCCCGATGGCTCCGAAACCCATGGCGATGCCCGCCCCGAGCAGCGCCGCGGCGCGTACGATGTCGGCTCCCGAGATTTCGACGGCCATGACTCACCTCCGTTTTACAGGAACGGCACGTAGAGAAGGAGAAGGGACACCACCAGGGCGTAGATGCTCGTGGACTGGCTGACCGCCTGGCCCACGAGCATGGCCCGCAGAAGCACCGGCGCTGCGGCCGGACGGCGGGACGTGGCCTCGCAGGCGCTGGCGGCGACAATGCCTGCG
>CAZJSF010000230.1:0-3238 GCA_964548515.1 uncultured Thermodesulfobacteriota bacterium
AAAGTGACGGGCCCGATCGGGTTCGACCCGCCGGACCGGTCCGACGCCCCAACAACCAACAACCAACAACCAAGAACCAAGAACCAAAAACCAAAAACGACAACGGACACCCCATGACCCCTGAGCACCTGCGCCACCTGCTCGAGAGCCTGAAGCGCGGGGAGGTCTCCACCGAAGACGTCCTCGGCCGCCTGAAGCGCCTGTCCTTCGAGGACGTGGGTTTCGCCAAGATCGACCACCACCGCCGGATCCGGAACGGCTACCCGGAGGTCATCTACGGCGAGGGCAAGACCCCGGAGCAGGTGGCGGAGATCTTCGCCCGGCTGGCGGGCCAGAACGCCAACGTGCTCTGTACCCGGGCCGGCCGCCCCACGGCGGACGCGGTGCGGGAGCGGGTGCCCCAGGCCCAGTACCACGAGATCTGCCGGATCGTGGAACTGCGCCGCGACACCGTCGCGCCCGTCGGGCTGGTGGCCCTCGCGGCGGCGGGTACCTCGGACCTGCCCGTGGCCGAGGAGGCCGCCGTGGCCCTCGAGGTCTTCGGCAGCCGGGTGGAGCGGGTCTACGACGTCGGGGTGGCGGGCATCCACCGGCTCTTCGCCCACGGCGAGGTGCTGCGGCGCGCCCGGTGCGTGATCGCGGTGGCCGGCATGGAGGGGGCGCTGCCCTCGGTCGTGGGGGGGCTCGTGGACGTGCCGGTGATCGCGGTGCCGACCAGCGTGGGCTACGGCACTAGCTTCGGCGGCATCACCGCGCTGCTCGCCATGCTCAACTCCTGCGCCTCGGGCATCAGCGTCGTCAACATCGACAACGGCTTCGGGGCGGCCTACCAGGCGGACATGATCAACAAGCTCGCCTGCGGCGCCGCGCAGGGGAAGGAGCAGGGGCGATGAAGCGTGTGCTCTATCTGGACGCCTCGTCCGGGGTGAGCGGCGACATGTTCGTGGGCGCGCTGCTCGACGCGGGGGCGAGCTTCGAGGCCGTGCGCGCGGACGTGGAGGCCCTGGGGGTCCCCGGCTTCGAGATCCGTGCGCGGCGCGTGACGCGGCACGGCATCGCCGGCACCAAGTTCGACGTCGTGAACCCCGAGACCGGGCGCTGCGTGGACGAACCGGAGGGCGGCGGCGCCGAGGGCGGGCGTTCCCACCCCCGTCATGACCACGGCCACGGGCATCACGGACACGGCCAGCGAGACCACGGGCACGGTCACCACGGCCCAGGCTCCCACGATCACGGACACGACCGGCCCGAACACGGGCACCGCCACGGGGCGGACGGGCACCACGCCCACCGGGGGTTGCGCGAGATCCGCGCCATCCTCCAGGCGGGGGCCCTGCTCCCGAAGGTGGCGCGGGACGCGCTGGGGGTGTTCGCCCTCCTCGCCGAGGCCGAGGCGAAGGTACACGGCACGCGGCCGGAGGAGGTACACTTCCACGAGGTGGGGGCGCTGGACACCATCGCCGACGTCGTGGCGGCCGCCTCGGCGTTCCACGCGCTCGGAGCGGACGAGGCGTGGTGCTCCCCCGTCCACGTCGGGTCGGGCACGGTGCGGTGCGCCCACGGCGTGCTCCCCGTGCCGGCCCCGGCCACGCTGGAGTTGCTTCGGGGGGCGCCGGTGTACTCGGACGGAACCCGCGGGGAACTCTGCACGCCCACGGGCGCCGCGCTGGTGCGGTACTTCTGCACCGGTTTCGGCGCCATGCCTCCCCTCGTGGTCGATGCCGTGGGGTACGGGGCGGGCAGCAAGGATTTTGGCATTCCCAACCTGTTCCGTGCGACCCTGGGGACGGTCGGCGGGCAGGCGAACCCTGTCGCGACCGCGTGTGCGGGCTGAGGCGCGGCCTCGGCGAAGGAACCCTTGACCGGTGAGACCGGGGAAGGAGGACGAAATGGCCGATCGGATTGTGCGTGTGAACATGAAGACCCTGAAGATCACGGAGGAGCCGCTCCCCGAGAAGTGGGCCGCCTTCGGGGGCCGGGCGATGACCTCTGCGATCGTGTCGGAGGAGGTGCCTGCGACCTGTGTCCCGTTGGGGAGCGAGAACAAGCTGGTGTTCGCCCCCGGGCTCCTGGGTGGGAGCTCGGCTCCGATCTCGGGCCGCATCTCGGTGGGCGCCAAGAGCCCGCTGACCGGGACGATCAAGGAGTCCAACGCCGGCGGCCAGGCCGGGCAGATCATGGCGCGTCTCGGCATCCGCGCCCTCATCGTCGAGGACAAGCCCGCCGACGCCGACAAGCGCTACACCCTCGAACTCCGGAAGGGTTCGGTCAAGCTGGTGGAGTGCCCGGAGCTGAAGGGCCTCGGGAACTACGACTCAGTGAAGACGCTCGTAGCTACGTACGGGGACAAGAAGGTCGGCTACGTGTCCATCGGCATGGCGGGCGAGTGGGGCCTGACCGCCGCCTCCATCGCCTGCACCGACCGTGAGCTCCGGCCCACCCGCCACGCGGGCCGCGGCGGCCTCGGCGCCGTCATGGGTTCGAAGGGCATCAAGGCCATCTTCTGCGACGACTCCGAGACCTCGATGCGGGAGCCGGCGAACAAGGACGCCTTCCGCGACGCGTCGCGGAAGTTCGCCAAGGCGCTCAAGGAGCACCCGGTCACCGGCGAGGGCCTCCCGACCTACGGCACCAACGTGCTCCAGAACATCCTGAACGAGGCCGGCGGGCTCCCCACCCGCAACTTCCGCACCGGCCAGTTCGAGGGCGCCTCGAAGATCTCGGGCGAGGTCCAGCACGACACGATCCTCGCCCGGGGCGGCGAGGGCAAGATCCCCCACGGCTGCCACTCCGGCTGCGTGATCCAGTGCTCCCGGATCTACGTGGACAAGGACGGGCACTACAAGACCAAGGGGCCGGAGTACGAGACCATCTGGGCCCACGGGACCAACTGCTGCATCGACGACCTCGACGCGATCGCCCACATGGACTACCTGGACGACGACATCGGGCTCGACACCATCGAGATGGGCGTGACGATCGGCGTGGCCATGGAAGCCGGCCTCGCCAAGTTCGGCGACGCCGCCGGCGCGATCAAGCTGCTGGAAGAGGTGCAGAAGGGGACGCCGCTCGGGCGGATCCTCGGCTGCGGCACGGACACCACGGCCCGGTGCTTCGGCGTCGACCACGTCCCGACCGTGAAGGGGCAGGCCATGCCCGCCTACGAGCCCCGGGCCGTCCAGGGCATCGGCGTAACCTACGCCACCACCACGATGGGCGCCGACCACACGGCCGGCTA
>CAZJSF010000231.1:0-3236 GCA_964548515.1 uncultured Thermodesulfobacteriota bacterium
AGCTCGAGGCCATCTACGAGATGTCCCGCGGCAACATGCGCACCATGGACCACCTCGCTCTCAAGGCGCTCCAGCTCGCCGCCGAGGCGGCCGCCAAGGCCGTCAGCGGCGGCCACGTCGTCGCCATCTTCCACTCGTACACCTTCTTCGTCACCACAGCGGGAGCCTGTTCCTTCTTCGGCTCCTCCGCTTTGGAGCAACCCGCCAGGGTCGCCGCCCCCGCGGCCGCCGCCAGGCCCGCGTTCTTGAGGAACTCCCGTCGCTCCATGGTCGCCCTCCTCTTCTGTGGGTGGGAAAAACGAAGGCAAACAAGCACGCCACGGATACTCGACGGCTCCCGGGAAGTCAAGACCGTGCGGCTGTGCCACCGGCGGCGCCTATCGGAACGGTCGGCTGTCCCGGGTCAGCAGGTACAGGACGGAGCCGAGGGCGAGACTGCCCGCCATCACCGCGAAGGCTGCCCGATAGTCCCCCGGTCGGACCTCGAGAACCGCGCCCAGGGCCTGCTGCATGACCCCGGGCCCCAGCATGACGAAGAAGTTGATGGAGGTGACGGCGGTTCCGACGAGTTCCGGCGGCACCGACTCCTTCATGTGGGCGTAGAGCAGGGTGCGGAAGGCCGAGAAGAAGCCGAGGGCGGAGAACACGGCGGTCCACCCCGCGGGGCTGGAGGGTCTGCCGACGCCGAGCAGCGGGAGGAGGCACACCAGGGCCAACCCGTTGCCCGTGGCCACCACCCACTTGCGCGACCCGAAGACCCGGTCCGAGAGCCACCCGGCAGCCACGCTGCCCAGGGCCCCGGCGAGGCTGAGGCCGAGAAGGGCGTTGCCGGCCCGGATCCGGTCGAAACCGATCTCCTCCATGAGGTACGGTCCGGCCCACAGACCCTGCAGACTGGCGACCGAGGCGTAGCCGACCAGGGCCAGGGGGGCGGTGCACCAGAAGGTGGGCGAAACCGCCACCCGGAGGAGCCCCCCCCAACGCCCGCCCACCGCCGCCGGCACCGGGCCGCGGCCCCCCGGCCGGTCGCGCACGACCGTGCAGACCAGGAGCCCCGCGCCCGCGGTGAGCAGCCCGGCCAGCAGGAAGGCTCCGCGCCACCCCAGCCAGCCGACGGCCCCGGCCAGGGGCGTCGCCGCCAGGAGCGCGCCGGCCATTCCCAGCGACAGGATCAGGCCGGACAGCGTCCCGAACCTGCCCACCGGGAACCACTGGGCGATGAGCGTGAGCGCCCCCATCAGCACCGGCGACATGCCGAGTCCCATGAGGACGCGGGCGGCCACGAGCATCCACAGATTCCGACCCGCGGCGAAGAGGACCGCTCCGGCGGCTCCCAGGAAGACCCCGAGAATCACGATCCGCCTGGCCCCGAAGCGGTCCAGCGCCGGCCCCAGCGGGATCTGGGCGAGCGCGAAGGCGTAGAAGAAAGCAGCCCCGAGCATCGAGAGCCCGGCAGCATCCAGGCCGAACTCCTCCGCCAGGTCCACTGCGATCAGCGCGGTGGACAGGCGGTAGAAGTGGGAGAAGCAGTAGGTGAGGGCCATGACCGAGAAGACGGCCCAGGCTCCGCGGCGCCGATCCAGGGGCGACTCCTCCTCGAGGCAGGGTAGGCAGACGCTACGCACCCGGAGCGGAGCCGTCAAGGGGACGCACCGACCAGGGGACGCACCGACCAGACGGGGCTGTTCGAGGCACGCGCCGGCGACGGGGCCCTGGCCGGAACGACGAAGGTTTGCCCTTCAGAACCGACGGCTCCGGCCGATCAGTGACCCGGACGCACCCCGTGGACACGCCGACCCGGCCCGAGCCGGGCGGGTGCGTCGAGGAAGAGACTCCCCGGAGCCAGGAAGCGCCGATGATCTTCCCGCTCACCCACGCCGACGATCCGGTCCGGACGAGGCCGTGGTTCACCTACGCGTTCCTCGTGGTGTGCGCCGGTGCGACCCTGCTCGCCCACTGCGGTGCCGAGCGCCGGATCTCCCGCGGGATGGAGACCCTGGACAGGGCACTGGCCTACCACGCGTCCCACCCCTACCTGGACCTCGACCCACGCCTGGCACCTCTGGCTCCCCACCGGGGAGAGTCCGCCCCGACCGCACCCCGGAAGTTCCAGGCCCTGGAACAGGTGGAACTCGACGGGCTCACGCGGGCCGGGTTCGACGTCCTGTACCGCACGCCCCAGTGGCGTTTCGGGGTGGTGCCGGTGCAGGAGCCCTCCCCGGGGCTCCTGACCCACCTGTTCCTCCACGCCGGCGTGGTCCCCCTCCTGCTGAATCTCCTGCTCGTGTTCGCCGCGGCCCCCTTCCTCGAGGAATTGTGGGGACCGGCAATCGTCGCCGGGTTTTCCGTGGCGGCGGGGATACTGGGGGCCGGGGTGTTCGCCGCGGCCCACTCCAGCCTGGACATATCCTTCCTGGGCCTCTCGGCCGTCGCGTCCGCCATGGTCGGCGCCCTCGCGGTCCGGCGTTGGGGTCAGAAGCTCCGCTTCGCCTACTGGATGGGCCCCGGAAAAACCGGCGTGCTCGCCGCCCCGGCGTCCACCCTCGTCGGCGTCTGGGCGCTGCGCGAGGTCCTCGCCATGGTGTTCCCGGACGTGATCGCGCCGGGCAGCCCCCCTCGCTCGGCCTCGTACTGGGCCCACCTGCCGGCATTCGCGCTCGGGGCGGCGGCGGCGTTCGCCGCCCGCCGCTACCAATTCGAGGAACGCTTCCTGGGCATCGCCTTCCCCTCGGAAGTCGAGGAACCGGACGGCCCCGCCGTCCCCGTGGAGGGCTTCTCCAACGGAGAGGCCGACTGGCCGCACGCCTGGAGGGAGGCGGAGAAGTACCCCGACGAGCCCCGGGCCGTGCTCGCGCTGTGGGATCTCGCCACGCAGCTCGGGCGTGTGAGGGAGGCGGTGCCCCTGCTGGTGCGACTCTTCCGCTCCCAGGTGCAGCGAGGCGACTTGCGCACCGGCCTCGCGGTCTGGACGCGACTCCGCGAGGGCCACACGGACGTGAGCGTGCCCTTCCCGGTCCTCGCCCAGTTCGCAGAACGCCTCCACGCCGCCGACAACCCCGAGCTTCTCGACGACGTCCTGACGGCCGCCACCGAGCGAGCCGACGGGGTCGAGTCCCCGTCCGCCCTGCTCCGTCTCGGCAGACTGGCGACCGGGGAGACCCGCAATCGCATCAAGGCGACGCTCCTGGCGCGGCCCGAGGTCCCTGCCGCCGTGCGGGAGGAGGTGGCCGGATGGG
>CAZJSF010000232.1:0-3199 GCA_964548515.1 uncultured Thermodesulfobacteriota bacterium
TGGTGCCTGGCGATCCTGGCCATGGCCGGCCTGCGCCAGAAGATGAAGCGCTCCCGGGTGCACCCGGCCCTGGAGGGGCCCGGGATCACGGTGCTCATCGCGGGCGTGATGGCGCTGGCGTTCATCGGCTTCTCGGGCATGGTGTCCATGTAGCGTCGTCAGACGTGAGACGTGAGACGTGAGACGTTGCGGTCTCGCGGTCCCCTCCTCGTTTCACGTTTCACCTCTTACGTTTCACGGGTCGTCATGGGTCCTGTCCTCGTCGCCGTGCTCGTGCTTTCCGGGTTGGGTGCCTTCCTGGCCCTGCTGCTGGTCGTGGCCGAGAAGAAGCTCGTCGCCTCCGGGCCGGCCAAGATCGTCATCAACGGGGGTGAGCCCCTGGAGGTGGCCGGGGGCGATCCGCTGCTGGCCTCCCTCAAGGGCCGGGGCATCTTCATCCCGTCGGCCTGCGGCGGGCGGGGCAGTTGCGGCCTGTGCAAGGTGAAGATCCTCGAGGGGGCGGGCCCCCTGCTGCCCACCGAGACGCCCCACCTCTCGGAGCAGGAGATCGCCGAGAGCGTGCGGCTGTCGTGCCAGGTGAAGGTCCAGCGCGACCTCGCGTTGGAGATCCCACCCCAACTGCTGGAGATCGAGGAGTACCCCGTGCGGGTGGAGTCGATCCGGGACGTGACCTACGACACCCGCAAGGTGCGCTTCGCCTTCGAGGGGAAGCCCGATTTCTCCTTCCGGGCGGGGATGTACGTGCAGGTGGAGGCGCCGATCTACGACGGGCTGGCCGAGCCGGTCTACCGGGCGTACTCCATCGCCTCTCCGCCCTCGGAGAAGCGCTTCCTCGACCTGATCATCCGCAAGGTTCCCCGGGGCATCTGCACCACCTACGTGCACGAACTCCTCCTGCCCGACGACCGGCTGAAGATCAACGGCCCCTACGGGGACTTCTACCTTCGCGAGACGCCGGCCGAGGCCGTGTTCATCGCAGGCGGCTCGGGTCTGGCGCCCTTCGAGTCCATCCTGGCCGACATGGCCGAGCGCAAGATCGAGAAGAAGGTGACCCTCTTCTTCGGAGCCGTGAGCCGCCGGGACCTCTACGACCAGGAGCTCCTGGCCGATTTCGAGAAGAAGGTTCCCGGGTTCCGGGTGGTGCCCGCCCTCTCCCGCCCGGCACCGGAGGACGGGTGGGAAGGGGAGACCGGCCTGATCACCGAGGTCGTGGCCCGCAGCTACGAGTCCATGGCGGAAATGGAGGGGTACCTGTGCGGGAGTCCCGGCATGATCGATGCCTGCATCAGGGTGTTGGGCGAGAAGGGGATTCCCGAGGACCGGATCTATTTCGACAAGTTCAGCTGAACGCGCTCGCGGAGGGGAGGTTCCCGTGAAGCAGGCCCCGCAGTTGGCCGCGGCCCAAGCCAGGATGGCGCCGGGAGTCATCACCCTGGACGGGTTCCTCGGTACCGACTCCCGCTCCCTGGCGGAGATCCTCCAGGACGACGACGGAGAGGTCCGACGCCTGGGTCTTTCCCACGAGGCCATCGGCCGGGCCCTGGGGGCGCTCACCGATCGGGCGATCGGCGCCTTCGGCGCGCCCGTCGAAGAAGGTCTCTACGAGGTGTGTGCCTGCGAGGGGATGGGCGTGCTGCCGTGCCCGTTCGGCCACCCCGGCCTGTACCCGAAGGCCGTCATCGAGGCACTCCGCGTGGACACGAAGGAGCGGCTGTCGTGGACCGCGCTCCAGGTGCACCTGATCGGGGCCCATGGATTCTACGAGGGAAGGGGCAGTGCGTTCCGGCTCGGCCCCGGACGCCTGTCCCGGTTCCTCCGCCTCGCCCCGTCGGAGGCCTGAAGCCCCTCACTCGCGGGTCCCGGCCTCCGTCGTCTGGGGCCTGCGGCGCCGGCGACGCCGGCGCGCCCGCCGGGGCGCAGGCCCCTTCTCCTGGCCGGCCAGGTACGCTTCCCAGTAAGCCGTCACCTCGTCGAGCCCGCCGACGATGTCCGCCCACGCCCGGAACAAAGACCAGGCGTCGCGGAACTCGGGCTTGCGCACGAACTTGCCCTTGGTCCGGTACGCCCTGCCCCGGGCGATGCGGTAACAAGACAGGAGCAGGTCACGAGTGAGGTGCCGGATGTGGGCGGAGATCTGGTACCGCTGCGTGAGGCGTTCCACGGGGTCCGCGATGGCCTCGTAGGCCTGCTCGAGATTCGCCCCGGGCCCGACCTGGCACCGGGCGGCGACCGTGGGCAGGAGCAGTGCCGCCAGGTAGCGCGACTCTTCCGGCCTCGCCCCGTTCCTGACCTGGCCGTCCATGTGCTCGAGGAGGGGGAACACCCCCTCGACCTCCTTCACCTCGGGAAAGAGGTGGCCGAAGAGGTCGAGCCGGTGCGCCTCGGCCAGGACCTCGGCCACGATCGCGTGGTGCTGGATCTGCCGCAGCTCCTCGCGGAGCCGGGCCGCAGAGGACTCCTGGATCCCGCGGGCGTTGCGCCGTATCGCCTGTTCGGTCGAGTTCTCGATCCGGAAGCCGAGCCGGACCGCGAATTCCGCCGCCCGGAGCATCCGGACGGGGTCTTCCTCGAAGCGCTCGTCCGGGTCGCCCAGGATCCGGATGAGGCCCTTGGAGAGATCCTCCAGGCCGCCGACGTGGTCCACGACGGAAAAGTCCGCCAGGTTGTAGAAGATCGCGTTGACCGTGAAGTCGCGCCGCCAGGCGTCCTCCTCCGGTTCGCCGAACACGTTGCCGGAGATGTCGAGGTCGTCCGGCGGGAGGTCGTCCTCCGCCTCCGAGACCCGCTTCGCGAGGCTGCGGAAGGTGCTGACCTCCACGATCTTCTCCGGTTCGCCCTTGCGGCGGAAGTACACGTGGGCGAGCCGGAAGCGGCGTCCGATGAGTCGGGAGTTCCGGAAGAGGCGCTTGATCTCGCTGGGCCGGGCGTTGGTGCCGATGTCGAAGTCCTTGGGTTCGCGCCCGAGCAGCAGGTCCCGCACCGCGCCGCCCACCAGGTACGCGAGGTATCCTTCCCGGCGCAGGCGGTTCAGGATCCACAGGGCATCCGGGTCGATGGACTTGCGGCTGATGGGGTGCTCGGCGCGCGGGACTACGGCCGGGGCAGCGGATCTATGGTCTTCCATGCTCGCGGGAGAGAGGGTGGCTTCGGGCGCCCCTTTCTAGCACCAGGTCCGCGGGAAAGGGAAGTGCAAAGCCCG
>CAZJSF010000233.1:0-3195 GCA_964548515.1 uncultured Thermodesulfobacteriota bacterium
ACCCCCACGCCCGAGAAAACTCCCTGCCGCGGCGGCTCCGCGTCGAGGCGTCGCAGATCTGCGGCTCCTGCCACTGGCGCTGATCCTCGCCGTCGCGGCCGCCGCCCCCCCGGCCACCGCCCAGATCTACCGCTGGACCGATGCCAACGGCACGGTCCACTTCACCGACAGCCTCCACACGGTCCCGCCGGAGCACCGGCCCAAGGTCGGCACCATGGACGACCGCCTTCCGACCCCAGCGCCGGTGCGCGAGGTGCGCCTGCGCCAGGGGGAGAGCGGGTACACGGTCGAGGCGCGAATCGACGGGTCCGGCCCCGTGTCGCTCGTGCTCGACACCGGCGCCACCTCAACCGTTCTCTCGCCCCGCGTCGCGGAGCGCCTCGGGCTCGCGGTGAGCCGCGACCCGCCGGTCCTCGTCCGCACGGCGGGCGGAACCGTGGAGGCCGGAGCGGCGCAGGTACGCGAGATCGAGGTGGGAGGGCACCGCGCCGGCCCCCTCCAGGTCGTGATCCACGACGCCGTGGCCGGAGCCGACGGGCTCCTCGGGATGAACTTCCTCGGCCTCTTCCACGTGGAGATCCGTGCGGACGGCCCGAGCCTGATCCTCTCCCCCCCGTGACGGACCGACCCACAGGAGCTATGCTGGCGGCCCTTTCCGATCCTGCCTCCCCCTGATGCCGATCGAGGGAAACGAACCGATGAACGAAACCGTTGCCGTCGTGCTCGCCGCCGGCAAGGGCACGCGCATGAACTCGGGCACGGCCAAGGTGCTCCACCCGCTCCTCGGCCGCCCCCTTCTTCGCTACCCCCTCGAGGCGTGCCGCGGCGCGGGGGTCGGCCGGATCGCCGTCGTGGTGGGCCACCAGGCCGACGAGGTCCGCCAGGCGATCGACGCGCCCGGGGTCGCGTTCGCACTCCAGGAGGAGCAGCGGGGCACCGGACACGCCGTGCAGTGCTCGCGGCCGGAACTCGGGGACTTCCGGGGCACCGCCCTGCTGCTCTGCGGCGACGTGCCCCTCATCCGAGCCGGGACGCTTCGCCGCCTCCTGGACGAGCATCGCCGCAACGGCCACCGGGTCACCGTTCTCTCCATGGAACCGGCGGACCCGAAGGGCTACGGCCGTCTGGTGCGGGGGCCCGACGGAGGCCTCCTGCGCATCGTCGAGGAAGCCGACGCCTCCGCGGCCGAGCGCGCCGTCCGGGAGGTGAACACCGGCACCTACGCGGTGGACGTGCCGTGGCTCTGGGAGGCCCTCTCCCGGGTGGGCACCGCGAACCGGCAGGGCGAGCACTACCTCACCGACATCGTTGCCGCCGCCGCGGCCGAGAGAGGGGCCGGGTCCCTTAGGCTCGAGGACCCGGAAGAGGTCATGGGCATCAACTCCCGCACCCAGCTCGCCGAGGCGTGCTCGATCCTCCGGGGGCGGGTCAACCGGGCGTGGATGGAGGCGGGGGTGACCCTGGAGGATCCCGCGTCCACGTGGATCGAGACGGACGTGGTCCTCGACCCGGACGTCACCCTCGGCCCGGCCTGCCGCTTGACGGGCAATACCCGCGTGGCCAGGGGCGCGCGGGTCGACCAGGGAGTCGTTGCGAGCGATTGCGAGATCGGGCCGGGGGCCCACGTGAAACCCTACTGCGTGATGACCCAGGCCCGGGTCGGCCCCGGCGCCGAGGTGGGACCCTTCGCCCACCTGCGGCCGGGAGCCGTGCTCGAGGCCTCCGCCAGGGTGGGCAACTTCGTGGAAATGAAGAAGTCGGTGCTCGGCCGAGGGAGCAAGGCCAGCCACCTGACCTACCTCGGGGACACGACAGTCGGCGAGAAGGCCAACATTGGCGCCGGCACCATCACCTGCAACTACGACGGCGTCCACAAACACCACACCACCATCGGCGACCGCGCCTTCATCGGCTCCAACACGAGCCTGGTGGCACCGGTCCGGGTGGGTGCCGGCGCGGTGATCGGGGCCGGCTCCACCATCACCCGGGATGTGCCGGACGACGCCTTGGGCGTGGCCCGGGCCGAGCAGCGGAGCATCGAGCGCTGGCGGACCCGGAAGAAAGGGAAGGAGTAGCGGGCATGTGCGGAATCGTCGGATACGTAGGCCCGGAGCGCTGCGCGCCGATCCTGCTCGAGGGCCTTCGGCGCCTCGAGTACCGCGGATACGACTCCGCCGGGGTGGCCGTGGTGGAAGGGGGCCGCCTCCGGGTGGTGCGCAGCGTGGGAAAACTCTCCGGCCTCGACGAGAAGCTGCGGGGGGTGGACCTGACGGGCACACTGGGCGTCGGCCACACCCGCTGGGCCACCCACGGCAGGCCGAGCGAGGCGAACGCCCACCCGCACTGCGTGGGCGACGTGGTCGTGGTCCACAACGGCATCGTCGAGAACTACCTCGCCCTGCGGGCCGAACTCCAGGCGGCCGGCCACGAGTTCCTCTCCGAGACCGACACCGAGGTCATCCCCCACCTCGTGACCCGGTACCTGGCGGAGGGGGAGGACCTTGAGGGCGCCGTCCGGCGGTCCCTGGAGCGGCTCCACGGATCCTACGCCGTGGCCGTCGTGTCGGCCCGGGAACCCGGCCGCCTCATCGCAGCCCGCAAGGCCAGCCCCCTCGTCCTCGGCCTCGGTGACGGCGCCAACTACGTGGCGAGCGACATCCCGGCCCTGCTCGCCTACACCCGGCGCTTCGTCTTCCTGGAGGACGAGGACCTCGTCGTCTGCGAGGCCGGGAATGCGCGCATCTCGAATCTTCGGACCGGGCCGGTGGAGAGGCCCGTCCAACTCATCCAGTGGTCGCCGGCCATGGCCGAGAAGGGCGGCTACAAGCACTTCATGCAGAAGGAGATCTTCGAGCAGCCCCGGGCCATCGCCGACACCCTCTCGGGCCGGCTCTCGCCCGTGGAAGGGGCCGTGCACCTGGACGGCGGGGAGGCGGCGGAGAAGATCGCCCGCAGCATCCGCAAGCTCGCCATCGTCGCGTGCGGAACGAGCTACCACGCGGGCCTCGTGGGCAAGTACTGGATCGAGTCCCTGGCCAGGCTGCCCACCGAAGTCTGCCTGGCGAGCGAGTTCCGCTACCAGGACCCCATCCTCTCGCCCGAGACCGGCCTGCTCCTGATCAGCCAGTCGGGCGAGACCGCCGACACCCTCGCGGCGCTCCAGGAGGGGAGGGAGAAGGGCTCGCCGGTGCTATC
>CAZJSF010000234.1:0-3193 GCA_964548515.1 uncultured Thermodesulfobacteriota bacterium
TCGTGTATTCATAACGTCGTTTGGGGGTTGTCGACCCGGAGTCGCCCATGTATAATCCGCCCCTCGCGGCGGGGGGAGGGGGGTTCTCCGGTTCCCGCCGCATCCGGCACGGAAAAGAAACCCGGTTTCCCTAACCACCAAAGGAGGAGAGCATGGCCGAGACGACGGGAATCAAGGACGTGTATCCGGTTCCGGAAGATGCCCGCAAGCGGGCGTGGATCAAGAGCCGCGCCGAGTACGAGAAGCTCTACAACGAGTCCATCCAGAACAACGACGCCTTCTGGGCCAAGGTCGCCGAAGAGCAGGTGACCTGGTTCAAGAAGTGGGACAAGGTCCAGGAGTGGAAGTACTCGAAGGACGAAGTCTTCGTGAAGTGGTTCCTCGGCGGCAAGCTGAACATCAGCTACAACTGCCTGGACCGGCACCTCGCCACGCGCGGCGACCAGGTGGCGATCCTGTGGGAGGGCAACGAGCCCACCGAGGACAAGAAGATCACCTACAAGCAGCTCCACGACCAGGTGTGCCGCTTCGCGAACTTCCTCAAGAGCCGGGGCGTGAAGAAGGGCGACCGGGTCTCCATGTACCTGCCCATGATTCCGGAACTCGCGGTGGCCATGCTCGCCTGCGCCCGCATCGGCGCCATCCACAGCGTGGTCTTCGGCGGCTTCTCGGCGGACGCCCTCAAGGACCGCATCCAGGACTGCGCCTCGAACTTCCTCATCACCTGCGACGGTTTCTTCCGCGGCGCCAAGCTCGTGAACCAGAAGGCCCAGGCGGACCAGGCCATGGCCGCCTGCCCGACCGTGAAGACCTGCGTGGTGGTGAAGCGGGTGGGCGCCGACAAGGTCAAGCCCGAGATGAAGGCCGGCCGGGACTTCTGGTGGGAGGAGGAGCTCCCCAAGCAGTCGAACCAGTGCGAGTGCGAGCAGGTGGACGCGGAGGACCCGCTGTTCATCCTCTACACCTCGGGCTCCACGGGGAAGCCCAAGGGCGTGATGCACACCACGGGCGGCTACCTGGTGTACACGTCGTACACGCACAAGCTGATCTTCGACTACCACGACGGCGACATCTACTTCTGCGCGGCGGACATCGGCTGGGTCACCGGCCACAGCTACATCGTGTACGGTCCGCTGTGCAACGGCGCGGTCACCATGATGTTCGAGGGTGTCCCGAACTACCCGGACGCGGGCCGGTACTGGGACATCGTAGGCAAGCACAAGGTCAACGTCCTCTACACCGCGCCGACGGCCATCCGGGCCATCGCGTCGGCCGGCGACCAGCACGTGACGAGCCGCCTCAACAAGCTCGACAGCCTGCGGCTGCTCGGGACGGTGGGCGAGCCCATCAACCCCGAGGCGTGGCGCTGGTACTACGAGAAGCCGGGCCGCTCGAAGTGCCCGATCGTGGACACCTGGTGGCAGACGGAGACGGGCGGCATCCTGATCACGGGGCTGCCGGGCGCCATCGACATGAAGCCGGGCAAGGCCACCACCCCGTTCTTCGGCGTGGAGCCGGTGATCGTGGACCCGGAGAAGGGGACCGAGCTCAAGGGCGTCGTGAGCGGCGCGCTGTGCATCCGGCGCCCGTGGCCGGGCCAGATGCGCGGCGTGTACGGCGACCCGGACCGGTTCCGCACCACCTACTTCGTCCAGTACGACGGGTACTACTTCACCGGCGACGGCTCGAACCGCGACAAGGACGGCGACTACCAGATCACGGGCCGCATCGACGACGTCATCAACGTCTCCGGGCACCGCATGGGCACCGCCGAGGTGGAGAGCGCCCTGGTGCTCCACCCGAAGGTCGCCGAGGCCGCGGTCGTCGGGTTCCCGCACGAGATCAAGGGGCAGGGCATCTACGCCTATGTCACCCTGAACGCGGGTGTGAACGGCGACGACGCCCTGAAGAAGGAGCTGGTGGCCCTGGTGCGGAAGGAGATCGGCGGCATCGCCGCTCCGGACCACATCCAGTGGGCTCCGGGCCTGCCCAAGACCCGGTCGGGCAAGATCATGCGCCGCATCCTGCGCAAGATCGCGGCCAACGAGGTGGCCGGAGGCTTCGGCGACACCTCCACCCTGCTCGACCCGAGCGTCGTCGACCAGCTGGTGGAGACCCGGATGAACAAGGGCTGAGCGGGTAGCCGCTTCCGCCGAAACGACGAGGGGCCGGCCCACCGCTTGCGGGGCCGGCCCCTTCCTTTCGTCCGGGTCCTCCGGGTCGGACACAGCGAGGCCAGTGAGCGCCGCGACCTATCACACGACCACGCCGTTCTACGCCGGGTCCGAGGATCCGAGCCTCTTCTGGGAGCTCACGATCTGCGAGTGCCTCGCGGACCCCGGCAGTGCCTACCAGGTGGCCCTGGAGCGGCCCGCTGCCTACGGGGCCCTCCTAGCGCGCCTCCTCCGGCAGCGGATCGGTCTGGACCCCTCCTGGTCGGTGGTGGAGGTGGGGGGCGGGTACGGCAGCCTCATGGCCGGGCTGCTGGCGGAAGTGCCTCTCCGCGCCGTCACCATGGTGGACGTGAGTCCGTTCTTTTCGAGCGAGCAGCGCAAGGTGCTCGGGGATCGGGCGGGCTTCCGGTTCGTGACGCGGGACGGGATCGCCTTCTTCGCGGAGGAGGACGGCGAGGTCGATCTTGTCATCAGCAACGAGAACCTGGGCGATCTTCCCCAGGCCGTGGGCGTCCGCAGGGAGGCCCTCGGCGCAGCCCTCTCGGACGGATCCACCGAAGGCGTCCTCGGTGAAGTGGCGGGGACCGTCCGCCGGTACGGTCTCGACCTCTCGAACGCCCCGGAGGTCTTCTCCTTCAACCTGGGGCCGATCCGGTACCTGGAGGCGATGGCCACCCGGGCCAGGCGGGTGTTCCTGAGCGAACACTCCTGCGACGCCGTCCTGCCGGCGCCGTGGGGCGAGTTCCTCGTCCCGACGCCCGGCGACGGGTACCCCCGGCGGATCCCGCTCAAGGGGCACGACGAGTACTCGATCCGATTCGCGGACCTGGAGAGGGTCGCGAGGGCGCTGGGGTACCGCGCGACCCGGTTTCCCATGGCGGAGGTCGTGGGGCTTCGCTCCGATGCCGGTCTCCGCGCCATGGCCCGGGTGCGGACCCACGCCACGGAGGTCGCGGAGGTGGTGCACGAGTTCTGTGAACACGTCGCGGACTACGAGTGTATGCTGCTCGTGCGTGAGA
>CAZJSF010000235.1:0-3181 GCA_964548515.1 uncultured Thermodesulfobacteriota bacterium
GCTTCCGGACCCGGCTCCCCCAGGGCCACGGTCTCGCGCAGGGCCAGGGGGTGCTGTGCGGGGTGCTCCTCGAGATCGACGCCGGCACGGGCCGGTGCCGGGCGATCGAGCGGGTGGAGGCGCCGGCGGCCCACTCGGCAGGAGGATAGGCTCCCGAGCCTGCCCGTCGGGGAAACGGGGGCGCACCGGTGCGTGCGGCCCCCGGCCTGTGTTATGGTCCCGCGCCCCGGGGCCCTTGCGATCTGAGGAATGCTGATGGAGGAACGCAGCGACAACGTGCTCATCCGCCAGAGGCTGGAGAACCTGGCCGCGCTCCGCGAACTCGGCGTCAATCCCTACCCCAACGACTTCCGGCCGACGCACACCGCCCAGGAGATCCTGGGCCGGCACGGGGACTCCGACGGGGAAGCCCTGGCGTCCCTGCCGGACACCTTCGCCGTGGCGGGGCGGGTGGTGGCGGTGCGCAGCTTCGGCAAGGCCGCCTTCGTGAAGCTCCAGGACCGCACGGGCCGGATCCAGGCCTTCGTGAAGCGCGACCTGCTCGGCGACGAGGCCTTCGGACAGTTCTCGCGGCTCGACGTGGGCGACTTCCTGGGGGTCGCGGGGCCGCTGTTCCGGACGCGCACGGGGGAGCTCACCATCGAGGTCCGCGAGATGCGGACCCTCTGCAAGAGCCTGCGCCCCCTGCCGGAGAAGTGGCACGGCCTCACCGACAAGGAGACCCGCTACCGCCAGCGCTACGTGGACCTGATCGTGAACCCGGAGGTGCGCGAGACCTTCCGGCTGCGCAGCCGCCTCATCCACCTCATGCGGCAGTTCTTCGTCTCCCGGGACTTCGTGGAGATGGAGACGCCGATGATGCAGCCGATCCCCGGCGGCGCCACGGCCCGACCCTTCGTGACCCACCACAACGCCCTGGACATGACGCTGTACCTCCGCGTCGCCCCGGAGCTCTACCTGAAGCGCCTGGTCGTGGGGGGAATCGAGCGGGTCTTCGAGATCAACCGCAACTTCCGCAACGAGGGGTTGTCGAACCAGCACAACCCCGAGTTCACAATGCTCGAGTTCTACCAGGCGTACGCCTCCTACCAGGATCTGATGGGCCTCACCGAGGAGCTGTTCGTGGGGCTCGCCGAGCAGCTGGCGGGTGCGCGGAGCATCACCTACCAGGGCGAGACGATCGACTTCTCCCCGCCCTGGACCCGGCTCACGGTGCGCGAGGCCGTGGCGCGCTACGGGGGGCTCTCCCGGGAGGAGACGGACGACCCCGGGGCGCTGGCGCGCCGCGCGGCGGAACTCGGCATCGAGACCGCCGGCGTGCCCCACGGGAAGCTCCTGGCCGACGTGTTCGAGACCGTCGCCGAGCCGCACCTGCTCCAGCCCACCTTCGTGACCGAGTACCCCGTCGAGGTGTCGCCCCTCTCGCGGCGCAACGAGGCCGACCCCCGCTTCGTGGACCGGTTCGAGCTCTACATCGCGCGGCGGGAGATCGCCAACGCCTTCAGCGAGCTCAACGACCCGGTCGACCAGTTGGAGCGCTTCCGGGGGCAGGCGAGCCAGCGGGCGGCCGGGGACGAGGAGGCCCACTGGATCGACGAGGATTTCGTCCGGGCCCTGGAGTACGGGATGCCGCCGGCGGCCGGGGAGGGGATCGGGGTCGACCGCGTCGCGATGCTCTTCACCGACAGCCCCTCGATCCGGGACGTCATCCTCTTCCCCCACATGCGGCCGGAGACCTGACGCTTGCCGCGCCCCTACGAGCTCGACGTCGCGCTCCGCTACCTGAAGGCGCGCCGCGGGGAACTCTTCATCTCCCTGATCACGTGGATCAGCGTGGGCGGCGTCGCCCTCGGCGTCATGGCCCTCGTCGTCGTGCTCTCGGTGATGACGGGCTTCGAGGAGGACCTGCGGGACAAGATCCTGGGGACGAACGCCCACGTCGTGGTCTACCCGATGGGCGGCACCCTGGACGCGCCCTCCGCCGTGGTGGAGGAGGTCGAGCAGGTGGACGGGGTCCTGGGGGCTACCCCCTTCGCCCTCAGCCAGGTGATGCTCATGGCCCGGGGCTCGGTGCAGGGCGCCGTGCTCCGGGGGATCGACGTCGCGAGCGTCGGCAGGGCCACCGACCTGGAACGCTTCCTCGTGGAGGGAGGGCTGTCGGACCTGGAGGGCGGCACGCCCGGGGTGCTCGTGGGGCGGGAGATGGCCCGGAACCTGGGGCTGTTCGTGGGCGACGTGGTGCAGGTGGTGAGCCCGGCCGGCAACCCCACGCCCCTGGGGGTCATCCCGCGGATGAGGGCGTTCCGGGTGGCCGGCGTCTTCGCCTCCGGCATGTACGAGTACGACACCTCCTTCGTGTTCACGGCGCTGGGGGCGGCGCAGGACTTCCTGCGGCTGGGTTCCGCGGCCACCGGCATCGAGGTGCGGGTGCGGGACATCTACGAGTCCCGCCAGACCGCGCGGCGGATCGAGGCGCGGATCGGGGGGCGCTACTGGGCCCGGGACTGGACGGAGATGAACCGCAACCTGTTCAGCGCCCTGAAGCTCGAGAAGGTGGCGATGTTCGTGATCCTCGCCCTCATCGTGCTCGTGGCCGCGTTCAACATCGCGGCCACCCTCATCATGGTGGTGATGGAGAAGGCGCGGGACATCGGCATCCTGAAGTCCATGGGGGCGACCGCCCGGTCGATCCGGCGGATCTTCATGTTCGAGGGGCTCGTGATCGGGGGGCTCGGGACCGGGCTGGGGCTTCTCGGGGGCTGGTGGCTGTGCGCCCTTCTCAAACGCTACAAATTCATTGAGCTGCCGAGCGACGTGTATTACATCGACACGCTGCCGGTCGTGATGAAGCCGGGCGTCTTCGCCCTGGTGGCGGCGTGCGCGCTGGCACTGTGCTTCCTTGCTACCCTCTACCCGTCGTGGCAGGCGTCGCGCCTCGATCCGGTGGAGATCCTGCGTTACGAGTAGGGACCATGGGTCTGATCTTCCGAGGGACGAAGGCGGACGACAAGGCCGTGGGCGATCAGCACTTCGGCAGGGGCCAGTGGCTCCAGGCCCTCGATGCCTACCGCCGGGTGTGCGAGAAGGACCCGGACAACGTCCTGGTGCTCCGGCGCGTGGGCGACGTGCTGGCGAGGCTCGGCCGGACGGCAGAGGCGATCGAGACCTACCGCCGGGTGGC
>CAZJSF010000236.1:0-3176 GCA_964548515.1 uncultured Thermodesulfobacteriota bacterium
GAGGAGCACCCATCCCAGGGTCGCGCGGGCCTCCTTGCGCCCGGACAGCAGGGCGAGCACCAGCGCCACGGACAGGATGCTGCCCACGTGCTGGACCAGAATGCCCCATATCTCCCAAGCGCTCATGTTCCCCCTTTCCAGCGGCGGGTCCAGACTACTCAAACCGAAAACCCCGGGCAAGACGCGCCGGTCCGAGCTTTTGACCCGCCCCCATCCCCCTGGTAGCTTGCCCTTATCGGGGGAACGACCAGGAGCGGCCCATGACGCGAGAGTCTCTCTTCCCCTCGCTTCGCCACGAGGTCGACCGGATCTTCGATACGCTGGTGCACGGTGCGTGGGGCAGCCCTCCGGAGCGCGCGGCGTGGCGGCCGGCCGTGGACCTCTTCGAGGAGGTCGACCGATACCGGGTCGAGGTTGACCTGCCCGGCGTCCGGGCGTCGGACCTCTCGATCACCGCGGAGGGGGGCACGCTGCGCGTGGAGGGCGTGCGAGCGCCGCCGGGCTCGGGGGCGGCGTCGCGATGCCACGTGGCGGAGAGGCCGTGCGGGAGGTTTGCGCGAACCTTCCGGCTCCCGGAGGACGCCGACCGAACCGGCATCCGTGCGAGGCTCGAGGAGGGCGTCCTCACCGTGGAGGTTCCCCGCACCCAGGGGGGGGCCAGATGAAGAAGCGCAGCCGACGCTCCACCCCCGGCCCGCGGGAACTGGGCCCCGAGGATCTCGGCCCGTCCGTCGACCCGTCGTCCTTCCCGTTCGAGACCACCGCGGACGTGGAGCCCCGCCGGGGGCCCCTCGGGCAGGAACGGGCGCTCCGCTCGATCCGACTCGGGGTGCGCCTGCGGGCTCCCGGGTACAACGTCTTCGTCCTCGGGCTGACGGGGAGCCGCAAGGAGGCGCTCCTCAAGGAACTGGTCGCCGCTTCCGTGCCCGACCTGCCGAAGCCGCCCGACTGGGTGTACCTGTACAACTTCCGCGATCCCGACCGCCCCCGGGCGGTGCAGCTCAAGGCGGGCGAGGCCTCGGCCCTCCGCCGGGACATGGACCAGTTGGTGGAGGCCCTCAAGCGGAGCATCCCCGAGGCCTTCCGGCAGGAGACCTTCGAGCAGGAGAAGGAGTCTCTCTCCCGGAAGTACGACGCCCAGATCCGGACCCTCCGGGAGCAGTTCGAGGCCTCCGCCCGGGAGAAGGACCTTCACGTCCACTCTCCCAGCCAGGGCCAGCTCATGTTCATCCCGATGATCGAGGGCAAGCCCATCGAGGATCCCGCCCAGTACGAGGCCCTCCCGGAAGAGGAGAAGCAGCGATTCAACGAACGTCAGGAGTCCCTGGGGAGAGAGGCCCGGGAGATGTTCAAGAAGCAGAAGGCCCTCATGGAGGAGATGGGCCGCGAGGTGGAGGAGATCGTCAAGGTCTACGCCGCCCGCATCATCGACCCGCTGCTGGAGCAGACCGCCGAACGGTACGAAAACCCCCGGGTCGGGGAGTATCTCCAGCAGGTCCGCGCCCACACCCTCGGCAACCTCGAGAAGTTCCGCGAGGGGGGAGCACAGCCGACCCTGCCGTTCCCGCTCCCGTTCCTCAAGGCCGCGGAGGCCGACCGGTTCCTGGAATACCGGGTCAACATCCTGGTCGACAACGCCCACCACTCCCAGGTTCCCGTGCTCGTGGAGGAGAGCCCCACCTACCGGAACCTCTTCGGCGCGATCGAGAAGGTCGTCGACGAGACGGGAAAGCTGGTCACGAACTTCACCCGGATCAAGTCGGGCAAGATCCTGCAGGCCTCGGGCGGATATCTCGTCTTCAACCTGGAGGACGCGATCACCGAACCGTTCGTCTGGAAGAGCCTCAAGCGGGTCCTGCGCAGCGGCGTCATCGAGATCGAGAGCTATCAGCCGCTGAGCTTCCTCGCGGTGACCGGCCTCGTTCCCGAGGCGGTCCCGGTGAACACCCGACTGATCGTCCACGGCAGCCGGCTCCTGTTCCACATCCTCAGCTACTGGGATCCCGACTTCGCCGAGGTGTTCAAACTGGCCGCCGACTTCGACCACGAGACCGATCGGGATGCCGACGGCGTGCTCGCCTACGCCCGCAGGATCGCTCACGTGACCGGGGCGGAGGGGCTCCCCGCCTTCGACCGGGGTGCGGTCGCCGAGATCGTCCGCTTCGGGTCCCGCCAGGTGCAGCACAAGGAGAAGATCGCGGCACTGCTCGAGCAGTTGGACGACCTGGTGCGGGAGGCGGCGTTCTTCGCGGCGGAGGACCAGGCGGAGACGGTGCGCTCCGAGCACGTGCGCCTCGTGCTGGAGGACCGCGAGTTCCGGTGGAACCGCCTCGAGGACAAGGTGCGGCGCCTCATCCAGGAGGGGACGATCCTGGTCGACCTCGATGGCCGGAAGGTCGGTCAGGTCAACGGGCTGGCCGTGGTCACCATGGGGGAGTACGCCTTCGGACGCCCATCCCGCGTGACCGCAAGCCTCGGGCTGGGAACCTCGGGCATCCTGAACATCGAGCGCGAAGCCCGCCTGTCCGGGGCGACCCACGACAAGGGAGTGCTCATCCTCGGCGGCTACCTGCGCAACACCTTCGGGCGCGATCGGCCGCTCTCCTTCTCCGCCTCCCTGGCGTTCGAGCAGTCGTACTCGGGGATCGACGGCGACAGCGCCTCGTCCACCGAACTCTACGCGCTGCTGTCGCGCCTCGGCGAGATGCCCCTCCGACAGGACATCGCGGTGACCGGTTCGGTGAACCAGATGGGGGAGATCCAGGCGATCGGCGGGGTGAACGAGAAGGTGGAAGGCTTCTTCCGCGTGTGCCGGGCCGTGGGGCTCTCCGGGACCCAGGGTGTGATGATCCCCAGGTCCAACGTGCGGCACCTCGTCCTGCACCCCGAGGTGGTGGAGGCGGTCTCCCGGGGCGAGTTCCACATCTACCCGGTGGGCACGGTGGCGGAGGGCATAGAGATCCTGACCGGCCTCCCCGCCGGCGCGCCGGGAGAGAAGGGGACGGCCCTGGGGGCCGTGGACGAGGCCCTCGAGGCGTTCGACCTGCGTCTGCGGGAGCGGGACGGGAACAGGGGCGAGAAGGTCCGGGTGCGCGAGGAGGCGCCCGGGCTCGGGGGCGAGGCCCCGCCTCCGAAACCTCCCGCACCGGACGGAGGCTGAGCCGCCCCGCGTCCCG
>CAZJSF010000237.1:0-3152 GCA_964548515.1 uncultured Thermodesulfobacteriota bacterium
CCCATCTCGGCCGTGAGCAGGGCCACGCCCCGCACGTGGCCGAGCTTGAGCGCCGACTGGGCGTTGCGGGCGTGGAAGATGCTCTCCACGCCCACCTCGTGGGGGGCGTGGGTCTCGATCACCTGCCGCAGGCCCCGGTAGACCGCGAGCAGGCGCGTGCCGAGGGACGAACCCGCCGGCCCCGCGAGGGTGCCGTGGCCTACGTGGACGAGACGGGATCCGTGCCTCTCCACCACGCCGTAGCCGGTGGTGCGGGATCCGGGGTCGATGCCCAGGATGCGGATCATCCCGCCTCGGCGAGGCGCTCCATCTCCTCGGCGTCGATGTCGAAGTTCGAGTAGACGTGCTGGACGTCGTCGTTGTCCTCGAGCATCTCCATGAGGCGCAGCATCTGCTCCGCGTCCTTGCCGTCGAGCTTCACCGTGTTCTTCGGGATCATGGTGACTTCCGCCGACTCCACCGCGAGACCCGCCCCGCCGATCGCCTCGCGCACGGCGTGGAAGTCCTCGGGCTCGGTGGTCACCTCCCACACGTCTCCCCCGTCCGCCACGTCGAGGGCGCCGACCTCCAGGGCCACCTCCATGATGCGATCCTCGGGCGCGGCGTCCTTGGGGACCGCGACGTACCCCTTGGAATCGAAGAGCCAGCCCACGCAGCCGGTCTCCCCGAGGTTGCCCCTGTTCTTGGCGAAGGCGTGGCGGACGTCCGCCACGGTGCGGTTGCGGTTGTCGGTGAGCACCTCCACGAGCACCGCCGCTCCCCCCGGGCCGTACCCCTCGTAGGACACCTCCTCGTACACCTCGCCGCTGCCCTCGCCTGTTCCCTTGCGGATGGCGCGGTCGATGTTGTCCCGGGGCATGTTGGCCTCCCGGGCCTTCTCCACGGCGAGGCGGAGCCGGGGGTTCATCTCCGCGTCTCCCCCGCCCAGTTTGGCCGCCACGGTGATCTGCTTCGCCAGCTTCGCGAAGACCTTGCCGCGCCTCGCATCCTCGCGGCCCTTCCGGTGCTTGATGTTCGCCCACTTGCTGTGACCCGCCATGCGCCGTGCTCTCCTGATCCTGTCGATCCGCGCCGGAACCGGGCGTCAAGGTAGCAGAATCGCGCCCGCCCCGGAAGCCCCCGGACCCGCCCGTGCCTTGACGTCCGGCGGCTCCTGGTGTATCCAAAGCGGTCCCTCCAGCCCGGAGAAACGCCATGTCGCCGCCCCGCCTCGCCCTCCTTGCCACGCTCGCCGCCCTGATGCTGGCGCCGGCCGCCCGAGCCGCGGTCTACGTGACCGACCAGTTGGAGATCACGCTCCGGTCGGGGCCGACGCTGGAGAACCGCATCCTCAAGATGCTCGTGAGCGGGACGTCGTTGGAGACGCTGGAGGAGCGCGAGGGGTGGACCCGGGTGCGGACCGGCGGCGGGGACGAGGGGTGGGTGCTGGCCCGCTACCTCACCAACGAGCCGCCGAAGGGACCGCGCCTGGAGGCGGCGGTGCAGCAGTTGGAGCGGCTGAAGACCGAGACCTCCGGCCTCAAGGGAGAACTGGAGGCGACCCGCAAGGACCGCGACCGGCTCGCGGGGGAGGGCCGGCAGCTACAGGCGCGCCTCGACGCCGTGGAGAAGGAGTACGCGGCCTGGAAGAAGACCAACGAGAACGTGGTCTCCCTGCAGGAGCAGGCGACCAACCTGGAGGCGGAGCACAAGGCTTCGCGGACCGAACTCGAGCGCCTCCAGGCGGAGAACAAGAGCCTCAAGGCCCGCGAGACCTTCTACTGGTTCTTCTCGGGGGTCGTCGTGCTGCTCCTGGGATGGGCGCTGGGCTTCTTCTACTCGTCCTCCCGCGCCAAGATGAAGTCCCAGGGCCGCCTGCGGTTCTGAGCCGCCGGGCGGTCCGCCGTCCTCAGCCCGCCCGGCCGAGGACGTGGTCGACCACGAGGTCCCCCACCTCGCTCGTGGAGTAGCCCATCCGGCCCGCCGCGAGGCTCTTGAGCTTGCGCGACGTCACCCACTCCACGGCCTTCTCCACCTTGTCGGCGCAAGACTGCTCCCCGAGGTGGTCGAGGAGCATGCCCGCGGCCGCGACCGCGGCCAGCGGGTTGATCACGTTCTTGCCGGTGTACTTCGGGGCCGAGCCTCCGATGGGCTCGAACATGCTGACGCCGGCCGGGTTGATGTTCCCCCCGGCGGCCACTCCCATCCCCCCCTGCACCATGGCACCGAGGTCCGTGATGATGTCGCCGAACATGTTGTCGGTGACGATCACGTCGAACCACTCGGGGTTCTTCACCATCCACATGCAGCACGCGTCCACGTGGGCGTAGTCGCGCTCGACGTCGGGGTACTCGCGCCCCACCTCGTTGAAGGTGCGCTCCCACAGGTCGAAGGCGTAGGTGAGAACGTTGGTCTTGCCGACCAGGGTGAGCTTCTTCCGGCGGTCGCGCTTCCGGCAGTACTCGAAAGCGAACCGCACGCAGCGCTCCACGCCCTTGCGGGTGTTGACCGACTCCTGCACCGCCACCTCGTCGGGCGTCCCCTTGCGGAGGAAGCCCCCGGAGCCCACGTAGAGGCCCTCGGTGTTCTCCCGGACCACCACGAAGTCGATGTGCTCCGGCCCCTTGTCCTTGAGCGGGGTCTCGACGCCCTCGTAGAGCTTGACCGGCCGCAGGTTCACGTACTGGTCCAGGGAGAAGCGGAGCTTGAGCAGCACGCCCTGCTCCAAGATGCCGGGTTTGACGTCGGGGTGCCCGATGGCCCCGAGGAGGATCGCGTCGAAACCTCGAAGCTCCTCCACCGCCGCGTCCGGCAGCGTCTCGCCGGTCTTG
Source organism: uncultured Thermodesulfobacteriota bacterium (assembly GCA_964548515.1). Lineage (GTDB taxonomy): Bacteria > Desulfobacterota > Deferrisomatia > Deferrisomatales > JACRMM01 > CAZGRT01. Next base: position 2,811 of record CAZJSF010000237.1, read on the forward strand.
AGGTAGTGCTCGCCGCCGAAGGGGAAGTGCCGCCGCTCGGTCTGGAAACCGCCCAACTGGGCGGCTGCGTTCAGCACCTTGAGCGCCTGGTCGGTGACCTCGGGCCCGGTTCCGTCACCGGGAATGACCGCAATGCGATAGGTCTTGCCCATGGAATCCTCCATGTCCGTCGTGGCCGTTTCGAAAAAGGGGCGTCATGACACCACCGGACCACCGCGTGAGTCAAATGGAATGCGGCGGCGAGCGGGGGCAGGGAGCGGGACGGCACGCGGTCGGGCGTTCCAGGGGCTTTGCACTTTACAGCGCGAGCGAGGCAGTCTAAGATCCGGCCGGCCTTTAAGG
>CAZJSF010000238.1:0-3150 GCA_964548515.1 uncultured Thermodesulfobacteriota bacterium
GAACTGGAGGTGATGCGCGACACCCAGGACAACGTCGTCATCATCTGCTCCATCGAGAACCTGGACCCCATGGGCATCCACACCGGCGACTCCATCACCGTGGCCCCGGCCCAGACCCTCACCGACAAGGAGTACCAGGTGATGCGCGACGCGGCCATCGCCGTGATCCGGGAGATCGGGGTGGACACGGGCGGTTCCAACATCCAGTTCGCGGTGGACCCGAGCAACGGCCGGATGGTGGTGATCGAGATGAACCCCCGCGTGAGCCGCTCTTCGGCGCTGGCCTCCAAGGCCACGGGTTTCCCCATCGCCAAGATCGCGGCCAAGCTCGCGGTGGGCTACACGCTGGACGAGATCCCCAACGACATCACCCAGGAGACGCCCGCCTGCTTCGAGCCCACCATCGACTACGTGGTGACCAAGGTCCCGCGCTTCGCCTTCGAGAAGTTCCCGAAGGCCAACGCCACGCTGGGCGTGCAGATGAAGAGCGTGGGCGAGGCGATGAGCATCGGGCGCACCTTCAAGGAGAGCCTCCAGAAGGCCGTCTCGAGCATGGAGCAGGACCGCTACGGCCTGGTCTCGCCGCTCAAGGGCGCCGTCGGCCTCGACCCGGAGGAGTTGCGCGACCGCATCGTCCAGAAGCTGCGGGTCCCCAACGCGGAGCGCCTGTACTGGCTGGCCGAGGCGTTCCGGCAGGGGTTCTCCGGGGAGGAGATCCACGGGCTGACCGCGGTCGATCCCTGGTTCCTCGACAACATCCGGCAGATCGTGGAGTTCGAGGAGGAGCTCAGGACCTTCCGGAAGCCCGAGGGGACCCGCCTCTCCCCGGAGGTGCTGCGGGAGGCGAAGGAGTGGGGCTTCAGCGACATCCGCCTCGGGCAGTTGCTGGGGGTGAAGGAGGCCGAGGTGCGGCGCTGGCGGGGGGAGGACGGCGTCCGGGCGGTGTTCAAGCGGGTCGATACCTGCGGGGCGGAGTTCGAGGCCCGGACCCCCTACCTGTACTCGACCTACGAGTCCGAGTGCGAGGCGGAGCCGACCGACCGCCGGAAGGTCATGATCCTCGGCGGCGGCCCCAACCGGATCGGGCAGGGCATCGAGTTCGACTACTGCTGCGTCCACGGGGTCTTCGGCCTCGAGCAGGACGGCTTCGAGACCATCATGGTCAACTGCAACCCCGAGACCGTGTCCACCGACTACGACACCTCCGACCGGCTCTACTTCGAACCGCTCACCCTGGAGCACGTCCTCAACATCGTGGAGACGGAGAAGCCCTGGGGGGTGATCGTCCAGTTCGGCGGGCAGACCCCGCTCAAGCTGGCCAAGGCCCTGGAGGCCGCGGGCGTGCCCATCATCGGGACCAGCCCCGACTCCATCGACCTCGCGGAGGACCGGGAGCGGTTCCAGAAGCTGCTCCACGAGCTCGGCCTCAAACAGCCCGACAACGGCATCGCCCGCAGCCCCGAGGAGGCCGAGGCGGTGGCCCGGGCCATCGGGTACCCCGTGGTCGTGCGGCCCTCCTACGTGCTCGGCGGGCGGGCCATGGAGATCGTCTACGACGAGCGGGCGCTCAAGACCTACATGAGCGAGGCGGTAGAGGCCAGCCCCGAGCACCCGGTGCTCATCGACAAGTTTCTCAACGACGCCATCGAGGTGGACGTGGACGCGGTGTGCGACGGGCGCCGCGTGGTGATCGGGGGGATCATGGAGCACATCGAGGAGGCCGGCGTCCACTCGGGGGACTCGGCCTGCTCGCTGCCGCCGTACAGCCTCGGCCAGGACCTGGTGGAGGAGATCCGGCGCCAGACCGTGGCCCTGGCCCTCGGACTCAAGGTCGTGGGCCTCATGAACATCCAGTTCGCGGTCCAGAGCGGGACGATCTACGTGCTCGAGGTCAACCCCCGCGCGAGCCGCACCGTCCCCTTCGTGTCCAAGGCCACGGGGGTGCCCCTGGCCAAGATCGCCGCGCGGGTGATGGGCGGGAAGACCCTCGAAGAGCTCGGCTTCACCGAGGAGGTGGTCCCGCGGCACGTGAGCGTGAAGGAGGCGGTGTTCCCCTTCGTCAAGTTCCCCGGCGTCGACACGACGCTTTCCCCGGAGATGAAGAGCACCGGCGAGGTGATGGGCGTCGACGTCGAGTTCGGCAAGGCCTTCGCCAAGAGCCAGATCGCGGCCGGCAACCGCCTCCCGGTCTCCGGCACGGTGTTCATCTCGGTGCGCGACGAGGACAAGCCGGCGGCCGCCCAGGTGGCCCGGCGCCTCGCCGAGGAGGGCTTCGCGATCATCGCCACCCGGGGCACGGCGGCCTTCCTGGAAGGCGAGGGGGTGGCCGTGCGGCCGGTGCTCAAGGTGCAGGACGGCCGGCCCAACGTGGTGGACGTGATCGTCAACGGAGAGGTCGACCTCCTGGTGAACACCACCCAGGGCGTCAAGGCCATGGCCGACTCCTACCACATCCGCCGAACGGCCCTGGAGTACAAGATCCCCTACTTCACCACCATGGCGGGTGCCCGCGCCGCCGTGTCCGCCATCCGCAGCGTCCGGCGCACGGAACTCGGCGTGAAGTCCCTCCAGGAATACTACGGCTAGGCGGGTCGGCGTGGGGGCTCGCCGGACCGGCAGCGGAGCGAGGGGGCGGCTCCGGCTCTGCCTCCTCCTCGGGGCGTTCCTCGTGCTCTCGGGCGTCCCGGCCGGGACGCCGCCCGCCCGAGCGGCCTCGGCCCAGGACCGCCTGACCGTCGGCCTCAAGGCCTACCGAGACGGGTTCCACGACCTCGCTTCCAAGGAGCTGCGCGCCTTCCTCGCCGCAGCGCCGGGGGACCCCCGCCGTCCCGACGTGCTCCGGGTTCTCGCCCAGGTGGAGATGGCCCGCTCCGACTGGAAGGCCGCGCGCGCGGTGTGGGAGGAGGTCCGGGCCCTGGGCGGCGCGTCGGGCCGGGAGGCTGGCTACTGGCTGGGGTGGGTGGCCTACCGCTCCGGCGACGCCAAGGAGGCGCTCGCTCTCCTCGACCGCTACCTCGGGGCGAAGGGGGGGGATCGGCGCGTCGACGCGCTGTTCCTCGTCGCGGAGCTCTCGGACGGGGTGGAACCCCCCGGACGGCGGGCGGAGCGGTACGCCGCCTTCCTGAAAGGGGCCCCGGAGGACCCGAGACG
>CAZJSF010000239.1:0-3135 GCA_964548515.1 uncultured Thermodesulfobacteriota bacterium
GTCCACTGCCGGCGACACCCCGAGGAGGGCCCGGCCGGGGAGGGGTTCTCCTGGCGGGAGCGTTTCTCGTCGCTCCTGGAACTCTGGGAGACGCTCGTCGTCTTCGGCCTGGTCATGGCCGGGCTCTTCACCGGCGTCTTCACCCCCACGGAGGCCGGGGGCGTCGGCGCGTTCCTCATCCTGCTCCTGGCGCTCCTCTGCCGCCAGATCACCTGGCGGGGGGTCGTGAAGTCCCTCTACGAAACCGTGCGCACCTCCTGCATGGTGCTCCTCCTGATCGCCGGGGCCACGGTCTTCGGGCACTTCCTGGCCGTCACCCGCATCCCCTTCGAGACGGCGAACTGGGTGGGGGGCCTCGAGCTTCCGTCGTGGGCGATCATGACGCTGATCGTCGGCATCTACCTCCTCGGGGGGTGCTTCATCGACGCGCTGGCGCTGGTGATGCTCACCATCCCGATCTTCTACCCCATCGTCGTCGACCTCGGGTACGACCCCGTCTGGTTCGGCGTGGTCATCGTGCTGGTGACCCAGATGGGCGTGATCACGCCCCCCGTGGGGATCAACGTGTACGTGGTGAACGGCATCGCCCGCGACATCCCCCTGCAGACGATCTTCCGGGGCATCGCGCCCTTCCTCGCCGCCCTGGTGCTCGGCACCCTCTCCCTCATCGCCTTCCCCTCCATCGTCACCTCCGTGCCCGCCCTGCTCTTCTGAGGGCCCGGGGCCGGCCGCGGCTCACCCGAGCTCGCGATTGACCCGGAAAGTGCCTCCTGTTACAAGGGGCGGGCGCCCCACGTGCGGGGCCGCCGCGACGGGAGGGGACCCATGGCCGAAGCCTTCCAGGCGATGACGTGGCTCGAGAAGGTCTTCCTGACCTGCGCGGTCGTGGGGGGCGTCCTCTTCCTGATCCGCATGGTGCTGTTCCTGTTCGGGGGCGGGGGCGGCGCGGACGCCGACCTCGACCTGGACGCCGACGGGGTCGTGGGTCACGGTCCGGACAGCGACGCGGCGTTCAAGCTCCTCTCCCTCCAGGGTCTCACCGCGTTCCTGATGATGTTCGGCATCGTCGGCCTCGCGCTGCTGCGCGAGAGCCGGGCGGCCGAGGGTCTGGCCGTGGCCGGCGCTATCCTCGCCGGCCTCGGGAGCTCCTGGCTCATCGCGAAGATGTTCCAGGCCATGAGCCGCCTCCAGTCCAGCGGCACCCTCGACCTGCAGAACGCCGTGGGGCAGGAGGGGGTCGTGTACCTGCGCATCCCCGCCGGGGGCACCGGCAAGGTCAACGTCACGGTCCAGGAGCACCTTCACACCTTCGAGGCGGTCGCCGACGGAGGGGCGGAGATCCCCACCGGGCAGCGGGTGCGTGTGACCCGGGTGCTCGGGGGCAACGTGCTGGTCGTCGAGAAGGCCTAGGAGGACCCATGTTCCTGTCAGGAGGTGGAGGCATGACGCTCTGGGTGATCGCCGTAGCGGCCCTGCTCGTGCTCGTCATGGGCACGGCCCTGTACCTGGCGTCGCGCTACAAGCGCTGCCCGTCGGACCGGCTCCTCGTCATCTACGGCAAGGTGGGGCAGGGCCGCTCCGCCCAGGTGATGCACGGGGGCGGCAAGCTCGTGTGGCCGCTGATCCAGGACTACGCGTTCCTCAGCCTCACCCCCATCACGATCAACATCCCGCTCCAGAACGCCCTTTCCATGCAGAACATCCGGATCAACGTGCCGAGCACCTTCACGGTGGGCATCAGCACCCAGCCCGGCATCATGCAGAACGCGGCCGAGCGCCTGCTGGGGCTCGGCAACCGCGAGATCGAGGAGATGGCCCGGGAGATCATCTTCGGCCAGCTGCGCCTCACGGTGGCGTCGCTGACCATCGAGCAGATCAACCAGGACCGGGAGAGCTTCCTCGAGTCGATCCGCAAGAACGTGGAGCCCGAGCTGAACAAGGTCGGACTCTACCTCATCAACGTGAACATCACCGACATCACCGACGAGTCGGACTACATCGCGAGCATCGGCAAGCGGGCCGCGGCCGAGGCGGTGAACAAGGCCCGGGTGGACGTGGCGGAGCAGGAGAAGATCGGCGCCATCGGCGAGGCCGAGGCGGTGCGGGTCAAGGAGATCCGGGTCGCGGAGAACGTGGCCGAGTCGGAGAAGGGCAAGAAGAAGGCCGAGGCCGACCGGCGCGTCTTCGTGCAGCAGCAGGAGACCGCGGCCACCATCGGCGAGGCCGAGGCCAACCGGGAGAAGGAGATCCGGGTCGCGGAGAACGTGGCCCAGTCCGAGAAGGGGAAGAAGAAGGCCGAGGCGGACCGGCGCGTGTACGTCCAGGGCCAGGAGGCGGAGGCCGTCCAGGGCGAGAACCTCTCGAAGGCCCACATCGCCGACTACAACGCCGGGCTCGCCGTGAAGCAGGCCGAGGCGCTCCAGCGGGGCGAGGTGGCCAAGCGCGAGGCCCAGGTGGAGATCCAGAAGGCCCAGTACCGGGCCGAGCAGGAGCGCCTCAACGCCGAGGAGGTCGTCCGCCAGGAGATCGACAAGCGCAAGGTGGAGATCGCCGCCGAGGCCGAGGCCGAGCGCATCCGGCGCGAGGCCAAGGGCCACGCCGACGCCGTGCTCATGAAGTACGAGGCCGAGGCCAAGGGCATCCGCCAGGTGCTCGACTCCAAGGCCGAGGGCTACTCGCGCCTGGTGGACTCGTGCGCCGGCGACGCCAAGGCCGCCGCCACGCTGCTCATGGTGGAGAAGATCGAGCAGATCGTCGCCCGGCAGGTGGAGGCCATCCAGAACCTCAAGATCGACAAGATCACCGTGTGGGACACCGGCTCGTCGCCCGACGGCCGCTCCTCCACGGCCCAGTTCGTCTCCTCCCTCATCAAGACCCTGCCCCCCCTCCACGAGGTCGCCGCCATGGCCGGCGTGGAACTGCCCGGCTACCTCGGCCAGGTCTCCCCCGAAGGCCCCGAGGACGAGGGGACGCGGCCGGGGGGGCCGAAGAAGGGATAGCAGGGGCAGGGCTGCGCGGCGACGGGGCCGCGCTGCGAGGCGCCCCTCTCTTGTGGACCTCTCGGAGCGATGGACACCCCCTCCTGGTGTGTCCCAGGTGGCGAGCCGTGTGACGAGGGGGAGCATGGCCGGGCGG
>CAZJSF010000240.1:0-3091 GCA_964548515.1 uncultured Thermodesulfobacteriota bacterium
GGCCGACCGCCCGCAGCTCGACGCCGAGGTCCTCGATGAAGGCGGCCCGGGCAAAGATCTCCCGCGCCGCCCGCTCGTAGTCCGGGTTGCGGCTCTCCACGGCGCCCCTCACCTCCCGCCTTGCCCGGCCTGCTCCGACGCGAGCGCCCGGACCTCCTCGAGCAGCGCGTCGGCGATCTCCCCGGCGGGCACCTTGCGGACCACCTCGCCGCGGCGGAAGAGCAGCCCCACCCCCTTGCCGCACGCCACGCCCACGTCCGCCTCCCGCGCCTCCCCCGGGCCGTTCACCTCGCACCCCATGACCGCCACGGTGAGGGGGGCGTCCACCCCCGACAGGCGGCGCTCCACCTCCTCGGCCAGGGCCGCGAGTTCCACCCGGGTGCGGCCGCAGGTGGGGCAGGAGATGACCTCCACGCCCCGGCGACGCATCCCCAGCGCCCCCAGGATCCAGTAGGCCACGCCCACCTCGGGCACCGGGTCGCCCGTCAGGCTCACGCGCACGGTGTCGCCGAGACCCAGGTGGAACAGGATCCCCAGCCCCACCGCGCTCTTCACCGCACCCCGGAACACCGTGCCCGCCTCGGTGATGCCAACGTGGAAGGGGTAGTCGCACCGATCGGCGAGGAGACGGTACGCCTCCACCGTGCGGGGCACGTTCGAGTCCTTTAGGCTGACCTTGATCTCCCGATACCCCAGGTCCTCCAGGATGCGGATGTGCCCGAGCGCGCTCTCCACGAGCCCATGCGGGGTGGGGCCCCCGTCGCGGTCCAGCAGGTGGCGCTCCAGGCTGCCCGCGTTCACCCCGATCCGGATCGGCACCGCGCGCTCCCGGGCCGCGCGGACGACCTCCTCCACCTTCCACCGGGCCCCGATGTTGCCCGGGTTGAGGCGCAGGCCGTCCACCCCCGCCTCCAGCGAGGCCAGGGCCAGCCGGTGGTCGAAGTGGACGTCGGCCACGAGGGGCAGTCGGGTGCCCTCGCGGATGCGGGCGAGCGCTTCGGCTGCCTCGGCGTCGGGCACTGCCACGCGCACGATCTCGCAGCCGGCCGCCTCCAGGGCCCGGATCTGCGCCAGGGTGGCTTCCGCGTCGCGGGTGTCGGTGCTGCACATCGACTGCACGCTCACGGGCGCGCCGCCGCCCACGGCCACGCGGCCGATCCGGAGGGACCTCGTGGGGCGCCGGACCGGGGCCTGGGTCACCAGTGACACTTGTTGCACACCTCCCGGGTGGGCTTCAGCAGCCCCCTCTCCCGCGACTTCTCCGGATCCTTCATGACGCCCCACGAGAAGTAGTGGCTTCCGGCACCGTGGCACGCCTCGCACTGCACGCCGCGCAGGTCCTCGTCGGCGACCCCGGCCCGGCGCGGCATCCCGTAGCCCGTGGTGTGGCAGCGCAGGCAGGCGGGGTTGGCCCGGTCCTCCTCGGGCAGGACCGCCCACGCCCGGGCGTGGGCCGAGTCCTCCCACGAGTGGAAGACCCGCATCTTCGGGTTCGGGCTCCGGCGCGAGTGGCACCCCCGGCACCACTTGACGCCGAGGTACCGGAACACCGGCTCGGACTGGGCGAGGCCGTCGCCCGCGAGGCCCCAGAGGACCAGCGCGCTAGCGAGAGCGGCCGCGACGCGACGACTCGTACTCATCGGGTGCGAACTCCGCCTCCTCGTCCCGGAGGTAGGTGGCCACGGCGTGGCAGGCGGGCCCGCAGCTCCCGCCGGTGCTGAACCGCAGGAACTGGAGCTGCCGGGGCGGCTTGTCCGGCTGCCGGAACCACCCGGCCACGAGCGACGGGCGGCCCGAGGAGTGGACGTCGTGGCACGACGAGCAGGATACGCCGCCGGACCCCACGTGGAGCGCGTGGAGGTTTCGGGTGCCGGTCCGGAACCACGTCTCGAGCCAGTCGACGTCCTCGAAGAGCCGGCGGTCGTGGCACCGCTCGCACAGGCCGAAGTCTCCCGGGCTGTACGCACCCCTCACCCGCATGGTGTACCGCCCCCGCAGCTTCTCCGTGCCGAAGCGGGGGTCGGGGTGGGTGAAGTGGCAGGTTAGGCACTTGCCCGTGCGGGCCGGCTCGTGCACCCGCTCGCCCCGCTGCTTGCTCTCGTGGCAGCGCTTGCACGGGCGGTTGCGCTCGTCCTTGAGGAAGCGCGAGGTCTCCGAGGAGTGCACCCCGTGGCACTGGGTGCACACCATGCCGCGGCCCACGTGGGAGGGGGTGGGCGGGTGGCACTCGATGCACAGGTCCGGGATCCTCCGAAGCAGGAGGGGCCGCACGTCGCTGGTGTGGACCCGGTGGCAGTCGCTGCAGCGCCCGGCCCCCACGGGCTCGTGCACGACGTCCTTGGTGGAGACGTCCTCGTGGCACTGGTAGCAGAGGTCGGGCTCGTCGGCCTGCAGCGCCGGCCCCACCGCCTCGCCGTGGATCGTGTGGCAGACGCCGCAGTCGTCGTCGGCCAGGGGGGCGTGCACCCACTGGCCGAAGAAGAGCTGGTTGTGGTCCGGCGGGGCCGAGGCCGGGGCCGCGGCGGCCCACAGCGCGGCGCCCGCGGCGCCCGCCAGGAACCGCCCCCACCCCGCACGGCTCAAAACAGGCCCGCCTGGGGGCGGCCAGGACGTCCGAGGTGCTTGTAGGCGGCCTCGGTGGCCATCCTCCCGCGGGCCGTCCGCACCAGATACCCCTGCTGGATCAGGTAGGGTTCGTACACGTCCTCGAGCGTGTCCTTCTGCTCGCTCACCGAGGCGGCCAGGGTGTCGATGCCCACCGGGCCGCCCCGGAACTGGTCGATGATGATCTGGAGGACCCGGCGGTCCATGCGGTCGAGCCCGGCCTCGTCCACCTCCAGCGCGTGCAGCGCCTGGTCCGCCACCCCGCGGTCCACCACCCCGCCGTGGCGCACCTCGGCGAAGTCGCGGACGCGCTTGAGCAGCCGGTTCGCGATCCTCGGGGTGCCCCGGCTCCGCCGGGCCACCTCCCAGGCGCCGTCGTCGGTGAGATGCACCTCGAGGATCCGGGCGGAGCGCCGCACGATGATCCCCAGCTCCTCCGGCGAGTAGTACTCGAGCCGGCTCACCACCCCGAAGCGGTCGCGCAGCG
>CAZJSF010000241.1:0-3060 GCA_964548515.1 uncultured Thermodesulfobacteriota bacterium
ATCACTGCCAGTCCGGCCAGCAGCCCGATATTGATGTACCATTCGGGCATCAGCGGGAGATAGGACAGGCCGTTCGGCGCCTTCTCATAGATCGACTGGAACAGGCCGCTGCCCCACACGCCGTGGTACACCCGCCACCGCGACAGGGGGAGCGCGGGGGCCAAGCCGCTTCCGTAGAGCCGCCCCACCCAGGTCAGGTGCCCCAGGGCGTTGTAGCGTTCCGGCCACTTCGCCTCCAGCAGGGCCTCCGCCTTGCCGTACCCCACCTGTTGACGCCAGTACGCCTTCACGGAGTTCCTGCGATGGTGCCAGACCACCGCTGCCGGGCTGAACGAGAGGGACCATCCCCGGTCCTGGATCCGCCAGCACACGTCCACGTCATCGCCCGCGTTGCGAAACCGCGGGTCGAAGCCCCCGATCTCCAGCAGGCGTTCCCGGAGGAAGGCCATGTTGCAACCCGGTACGTGTTCGGCCTCCCGGTCCGACAACAGAACGTGGACTGGACCTCCGGGCGCGTTGGCGACGCACTGTGCGATCCACCCGTCGTCGGGGGGCGGCAGGTTGGGCCCGCCCGCCGCGGCGCACCCGGTGGTGCGGAACGTCTCGGCCAGGTAATGGAGCCAGTGGGGGTCGGGCCAGGCGTCGTCGTCGATGTAGGCCACGATGTCGCCGGTGGCTTCTGCGAGGCCTGTGTTGCGCGCGGCGCTGAGACCCTGATTGTCGGTGCGGACCACGCGAACGTCGTAACCCCGGGCGATGTCGGCGATCCCGTCCCGAGAGCCGTCGTCGACCAGGATCACTTCGTAGTCGGGGTACCGGAGTTGACGCAGGCCCTGGAGGGTGTCCCTCAGGGTGTGGTGCCCGTTGTAGGTGCAGATCACCACGGAGATGGTCGGCCAGGCCGTTTCCGCTCCGAAGGGCAGTTGCGGGAGGGCCTCCTCCATGCGGTGCAGCGAGGTCTTCGGGCTCCGGTCGCGGGAGACGAGGCCGAAGTCCCAGTCCCGGACCTCCTGTCCTCCCCGGTACCACTCGTCCGTCCAGGCGAAGAGAAAGACGCCGGCGCACCCGGCCGCGAAGGCGGTGCGAACCTGCCACTCGAGGACCCCCGCTTGGTTCGCCTCCCCGTTCCGGCGGCTGTCGAGACCCACCTCGGCCAGGATCAGCGGACGGTCCCCCGCCAGGTGCTGCAGGCGCGCCAGGTAGGCGTCCAGGTCGCCCTGCCTCTCGAGATACACGTTGTAGGCTGCGATGTCGGAGTCGGGGGCCCGCAGATACTCCGTGGAGGGGTAGTTCACGTAGGTGAAGATGGCTTCCGGGTCGGCGTCCCGGGCGGTATCGAAGAGGCTTCCCAGGAACCTCTCCACCCGGCGCGCGCCGTGCCAGCGAACGATCGGGGCGGGTATCTCGTTGCCCACGGCGTAGGCGAAGACCGCCGGATGGCCGGCGCAGGCGCGTACGCCCTGCCGCACGGCGTCCCGGATCCGCCGCGCGGTCGCCCGGTCGTCCAGGAAGGCGACGTGCTGTTCCCAGGGGAGCCCCACCAGGACCCGAAGGCGGTGACGAGCGGCGAGGTCGAGCACCCAGCGTGGAGGGACCGTGTAGGTGCGCACCGCGTTGAAACCGGCGGCGGCCATGCGGGTGAAGTCGCGCTCCACGGATGCAGGGTCGTGGTACTCGGAGCCGTCCCGCTCGGGAGGAAAGGGGCCGTACGTGACGCCGCGGAGGTAGAACTTCTCGTCGCCCGCGAACAGGAACTTGCCGCGGACCTGAAGCCGGGGAAGCGCTCCTCCGCCTGCCGCGGCGGGCCCGAGGTGGCCGCTCGGCCCTCCGGCCGTCCCCACCGCCGGTGCGCCCATCTTCTGGAACTTTCCGGTACCCTCCATGGCCCCAACCTCCCCGTGCGCCGGATACACAGGATACCCGTGTGGGAGCGGCGCGGCCAATCTCGAGGCCGCGAACGCGAACGGCGAGGCCCAAAGGCCTCGCCGCCAAGACTCCCGGGACCCGGGCGTCCCTGTCGCCGACGGGCTATTCGCTCATCGACTCCAGGAACTCCACGTTGGTCTTGGTGCCCTTCATGCGGTCGAGCATGAACTCCATGGCGTCCACGGGGTTGAGCGGCACGAGCACCTTGCGGAGCACCCACACGCGGTTGAGTTCCAGCGGGGTGAGGAGGAGGTCCTCCTTGCGGGTGCCCGAGCGCTGCATGTCGATGGCGGGGAACACGCGCTTGTCCGCGAGTTTGCGGTCGAGGTGGAGCTCGGCGTTGCCCGTGCCCTTGAACTCCTCGAAGATCACCTCGTCCATGCGGCTGCCCGTGTCGATCAAGGCGGTGGCGATGATCGTAAGGCTGCCGCCCTCCTCGATGTTGCGCGCCGCGCCGAAGAAGCGCTTGGGCTTGTGGAGGGCGTTCGAGTCCACGCCGCCCGACAGGATCTTGCCCGAGTGGGGGACCACGGTGTTGTAGGCGCGGGCGAGGCGGGTGATGGAGTCGAGCAGGATCACCACGTCCTTGCCGTGCTCCACGAAGCGCTTCGCCTTCTCGATGACCATCTCGGCCACCTGGACGTGGCGCTGGGCCTGCTCGTCGAAGGTCGAGGAGACGACCTCTCCCTTCACCGAGCGCTGCATGTCGGTGACCTCTTCGGGCCGCTCGTCGATGAGCAGCACGATGAGGACCACCTCGGGGTGGTTGTAGGTGATGGAGTTGGCGACCTGCTGGAGCAGCACGGTCTTGCCCGTGCGGGGGGGCGCCACGATGAGCCCGCGTTGTCCCTTGCCGATGGGAGAGATCAGGTCCACCACCCGCATCTCGAAGCGGGTCGGCTCGGACTCGAGCTTGAGCCTCTCGTTGGGGTAGATGGGGGTCAGGTTGTCGAAGAGCATCCGGGTTCGGGCGCTGTCGGGGCCGTCTCCGTTGATGCTGTCGACCTTGAGCAGGGCGAAGTAGCGTTCCGAGTCCTTCGGCGGACGGATCTGGCCGCTCACCGTGTCGCCCGTCCGGAGGTTGAAGCGCCGGATCTGGCTCGGCGACACGTAGATGTCGTCCGGGCCCGGCAG
>CAZJSF010000242.1:0-3045 GCA_964548515.1 uncultured Thermodesulfobacteriota bacterium
GAGCCTTTCCCTTCGCAGTTCTGCGAACCGCCGTGTCTCGGCGGCCGATCCGGCTCCAACTACTGGAAATGACTGGTTTCCTGCGGCCTCGTTCGGGGGCGTCCGGCCGGGCGCGTCCGTGCCGGGGGGCGACCGCCGGCCAACCGGCTCTTGCACGGCTGCGAGAGGCTCCTCCGGGCGGCCATCGGGGGTTCGAGGCACAACCAACTGATTTTGCTACAGATTGTGGTCTTGCGACGCTGTGTGCGCCGCCTTGGCACCGCTCTTGCTCTTCCCGGGACCGAAGCGGGGGGCCGGTGGTCCGGGACAAGCGGGGACGAGTCATGGCGGCGGGACGGTTGTGCGGGTTCTACGGTTCGAGGGACGGCGCGTGCGAGGTCGGGACGGAGTACATCTCCACCTCGGACGTGGAGACCATCGTCCGCTACTGCACGTCCCGGTTCGAGGACTGCGCGCGCTTCCAGCAGGTCGCGGAGGCCCGGGGCCTGACGCCCGGGGCTGGAGGGCGGGCGTTCGCCGGGCCGGCCCCCCGGTGTGTGGTGCCGCAGAGAGTGCAACGGGGTTCGGAACTCCAACCCCTTGGAGATGAAACCCTTGAGAACAGAGGAGGAGCCAAGATGGGGCAGTCGCTGAAGAGCCGAGGCTGGAGGGTTGCGCTCGCCGGGACCGGGATCAACCTGGCCCTGGGAATCCTCTACACGTGGAGCATCTTCAAGGGGGCCATCAAGAGTTCCATCGAGACGGGCGGTCCGGGTTCGTTCCAGTGGGACATGGCGTCCATCAACGATCCCTACGCCGTGTGCTGCCTGGTGTTCGCCTTCGCGATGATCGCGGCCGGCAAGGTTCAGGACCGCTTCGGCCCCCGTCTCACGGCGCTCCTCGGAGGGCTCCTGGTGGGCGCCGGGTTCGTGTGGATCTCCCAGAGCACGAGTTACTGGAGTTGGGTCGCGGGCTTCGGAGTCCTCGCCGGCCTCGGCATCGGCTTCGGTTACTCGGCGGCGACCCCGCCGGCCCTGAAGTGGTTCCCCCCGGCGAAGACCGGGCTGATCGCGGGCATCGTCGTGTCGGGCTTCGGGCTGGCATCGGTCTACATCGCTCCGCTGGCGACGTACCTGGTGGGGGCGTGGGGCCTGCAGAAGGCGATGCTCGGCTTCGGCCTCGCTTTCGCGGTGGTGGTGAGCGCGCTGTCCACGTTCCTCGTGAACCCGCCCGCGGGCTTCCTCTTCGGCGCCGCGGCCGACCAGAAGGCCAAGGCTGCGAAGGCCGCTCCGTCGGTCAAACTCGCAGGAGACTTCAAGCCCTCGGAGATGGTCCGCAGCGTCAACTTCTACGTGCTCTGGGCCTGCTTCTTCATCGGGTCCGGCGCCGGGCTCATGGTGATCGGGAGCGTGGCGGGCATGGCGAAGAAGAGCCTGGGGGAGATGGCCTTCGTGGCGGTCGCCCTCATGGCCGTGGGCAACGCCGCGGGCCGGGTCGTGGCCGGCATGGTGTCCGACAAGATCGGCCGCGGCCGCACCCTGCTGATCATGCTGGCCGCCCAGGCCGCGATGATGTTCGCCGCAATCCCGGCGGTGGGCTCGGGCAGCCCCGTCCTGCTGGTGCTGCTCGCAACCTTCATCGGCTTCAACTACGGCACGAACCTGTCGCTCTTCCCGTCGTTCGCCAAGGATTTCTGGGGCCTGAAGAACTTCGGCACGAACTACGGCGTCCTCTTCAGCGCCTGGGGCGTGAGCGGGTTCGTGATGGGGCGCGTCTCCCAGATGCTGACCGCCAAGACGGGAAACTACGACATGTCCTTCGTGCTCGCCGGCGTGCTGCTCCTGATCGGCGCCGGGCTGGCGCTGGCGCTGCGGGAAGGCAAGGCCTACCAGACCGAACTGGTGGTCGAGGAGGCCGAGGCGCAGGCTGCGCCGACCGAGGCCCGTCCGGGCGTTGCCGCCGCGCAGAGCTGACGACTCTCGGGAGCGTCCCCGAGGGAGGAGAGAGGGCCCCGCTTCGGCGGGGCCCTCGTTTCTTGGGATGGGGACCCGGGGGCTGGAGCCCGGGGGCGCGAACCGGTAGAGTCCTGCCCGGGAGGGTCGACGGTGACCGGACTGCTGCTCCTGTGCCGCCCGGGTTTCGAGGCCGAGTGCGCCTCGGAGGCGGAGCGCTTCGCTCGTGGCCTGGGGGTGGAGGCCCGGGGCCGCGGGGAGGCGGGGACGGGCTGGGTGCTCCTCTCGATCGACGATCCCGAGGCGGCAGCCGGGCTCGCGAACCGGTGCGCGGTCTCAGACCTCGTGTTCGCCCGCCAGGCGTTCGGTACGCTGGAGCCCCTCCGGTTCCCGTCGGGGCGCGGGGCGGCCCCCGCCGTCGCGACGGCGGCCGGGCTCTGGGCGGACCGGCTTCGCATCCGGGGGTTTCACAGCGTCTTCGTCGAGGCCGCTGACGGCGAAGGGGGGCGGCGCCTCCAGCCGTCCTGTGCCCGGCTGGAGGGCCCCCTCGGGGTGGAACTGCGAGCCCGGGGACTGCTGCGGGCTGGTGGCGGCGCGCCGCGGCTCCACGTGTTCCTGGCCGGCGAAGGGGAGGGGTGGCTCGGCGTCTCGAGCCCGCTGCGTTCGTCCCCGTGGCCGATGGGGATCCCGAGGCTGCGGTTTCCCGCCGGGGCTCCGAGCCGCTCGGTGCTGAAACTGGAGGAGGCGCTCCTGGTCTTCGTCCCCGAGGGGGAGCGGCACCGCCGCCTCCGCCCGGGGATGCGCGCGGTGGACCTGGGCGCGGCTCCCGGGGGGTGGTCCTGGGCGCTGGCCTCCCGGGGTCTGCTGGTGTCGGCCGTGGACAACGGACCCCTGGCCTCCTCCGTCCTGGAGGGCGGGCTCGTGGAGCACGTGCGGGCTGACGGCTTCACCTGGCGGCCGCCCCGCCCCGTGCACTGGCTCGCGTGCGACATGGTGACGGCGCCGGCGCGGGTGGCGAAGCTGGTGGGCCTCTGGGGCGCCCGCAGGCTCTTCCGGGAGGCCGTGTTCAACCTCAAGCTGCCGTCGAGCCACCGGTTCGAGGCGGTCGCTCGCT
>CAZJSF010000243.1:0-3033 GCA_964548515.1 uncultured Thermodesulfobacteriota bacterium
GCCGGCAGCCCCGACCTCGCGGAGGGGAGGACACCGATGGAACCTTTCGTGACCCGGAGGGAGCTGGCCGAGATGCTCGAGAAGCTGCTCGCCGAGGTGGAGGCCCACGCCTCCGACTACCACCACGTCACGCCCCCGGGGCTCCTCGCCGGAGCCAGGGAGCTCGTCAGCCGCTGGAGGGCCGGGAGCTCGGGAGGACACCCGTGATCGGGGCCATCGCCGGGGACGTCATCGGCAGCGTCTACGAGTTTCGGCCGGTGAAGAGCGTCGACATCCCCCTCTTCGGGGAGGGGTCGACCTTCACGGACGACACCGTGCTCACCGTGGCCACGGCCGAGGGGCTCCTCGAGGGCGGGGACTACGGCGCGAGCTACCGCTGGTGGGGCAACCGCTACCCGGACCGGAGCTACGGGAGCCTCTTCCGCCAGTGGCTGCGGGCGTCCGACCCGGAGCCCTACGGCAGCTGCGGCAACGGCGCGGCCATGCGGGTGGCGCCGATCGGGTGGGCCTTCGACGCGCTCGAGGACGTGCTGCGGGAGGCGGCGCAGAGCGCCCGGGTCACCCACGACCACCCCGAGGGGGTCCGGGGGGCCCGGGCAGCGGCCGGGTGCGTGTTTCTCGCCCGCACGGGCGCCTCGAAGGACGAGATCCGGAACTTCGTGGAGGGGACCGCAGGCTACCGGCTCGACCGAAGGCTCGACGAGATCCGGCCCGCCTACCGTTTCGACGAGACCTGCCAGGGGTCGGTGCCCGAGGCGATCACGGCGTTCCTGGAGTCGGAGGGGTACGAGGACGCCGTGCGGAAGGCCGTCTCCCTGGGGGGCGACGCCGACACCCAGGCCGCCATCGCCGGCGGGATCGCCGAGGCGTTCTACGGCGGGGTCCCGGTCCCGATCCTGCGGGAGGTGCTGGGGCGCCTGGCGCTGGACCTCGGCGCGGCGGTGGGCCGCTTCTACCGGCGGTTCGGGGGGCTGCGCCCGGCATCCGGTGGGGCGGGGGCGCCGGGCCGCAGCCGGGCGGGGAGATCGCGCCGGGAGGCTCGGGCGTCGGGCTAGCCCCGGCGCTCGCTCCGGACCCGGGCGTCGAGCTCGGCCCGGGTGGCCAGGGGCGGCGAGAAGCCCTCCCGGGGTTCCAGCGTCAGGGCGCCCGCGGGGCAGGCCGAGAGGCACACCCCGCACCCCAGGCAGCGCTCGGCGTCGAAGGCGATCGGACCCTCCTCCCCGCCCAGGGCCCCCACCTGGCAACGGTCGACGCAGGCGCCGCACCCGGTGCACGCCTCGGCGTCGTGCACGGCCACGAAGCGCGAGGCGGCCACGACGTTGGCCCGGCCAGCCGCCCCCGCGGCGCGGAGGAAGCCGCAGCAGCACCCGCAGCAGTTGCACAGGAAGTTGATCCGCTCGGCCACGTTGTCGGAGACGTGCACGAGGCCGTGGGCCTCGGACCGGTCCAGGGCGTCGAGCATCTCCTCCCGGGTGGCCGCCCGGGCGAAGCCCCGCTCCACGGCGAAGGCCGCGAAGGGCCCGAAGAGCATGCACACGTCCTGGGGCGCGTCGCACCCGGCCCCGATCAGCTCCTGCTGGTGGCGGCAGTGGCACCGGGTGAGCGCGAAGCTCTCGCCCTCCCGGATGTAGCGGCCCACCTCCTCGTACGGGAAGATCTCCATGGGGTTGGGGATCTCCCGCTCCACCGGGATGACCCGGGCGTAGCTCGTGGACCTGGCTTCCGCGATGCGGGGTGCCAGGCTCTTGACGTAGTACTGCTCGTAGAGCCGGGCGAGCCAGGTCTGGCGGGGCCCCCCCTCGCCCTTCATGAACTGGAGCTCGAAGATCCCGGGGAGCACGGGCAGGAGGGCGTAGTAGTCTCCCTTGTCGCTGCGCCGGGCGAAGACCAGGCCCCGGTCCGCCATCGCCTCGAGGAGCCGGCCGGTCTCCCCGGCTTCCAGCCCGGCCGCGGCGGCGACCTTCTCCACCGGGGTCGGCCGGAAGGGCAGGGCGGCCGCCACCCGGGCCTGCTCCGGGGTGAAGAGCTCCTCCAGGATGCGGCGCAGTTCCGCGCTCGGCGGCGCTCCCAGCCCCGCCTCGTCGAGTCTCGCGGCCAGCAGTTCGTAGCTCATCGGCCCCTCCCCCTTCTCCGGGTCACGGCCCGAGCGGACCACTCCGGAGGCGGCGCCGTCAAGGGGGTTCACCGGGGAACCGGAAGAGGGGTGCCTTTCCCGGCGCCAGGGCTCCGGTGTTCTTCCGCAGGCTGAAGGTCAGTGGGTGCGCGACCGGGAGCCCCGGTCGAGGGCGCCGACGGACCCGTCGCGCAGCTCGAAAGTGCCGAGAAGGTGGGCCCCCTCCGGGCAGGAGAAGTAGAACTGGGCGGACATGCCGGCCGGGGCGAGAACGTCGAAGAGCAGATCGTCCATGGGTTCGCCCTCCACGAGCGGGAAGACGAAGTCCTCCCCGAGCAGGGCGAGCAGCATGCGCGTCTCCCCAGGCGCGAGGGTGCGGTACAGGGGGAACAGGCCGTCGGCGGGGCGGAAGCGGATGACGTCCACGGCATACCTCCCGTGAGGCGGGGGTGGAGGGTACACCCCCACCTTAGCCCTTGCGGATGAGAGCCCGGTGAGTAGCGCGTGAGAAGTCGCTGAGAGCCGGGGAGCGGATCAGGCCGGCAGGAACGGGTAGTCGGTGTAGCCCTCGGCCCCGCCGCCGTAGAAGGACGCCCGGTCCGGCGCGTTGAAGGGGCCCCCCCTCGCCAGGCGCGCCGGCAGGTCCGGGTTGGCCAGGAAGAGCGCCCCGAAGGAGACGAGGTCGGCCCGCCCTTCGGCCAGGACCCGGTCGGCGCGCTCCCGGTCGTAGGCGCCGTTCGCCATGTAGGGGCCGCCGAAGGCCTCGCGCAGCCCCCGGTAGTCGAAGGGCCGGGGTACCACGCCGTCGGTGCCGATGGTGGCCTCCACCACGTGGAGGTAGGCGAGCCCGAAGGGCCTCAGGGCGCGGGCCGCGGTGGTGAAGGTGGCGTCGGGATCCGCGTCGGCCATGTCGTTGAAGG
>CAZJSF010000244.1:0-3029 GCA_964548515.1 uncultured Thermodesulfobacteriota bacterium
GCCAAGGAAGCCATCATGGCCGTGGAGCACGAGCCGGGGACCGAGGTGTCGGTGTTCTTCATGGACACCCGGTCCTTCTCCAAGGGGTACGACGAGTACTACCGCAGGGCGCGGGAGCGCTACGGCATCCGCTACGAGCGCTGCCGGGTCTCCCGCCTCCTGGAGGACCCCGAGAGCGGCGACCTGGTGGTGCGCTACGTCCAGGCGGGAAAGGTCCGCGAGGAGCCCTTCGACCTGGTGGTGCTGGCCGTGGGGATGGAGATCTCCCCGGCGGTGCGGGAGCTGGGCCGCCGGCTCGACATCGAGCTCGACGAGTACGGGTTCTGCCACACGACCCTCTTCAACCCCCTCGAGGCCAGCCGCCCGGGCATCTTCGTGGCCGGGCCCTTCCGGGAGCCCAAGGACATCCCGGAGACCGTGGTGGAGGCCAGCGGCGCCGCGTGCCGGGCGGGCACCCTCCTGGCCGCGGCGCGGGGAACCCTTACCCGCGCCCCCGAGTACCCCCCGGAGCGCGACGTCGCGGACGAGCCGCCCCGCGTCGGCGTGTTCGTCTGCCACTGCGGCTCGAACATCGGCGGGTTCCTCGACGTGCCGTCGGTGGCCGAGTACGCCCAGGGGCTCCCCGGCGTGGCCCACGCCGAGGCCAACCTCTACACGTGCTCCCAGGACACCGTGGCGCACATCACCGAGGTGGTCCGCGAGCAGAACCTGAACCGGGTGGTGGTGGCCTCGTGCAGCCCGAGGACCCACGAGCCGCTGTTCCAGGACGCCATCCGGGCGGCCGGCCTCAACCCGTCCCTGTTCGAGATGGCCACCACACACATCC
The DNA here is from genome assembly GCA_964548515.1 of uncultured Thermodesulfobacteriota bacterium. Classification (GTDB taxonomy): domain Bacteria; phylum Desulfobacterota; class Deferrisomatia; order Deferrisomatales; family JACRMM01; genus CAZGRT01. The sequence goes on from CAZJSF010000244.1 coordinate 827, forward strand.
GCTTCTGCTCGGTGCCCTCCGTGAATGAGACGGCCACCACCGAGAAGTCGATGGACCTCGTCCGGGGCGCGATCGCGCGGGCGGCGCGCCTGGCGCCCGTGCACTCCCTGGAGTTCCCGGTGAAGAAGTCGGCCCTCGTCCTGGGAGGCGGTGCCGCGGGCATGACCGCTGCCCTCCAACTGGCGGACCAGGGGTTCCCGGTCCACCTGGTGGAGAAGCAGGGCCAGCTCGGGGGAAACCTCAACCGCGTGCGCTTCCTGGAGGACGGGAAGAGCCCGGCGGAGTGGCTCGAGGACCTGGCGCGGCGCACCGCGAGCCACCCGAACATCGACGTGTACCTCGGGACCTCGCTCCGGGACATCGGCGGGTTCCGGGGCAACTTCACGACCACCCTGCGCCGGGAGGACGGCGAGACCTTCCAGGTCGAGCACGGCGTCGCGGTCGTCGCCACCGGAGCCCGGGAGTACCGCGGGCCGGAGTACGGCTTCGGGTCCCACCCCGACATCCTCACCGGCCTGGACTTCGAGGAGTTCCTCTACCGGAAGGCGGGCGGCAACGGCCACGACGCGTCGGCCCAGGTCACGGCGCGGCCGCTGCCCGAGAGCGTGGCGATGATCCTGTGCGTGGGGCCCGCGGAGAAGTTCTGCGCCCGCACCTGCTGCACGACCGCCATCAAGAACGCCCTGCTCCTCAAGGAGCTCAAGCCCGAGGCGGAGGTCACCATCCTGTACAAGGACGTGAGGACCTTCGGCTTCAAGGAGCGCCTCTACACCGAGGCCCGGCGGCGGGGCGTCCTCTTCCGGCGCTACGACGAGAGCGAGACGCCCAAGGTGTCGGTGGAGTGGAACTCGGTGCGGGTGGACCTGCGGGAGGGCGGCACCGGCCGGGACCTCACCCTGCGGCCCGACGTGCTGGTGCTGGCCGAGCCCATGGTGCCCCAGGCCGACGCCGGCGAACTGGCGACCCGCCTGAAGGTGCCCCTCGACGCGGACGGCTTCTTCCTCGAGGCCCACGTCAAGCTGCGGCCGGTGGACTTCCAGTCCGACGGGCTGTACGTGGCGGGGCTCGCCCACTACCCGAAGTTCCTGGCGGAGTCCATCGCCCAGGCCCAGGCCGCGGCGGCCCGGGCCGCCACGGTGCTCGCCAAGGACGTCATCCACTCCGAGGGCGTGGTGGCCGAGGTGGACCAGGAGAAGTGCGTCGGCTGCCTGACCTGCGTGCGGGTCTGCCCGTACGAGGTGCCCAAGATGCAGGCCCAGGCGGAGGGGGTGGGGCGCATCCGCGGGGCGGCCTTCATCGAGCCCGCGACGTGTCACGGCTGCGGGGTCTGCGCCGGGGAGTGCCCGGCCAAGGCCATCCAGCTGGCCCACTACACCGACCCGCAGGTGGAGGCGATCGTCGAGAACCTCTTCGAGGGCCGCGCCCGCTACCACGGGCAGCGCTCCGACGACACCGCGGTGGGCGGGTGCTGAGAAGGCGGCGTTTCGACAGGATAACGGGATTTGCGGGATGGAAGACGAAGGGCGACGGAGTTGAGAACGAATCCCGTAGATCCCGTTATCCCGTCAAGAAGAGGTCATCAACCCACGAGGAGGCCGAGATGAGCGAGTTCACCCCGGGAATCGTCGCCTTCTGCTGCCATCACTGCGCCTACGGCGCCGCGGATCTCGCCGGTGCGATGCGGCTGGGGTACCCGGAGTCGATCCGGGTGGTTCGGCTGCCGTGCACGGGAAAGCTCGACGTGGGGCACGTGCTGGCGGCCTTCGAGCACGGCGCCGACGGCGTCATGGTCGCCGGGTGACTGGAGGGCGACTGCCATTACCTGGAAGGTAATACGAACGCAAAGCGCAGGGTCCGATACATCGCCGGGCTCCTCGACGAGATCGGGGTAGGGGGCGAGAGGGTGAGGATGTTCAACCTCTCGTCGGCCGAGGGAGCGCGGTTCGCGGCGGTGTGCGAGGAGATGACCGAGGCCGTGCAGGCCCTCGGGCCGAGCCCGTTGAAGCGGTCAGCTGCCAGCGGTCAGCCGTCAGCCCAGACCCAGGGACTGACAGCTGAGGGCTGATCGCTGATAGCGAACGACCGGAGGGAGTCCACATGATCGTCGCCGAGCAGAAGCCCCTGGACGAGATCCTCAAGATGACGGCGGACGCGGACAAGGTGCTCGTGCTGGGCTGCGGCACCTGCGTGACGGTCTGTTTCG
>CAZJSF010000245.1:0-1235 GCA_964548515.1 uncultured Thermodesulfobacteriota bacterium
GGGGCAGGTCCTCCAGCCCCCCGCCGTGAACGTCCAGGTGCCCCACGAGACGGCCCACCACCTCGTGGGCCTGGCGGAAGGGCAGGCCCTTGCGCACCAGGTAGTCGGCCAGGTCCGTGGCGTTCAGGTACCCCGCCTTGAGGGCCGCCAGGGCGCGCTCGGGGCGGATTCGCAGGCTCCGGACCATCTCCACCGCAATGGCGAGGCTCCCCTTGACGGTGTCCACCGAGTCGAAGACGGGTTCCTTGTCCTCCTGCATGTCCTTGTTGTAGGCGAGCGGGAGTGCCTTGAGGGTGGTGAGGAGCGAGACCAGATTGCCGTAGGCCCGGCCGGTCTTGCCCCGCAGGAGTTCCGGCACGTCCGGGTTCTTCTTCTGCGGCATGATCGACGACCCCGTGCAGAAGCCGTCGGAGAGTTCCACGAAGCGGAACTCCTGGCTCGTCCAGAGCACGAGTTCCTCCGACAGCCGCGACAGGTGCAGCATGGCCATGGCCGCGTCGAAGAGGAACTCCAGGGCGAAGTCCCGGTCCGAGACCGCGTCGATGCTGTTGCGGCAGATCTCGGGCAGGCCCAGGTCGCGGGCGACCGCCTCCCGGTCCACCGGGTAGGGCGAGCCGGCCAGGGCCCCGGAGCCGAGGGGGGAGCGGCGGGTGCGAACGAGCCCGTCCCGGAACCGCTCGGCGTCCCTCAGGAACATCTCGAAGTAGGCGAGCCAGTGGTGGCCGAACGTCACCGGCTGGGCGCGTTGGAGGTGGGTGTACCCCGGCAGGAGCGCCTCCGCCTCCGCTTCGGCCCGGGCCAGGAGGACCTCGCACAGCCCCCGCAGCAGGTCCAGCACCTCCTCGGTCTCGTCCGCCAGGTACAGTCGGAGGTCCAGGGCCACCTGGTCGTTGCGGCTGCGGGCCGTGTGGAGCTTGCCGCCCACCGGCCCCACGATCTCCGTGAGCCGCTTCTCCACGTTCATGTGGATGTCCTCGAGGCTCTCGGAGAAGGCGAACCTTCCCTCGTCGATCTCGTGCAGCACCTGCTGGAGGCCCCGGACGAGGGTGTCGGCCTCGCCGGGCTCGATCACGCCCACGGAGGCGAGCATGCGGGCGTGGGCGATCGACCCGCGGATGTCCTGACGGTAGAGGCGGCGGTCGAAGCCGATCGACGCGGTGAACCGCTCGACCACCTTGAGGGTCTCCTCCCGGAACCGGCCTCCCCAGGGTTTCTCGGCCATTCGTCCACTCCGT
>CAZJSF010000245.1:1335-2949 GCA_964548515.1 uncultured Thermodesulfobacteriota bacterium
GCTGCCAGCCGAGTGCCCTTCAGCCCCTCAGCTTCTTCAGCGTGCGCAGCCGCAGTGCGTTGAGCTTGATGAAGCCCGTGGCGTCCGCCTGGTCGTACACGGTGTCCGCCTCGAAGGTGGCCACCTCCGGGTCGAACAGGGAGACCGGGCTCTTGCGGCCCACCACGGTGCAGTTGCCCTTGTAGAGCTTGAGCCGGGCGGTCCCCGTCACCCCCTTCTGGGTCTCGTCCATGAAGGTCTGCAGGGTTTCGCGCTCCGGCGCGAACCAGAAGCCGTTGTACACCAGGGCGGCGTACCGCGGCACGAGGGAGTCCCGCAGGTGCAGCACCTCCCGGTCCATCGTGAGGCTCTCCACCGCCTTGTGGGCGGCCCGCAGGACCGTGCCTCCCGGCGTCTCGTACACCCCCCGGCTCTTCATGCCGACGAAGCGGTTCTCGACGATGTCCACCCGGCCCACGCCGTGCCGGCCTCCGAGCTCGTTGAGCCGGGCCAGGAGCGCGGCGGGCCCCAGGCGCTCCCCGTTCACGGCCACGGCGTCGCCGTCCGCGAACTCCACCTCCACGTACTCGGCCTTGTCCGGCGCCTTCTCCGGGCTCACCGACAGGAGGAACATGTCCTCGGTGGGCTCCCGCCAGGGGTCCTCGAGGATGCCGCCCTCGAAGGAGATGTGCAGCAGGTTCCGGTCGCTGGAGTAGGGCTTGGCCTTGGTGACCGGCACCGGGATGCCGTGCTTCCTGGCGTAGTCGATCAGCAGTTCGCGGGAGTTGAGCTTCCACTCCCGCCACGGCGCGATGATGCGGATGTCGGGCTTGAGCGCGTAGGCCGTGAGTTCGAAGCGCACCTGGTCGTTGCCCTTGCCCGTGGCGCCGTGGGACACGGCGTCGGCGCCCTCCATCTCGGCGATCTCCACCATCCGCTTGCCGATGAGCGGCCGGGCGATGGACGTGCCGAGCAGGTAGGAGCCTTCGTACACGGCGCCCGCCCGGAACATGGGGAACACGAAGTCGCGGACGAACTCCTCCCGCAGGTCCTCCACGTAGATCTTCGAGGCCCCCGTCCTGCGAGCCTTCTCTTCCAGCCCGGTGAGCTCGGCGCCCTGGCCCAGGTCCGCCGCGAAGCACACCACCTCGCACCCGTACTCCTCGATGAGCCACTTGAGGATCACCGACGTGTCGAGTCCTCCCGAGTAGGCGAGGACGACCTTCTTCACCTTCTTCTTCGCCATGGTTGGTTCCCTTCTCGTCAAGCGTTGGACGTGAGACGCGAAGCGAAGGAGCCGGAGACCGATCCTCGTCTCGCGCTTCCCGTCTCACGCGTCGCGCAACAGAGTGTCCAGGATCGCCTTCTGCACGTGCAGGCGGTTCTCCGCCTCGTCCCACACGGCGGACTGGGGGCTCTCGAGGACGTCCTCGGTCACCTCCTCGCCGCGGTGGGCGGGCAGGCAGTGGAGGAACACCGCCGAAGGCTCCGCGACGCCCATGACGGCCGCGTCGACCCCGAACCCCGCGAAGGCCTCCTCCCGCGCCGCCTTCTCCGTCTCCTGCCCCATGGAGGCCCACACGTCCGTGGTGACCACGTGGGCTCCGGCGGCGGCCCCCCTCGGCGATGCCACCA
>CAZJSF010000246.1:0-2934 GCA_964548515.1 uncultured Thermodesulfobacteriota bacterium
CCCGGACCTCACCACGCTGGGCAAGATCATCGGCGGCGGCCTCCCGGTGGGCGCCTACGCGGGCCGCAGGGAGATCATGGCGAAGGCGGCGCCGGTGGGGCCGGTCTACCAGGCCGGGACCCTGTCGGGGAACCCCCTGGCCATGAGCGCCGGGCTCGCCACGCTGCGGGCCCTGCGCCGCCCGGGGGTGTACGAGGCGCTCGAGGAGAAGTCGCGGTCGCTTTGCGACGGGATCGCGGAGCTCACGCGGCGCCGGGGGGTGCCGGCCTTCCACACGCGCGTGGGGGCCATGTTCACGACCTTCTTCCAGGAAGGGCCGGTGACCGACTACGCCACGGCGCTTCGCAGCGACACGGAACGCTTCGGGCGGTTCTTCCAGGGCATGCTCGAAGGTGGCGTCAATCTCGCCCCCAGCCAGTTCGAGGCCGGGTTCGTCAGCCTGGCCCACACCGACGACGACATCGGGCGCACGCTGGAGGCGGCGGACCGGGCCCTCGCGACCCTCTGAGCGGTACGAGGTTTCCCCAGTGTCCACAGCGAGTTGCGAGACATGGCAGGTCGGATCGGGGCGCTTCCGGCCGCTATGGTATAGAAGCGCGACTTTCGGGCCCGGTGCACGTCCCGGGCGACCCCCGGGGTGGGCATGCAGCTGCTCGTCCTGATCTTGAACCGGGAAGAGAAGCTCGAGGAGGTGCTCACCTACTTCCTCGAGTCCGGGGTGAGGGGGGCCACGGTGCTCGAGAGCGAGGGGATGGGGAGGATCCTGGCGCAGGAGGTTCCCATCTTCGCCGGGTTCCGAGACCTCTTCTCCCCGGCGAAGCCGGCCAACCGGACGATCCTCTCCGTGGTCCCCGACGAACTCGTGCCGGAGCTGGGCGAGGGCATCGGGGAGATCCTCGGAGGGTGGGACGAGCCGGGGACGGGTCTCCTCTTCACGGTGCCGGTGAGCCGCGCGTGGGGAGCCGTCAAGCGGTGAGCGAGCAGCGCCGGGACAACCTGCGGCTCGTCACCCAGTTCAGCGCCGGGGCCCTGGAGTTGGGGATCTCGGTGGCCGTGGGGGCAGGCATCGGTTACCTGCTCGACACGGTGGTCTTCCAGAAGCGCACGGCCCCCTGGTTCACCCTGTTCTGGCTGCTGTGCGGGGTGTTCGCGGGGTTTCGAAGCCTGATCCGGGTGGTGCGGAGGCTCGAGGCGGAGGGTGACGGTCGAGATCGAGATGGACGCGCCTCCTGACCGTCCGGCGCCGGCGGATGCCGCCGGGTCGGACGAGCCCTCCGGCGCCGAGGTAAGCACCCGACGCATCGAGGTCGTGCACGTCTGCCTGGTGGGGGCGGCCTCGCTGGCGGCGCTGCTGGTCTCGCGTGCGTTCGCGCTCGGGGTGTTCGCGGGCGGCCTGCTGATGATCGCGAACTTCCGCGTCATCGTCGGGGTGATCCGTTCGGTCTTCCTCAAGGAGACCAACCGGGTCGGCAACGTGATCTTCTACTGGTTGAAGTTCGTGGGGGTCCTGGGGTTGGTCGGGGTGATCGTCGTGAAGTTCCGCGTCGACGCCCTCGGGTTCCTGGTGGGGCTGTCCTTGATCCTGGTGGCCATCACCGCCGAGGCGGTGGTCAGGCTGATCGGCAAATAGGCGAATCGGGAGGAAACGGCTCATGGCGGCAGCGGGTGGGCACCACGACATCGTCTGGTCCTCGTTCATCCCCGGCCTCAACTGGCTGGAGCACCACTTCGTCAACCCGGAGAACGGGGAGCCCGCCTTCCACGTCTCCAACGCGATCCTGATCTCGCTCATCATCCTGACCCTGGCGGTCCTGGCCCGGCCCAAGACCCGGGCGGAGGACGCCACCGACGAGGAACTGGTGCCGGCCGCGCGGCTGAACATCCGGAACCTCGTGGAGATGATGGTGTCGGCCGTGGTGGGGGTCATGAAGGACTCGATGGGGCACAACGCCCCGCGCTTCCTCTACCTGGTCGGCGCCTTCGCGTTCTTCATCCTGTTCAGCAACCTCTCCGGGCTGGTGCCCGGGTTCATGCCGCCCACCGACAACCTGAACACCACCCTGGCGCTGGCGCTGGTGGTCTTCTTCATGACCCACGTGTACGGCTTCAAGGAGCACGGGGCGGCCTACCTCAAGCACTTCGTCGGCCCCTTCTGGTGGCTCGCCTGGTTGATGATCCCCATCGAGATCATCTCGCACCTCGCACGCCCCATGAGCCTTTCGCTGCGCTTGTTCGGCAACATCATGGGCGATCACAAGGTGGCCGCGATCTTCTTCTCGCTGGTGCCCCTGGCGGTTCCGGTGTTCACGGCGGTCCTCGGGCTCTTCGTTTCCATCGTCCAGACCTTCGTCTTCATGCTGCTGACCATGGTGTACTTCTCCGGGGCCATCGAGCACGGGGAGCACTGATCGGGAACGCGTCTCGCGGGCTTCGCCCGCTTCGTCAAAAACCCAAACGAGAGGAGGTGAAACGCATGTTGAAGAAGATCTGGTCCATCGCCCCCATGGCCCTGCTCACGCTGGCCGTCGCGGCCCCGGCCTTCGCGGCCGAGGACGAGGGTGGGCTGGCCGTGCGGGGTCTCCTGGCCCTGGCTGCCGGTTTCGCCATCGCCATCGCCGCCGCCGGCGGCGCCCTGGGTCAGGCGCGGGGTCTCGCCGCCGCCCTGGAGGGCATCGCCCGGAATCCCGGCGCGAGCGGCAAGCTCGTGACCCCGATGATCATCGGTCTCGCCATGATCGAGTCCCTGGTCATCTACGCGCTGGTCATTGCCCTGATGATCGTGCTGAAGCTCTAGGAGTTCCGCGGGGATCTTTCCCCGGAGTCCGTTCGTCTCGCAATCGCTTTGCGGGGCAGGGAGTTCTTCTCCCTGCCCCTTTTCTTTCGCCCTGGTTCGGACTGCCGGGAACGGGGGAGTGAAGGGGGCTCAGAGCTCCT
>CAZJSF010000247.1:0-2924 GCA_964548515.1 uncultured Thermodesulfobacteriota bacterium
GCGTCGGGCTACTACACTCCGCGCGCAGGTACGACTCCGTCCGCTCGACGATTCGCGCGCCTTTGAGTCCGGAGACGGCCTGGGTCGCCGCCGACCACGCCTTCGCCTCGGGAACCGCCAAGAGCAGGGGTGCGACCCAACCGTCCGTGTCCCCCGCATCGCTGGAGACACAGTTCGGGGTGGGCGGGCAGGGGCGGAACCGGCCCGCCGCAGTACCCGAGTCGTCGGGGCGCTCACCGCGGCATGCAGCCAAGAGCACGGCACAGATTCCTATCGTTGAGCTCCAACTGCGGCACCGGGGCCACCGACCAAGTTTGTGCTCTCTTCTCCTCACAGCCGATACCCCCCACTCCCCCGCGGAGACCGCAGGCGTGCCTCCAACCATAGCAGCGTGGGCGTCACGACCAACCACACCCCGGCGAGGGTGAGCAGGCTCGGCCCCAGCGGGCGCCCGAACTCGGCAGCGCCAAGCCGGATCCCGGATGCGTAGGCCAGGGGCCCTCCGGCGGCGCCCAAGAGCGCCCCCAGGGCGTACCGTCCCGCCAGCCAGTTCAGCGAGTAGCGCAGCAGGGTCGCGAATTGCATCCAAAGCACGCTCATCCACGCCGGGCAGAGCCACGCCAGCCACTGTCCCGAATCATACCGGAACACCTGAAGGTGCATGAGCAGACTGTCCACGGCGGTACCCAAGACACCGACCCATAGGATCAGCGCCCACTCGGCCCGCCGCTCCCGGGCCAGCACCCCGTGGACCGCCACCAGCATCGCGGCGGCCCCGGCCCCGAGCCACGGGTAGCCGTCCGCCGCCCCGAAGATGCAGGCAAACCACCCGGCCTGGTACATGGCAAAGTTGAGCAACCGGGTCTTCATGGCTCGGCCTGCCCGTAAGGGGGGCCGGGCAGGCCCGGGTTGCCCGGTCGGGTAAGCACGAGCTGCAGGTCGTTGAGCATGCGGACACGGAAGCCCGCCTCGCAGTAGCTGAAGTAGTATCTCCACTTTCTCAGGAACGCGTCGTCAAGGCCCAGCGCCCGGGCCTCGTCCCGCCTGGACTCGAGCCGCGCGCGCCACTCGCGCAGGGTGCGCGCGTAGTGCACCCCGATGTTCTCCAGGTGCTCCACCACCAGGGCCGAGGACCGGGTCATGGCGTCGGTCAAGGCCGCCAGGGAAGGCAGGTGTCCCCCGGGGAAGATGTGCTTACGGATCCAGTCCGAGGAGAACCGGTAGCTCCGGTACCTTTGGTCCGGGATGGTAATCACCTGCAGGACGACGAGCCCCTCGGGTCGCAGCAGACGGTCGCAGGCCGCGAAGAAGGTCCCCAGGTACTCGTGACCCACCGCCTCCAGCATCTCGATGGACACGATCTTGTCGAACTGGCCCTGTACGTTGCGGTAGTCCACCAGGTGAAGCTCGACCCGCTTATCCAGACCGGCGTCTGCCACCCGCTCCCGAGCCAAGGCGAGCTGCTCCCGAGACAGGGTGATGCCGGTCACCCGGCACCCGAACTCCGTGGCCGCCAGTAGTGCGCAGCTCCCCCAGCCGCAGCCGATCTCGAGCACGTGCTCGCCTTCCCGGAGTCGAGCCTTCTCAAGAATCCTGCGGAGCTTGTGACGCTGGGCCTCCTCCAGCGTGGCGTCCGCCCGCGGGTACCACGCGCAGGAGTAGGTCAGGCTAGGGTCGAGGAACAATCGGTAGAAGTCGTTGCTCAGATCGTAGTGGGCGCCGATGTTGGCGCGGCTCTGGCTCGGCGTGTTGCGGCGCAGTCGGTGCCGCACGAAGTTCGCCGCCCGACCGAGCTGGTCCGTGTGGAAACGGTGATCTCCGAGCTCCCCGGCGTTCTGCAGGAGCAGCGTGAGCAACTCGGTCAGGTCCTCGCAATCCCACTCCCCATCTACGTAGGACTCGCCAAACCCGATGTCGCCGGCGCCGAGCAGTCGCGGGAAGAGCCGGAAGTCCCGCACGTCGAGCACCCCATCCGGACCCGGGTTCGACCCGCCGAAGGTGCGCCGGGTACCGTCGGGCAGACTGAGCGCCAGGCGGCCGGAGCGAATCCGTTCCAGCCGGCTCGACACGGCCCGCAAGGCGAGACGCTGGACCGGACCGGGCGGAGCGGACCGCACGGTCAAGGGGTCGGCGGGCGGCGGCCGCCGGAAGACCGGCAGGCGCTTCCCGAAGTAGAGGGTTGCCGCCTGGCGCCAGATTCGGGGCAGGGTGAGGAGGGGCGTGAGGGGCTGACGGGTCACGGCACGGGTCAGGGATCTGCTGTTGAGGGGTTCCAGCTCCCCCCAGACGCGGGCCGAGAAGACGTCTTGCCCGTCCCGGCGGTACCGGATCAGCACGTCGAGCCGCTCCCGCACGTCGGCGACGCGAAACTCATATGTGCCGGCTCGAGGAAAGAAGGGCGACACGTGGAACACCTTCTCGGCATCGAAGCGGGCAGAGTAGGGAGCCGGCGCCGGCTGGGGATCCCTCAAGACATACAGGTGCATGTCGCCGAAGGTGTTGCGCACCTGGACGACCAGGTGCCGGAGGTCCCCCCGCTCACCGTAGCAAAAGAAGAAGCTCGCCGGGTTGAAGACGTGCCCGAAATATCTTGCTGCGGTGACGAGCTGGACCCGGGACATCGGTGCCGTGCGCCCGTGCTGGGTCAAGAGCCCTCGCAGTTTGTCTGCCAGCGCTTCTGGGCCGGGGACGAGGTAGTCGGGGTCGCGGATGGATGTCGGCCGAAACCGGTTGTAGCCGAACCAAGCCACCTCCCGGTCGAGGACAGGCAGTTCCGCAAGGTCGAGGGAGTACAGGTACAGGGGGTAACGGAACACATGGCGCGTCGGTTGCCGGCGCGCGTGCATCACCTGGGCGTGGCAGAGGCGGGAGTTCATAGCTCCAGCCCGAACTCCCTGCCCACCGCCACCGCAGAACGCACCGCG
>CAZJSF010000248.1:0-2916 GCA_964548515.1 uncultured Thermodesulfobacteriota bacterium
GCGGGCAGCAGCGGCCGGGAGGCGCGCCGGCGGCGCATGCCGCAGGACGCGCGGTGGATGTCGCCCACGACCAGCGTCCCGCCGGCGCGCACCGTGGAGAGCAGGCCGTCCACCCAGCGCTCGGGCTCGGGGGAGAAGCTGACGAAGTAGACGGGGTGCCCGTCGCGCAGGGCGACGCCGACCTGGGAGTCGTCCTTGAATCCGCCGATGCCCGGGCCGTGGCCCGCCCGGGGGTCGATGACGATGTAGGGCCGTCGACCGGGATCCACCGTGACGCCTTCCGGCGGCACGATGCGGAGCAGGGTGTAGTTCACCGGCTTGTCGAAGGTGCGGGCGTCGAGCACCGTCTCGGCGTCGAAGTGGAGCACGGGGGGCTTCCCGGCCCGCTCGTGCTCCACGAAGGCGTTTCCCCGCCGGCGGAGGGTGTCCCAGAACAGCACGGAGCGCTGGGCGAGGTCGACCGAGTAACGGTACCAGCCCTCCCAGGAGACCCACGGGGCCGCAGCCCGGGGCGCCAGCGCTTCGGCGTGCGCTTCGTAGGCCTTGCGCGCCCTCTCGGCGAAGAGATCCTGCGCGATCTTCATCCTGCGTTGGAACAGATGGGCGACCTTCGCGGAGAGTTCCGCGGATCGAGAGAGCTTCCCAGCCATGTCGGTCATCGAGACTCTCCTGTAGGGGTGCGTTGGATCCCCGGGGGCGGCGGGGCCTCCGCCGAAAACGGACTCATGGTTGGAGAACTTCGCCCCTCGCTGCGGGGAGTGCCGAGCGGAGGTGCTTCCACGCCAGGTCCGGGATGACCTCGTCGATCACCCGGAGCGCTCCGGCGGCCGCCTGGGTGGCGTCCTCCACGGACGCCACGCCGCTCTCGAGAACCTTCTGGACGGCAGCCAGTTGGGGGCCGATGAGGCGGTCGGTCGCGGCCTCGATGACCTCCCGGTCGCTGCGCAGGCGTCCGACGAATTGCTGGATAAGACGGGCCTGGAGTCCCGCGGCGACAGCCTCCAGCACCGCCTCCTCCCACAGGGGGGAGCCCCGCTGCGGGTAGTCGGCTCCCCAAGAGCCCACGATTCCGAGCACCCGCTCGGCCGTCTTCTTCAGGCCCCGGGCCAGGAACTGCTCGCGCATCTCCGAGAAACGGCGTCTGCGCGCCGCCTCGATGTCCTCCGGTGTCGCCGACGGGTGGTAGCGGATTGGGTCGGGCCACGCCACGCCCGCCTTCTCGAGCATAGGCCTCAGGCCCGCCAGGACCAGTTCCCCCGCCTCGTGGCTCAAACGCTTCGCGATGCGGTATCGGGCCCGCGGAAGAAGTTCGTGGGACTCGGCGCCCGGCGCAGCCATCGCATCGACCTCCTCGAGGAACGCGCTCAGATCGCCGAGATCATCGTTCCCCAGGCCGGTGCCCAGACGGGCGTGCATCGCCACGACGTCCTCGCGGATGGCCTGGTGAGCCTCCTCCAGCCGCCTGGCCCGCTCCGCGAGGCGCTCCGCAGCGGTCTTCTCCCCCCGCTCCCCGCTGCCGCCGGCTTCCTCTTCCCGGCGCCGTTGCTCCTCGATCTTCCGGGTCAACCCCTCGAGCGCCACCTCGAACTCCCGACGCAGTTCCTGTGACGACACGGCGGCGGGCTTCTCCGACGGGGCCTGCTCCGGGGCCCGACGAAAGCGGGCCAAGAGGCCGTCCAAGAACCCGAGCTCCCCCTGGGTCTCCGGTCTCGTCTTCATGGGGCCCTCCCTTCTGAACCGTCCGGCGCTTCAGTCGACGATGTGGTAGCCGCCATCCACGTAGACGACGGAACCCGTGATGAGGCGGGCGAAATCGGTCGCCAGGCCGGCGGTAGCGTGACCGACGTCCTCGATGGTGGCCAGGCGCCTGGCCGGGGCCTTCGCCGCCGCCTTGTTCAGGAGTTCGTCGAAGTGGGGCAGGCCCGACGCGGCCCTGGTCTTCATCGGACCCGGGGAAATGGCGTGCACGCGGATGTCGGGCCCCAACTCCGCGGCCAGATACCGCACCGACGCTTCCAGCGCCGCCTTCACGGGACCCATGAGGTTGTAGTTCTCCACCACCTGCTGGGCTCCGTGGTAGCTCATGGTGAAGAGCGTGCCCCCCTCCGTCATCAGGGGCGCGGCCATCCGGGCCATGCGGATGAAGGAATGGCACGAGATGTCCATGGCCGTGAGGAAGCCGTCCCGGGAGGAGTCGACCAGCCGGCCCTGGAGGTCGGCCTTGGGGGCGAAGGCGATGGAGTGGACGGCCGCGTGGAGCACGCCCCACCGCTCCCGAATCGAGGCGAACACGTCCTCCAGTTGTCCCTCCTCGCTGACGTCGCAGGGCAGTAGCAGCGACGCGCCCAGGGACCGGGCCAGAGGCTCCACGTGGGGCTTCGCCTTGTCGTTCAGGTAGGTGACGGCCAACTCGGCGCCGCGCTCCCGGAAGGCCTTGGCGCACCCGTAGGCGATGGACTGGTCGTTGGCGATGCCCAGGATAAGGACCTTGCGCCCTGCCAGGGGCCGAAACGTCGGCTCGGACACGGGTCACCTCCCCTTCTGCCCGCCCAGCGCGGCGACCGTGTGCCGCGCGATCATGAGTTCCTCGTTGGTGGGGATCACCCAGGCCGACACCCGGCTCCCCGCCGTGGAGATCCTTGGACCGCCGGCACGGTTGGCCTCTTTGTCCAGTTCCACCCCGAGCCAGGCCGCCCGGGCACAGATCGACGCCCGGATCTCGGGGCTGTTCTCCCCGATGCCCGCGGTGAACACCAGGCCGTCGAGCCCCCCGAGGGCGGCCGCGAGGGAGCCGAGCTCCCGCGCCGCCCGGTACGCGAAGTACTCCACGGCCTCCCGGGCCGCCGGCTCGTCGCTCCCCAGAAGGGCCCTCATGTCGTTGCTGACCCCGGAGAGCCCGAGCAGGCCGGAGCGCTT
>CAZJSF010000249.1:0-2916 GCA_964548515.1 uncultured Thermodesulfobacteriota bacterium
AAGATCAGGGAGGCGTCCGCGTCGTACCGGGCGACGGGCTTCCGCCCCGTGGAGATCCGCGGCGCCTTCACCCTCTCCCGGCCCCTGGAGTGATGGCCGTGGCGGGGGCGGCGACGGACGTTCCCGTGCGGGGCGATTTCATCCGTCTGGACCAGTTCCTCAAGCTCGCGGGCGCCGTCCAGGGAGGGGGTGAGGCCAAGGCCCGGGTCCAGGCCGGCGAGGTGCGGGTGAACGGGGAGGTGGAACTCCGCCGCGGCCGCAAGCTGCGGCCGGGGGATGTGGTGGATGCGGAGCGTCGGCTCTACCGGGTGATCGAGTCCCCCTGAGAAACCCGCTGCCGGAAAAGAGAGAGCCCCGCCGGTTTGCCGGCGGGGCTCTCGTTCGCTTCCGATGGGGCCCGGGCTAGGCGGCCATGGCCGCCTTGATGTCGGCCTCGGCCGTGGAGATGGGCTTGATGTCGAAGTTCTCCACGAGGACCTTGAGCACGTTGGGGGTCACGAAGGCCGGCAGGCTCGGCCCGAGGCGGATGCCCTTGATCCCCAGGTGGAGCAGGGTCAGGAGGATCGCCACGGCCTTCTGCTCGTACCAGGAGCAGATGATCGAGAGCGGCAGGTCGTTGACTCCGCAGTTGAACGCCCCCGCCAGGGCCACCGCGATCTGCACCGCCGAGTAGGCGTCGTTGCACTGGCCCACGTCCAGGAGCCGCGGGATGCCCCCGATGTCGCCGATCTTCTTGTCGAAGAAGCGGAACTTGCCGCACGCGAGGGTCAGGATCACGGTGTCCTTCGGCGCCTTCTCAACGAACTCGGTGTAGTAGTTGCGGCCCGGCTTGGCGCCGTCGCAGCCGCCCACCAGGAAGAAGTGCTTGATGGCCCCGCTCTTCACGGCGCCGATGACCTTGTCGGCCACGCCGAGAACCGCGTTGCGCGCGAAGCCGGTGAGCACCGAGTCCCTGTCCTCGTCCGAGGCGAAGCCCGGCATGGACAGGGCCTTCTCGATCACGGGCCCGAACTGGCCGTTGGGCACGTGCTTGACGCCCGGCCACCCGACGAGGCCCGTGGTGAAGACGCGGTCCTTGTAGTCGGCCTGGGGCTCCTGGATGCAGTTGGTGGTGAAGAGGATCGGCCCCGGGAAGGCCGGGAACTCCTTGCGCTGGTTCTGCCACGCGGTCCCGTAGTGGCCGTGGAGGTGCGCGTACTTCTTGAGCCCCGGGTACCCGTGGGCCGGGAGCATCTCGCCGTGGGTGTACACGTGGATGCCCTTGCCCTCGGTCTGCTTCAGGAGGTCCTCGAGGTCCTTGAGGTCGTGGCCGGAGACCAGGATCGCCTTGCCCTTCTTGTGCCCCAGCGGCACCGGCGTCGGAACGGGGTGGCCGTAGCGGCCCGTGTTGCCCGCGTCCAGGAGCTCCATGGCCTTGAGGTTCGCCTCGCCGGTCTTGAGGGCCAGGCCGACCCAGTCCTGGAGCCCGACGCTCTTGTCCGTGAACTTCGCGAGGGTCTCGTGGAGGAACGCGTAGACCGAGTCGTCCTCCTGCCCCAGGACCGCCGCGTGGTCGGCGTAGGCCGCCGTCCCGCGGATGCCGTACAGGGTCGTCTCCTGCAGGCTCTTCACGTCGTCGTCCCGCTCCCAGTCGATGGGCAGGCGCACCTGCTGGCCCTGCCGCACGAGGCCGGCGAGGTCGGCCGCGGGCTGGAAACCGGCGGCCGGGTCGGAGAACTGGACCGTTCCGCCCTTCGCCTGGACCCTGGCCTTGAGCGATTCCCGGTGCTGCACGGCCTCGGCGATGAGCTTCTGGAATCGGGCCGGGTCGAAGTCCACGTTGGTGAGCGTGGCGAAGATGGCCTTGGCGGTGAAGCGGTTGGCGGCCGGGTCCACGACGCCCACCTTCCGGGCCGCGGCCGCGAAGTGGCTCAGGCCGCGCACGGCGTAGCTGAGCAGGTCCTGGAGAGCGGCGACCTCCTCGTTCTTGCCGCACACTCCCTGCTTGGTGCAGGCGACTCCCTGGGCGGTCTGTTCACACTGGTTGCAGAACATCGGGATGCTCCTCTCGGATGGTGTTCGATGGCCGGTTCGGTTGTCCACGGCCGAAGGATACCGGCTTCACGGTACTGGACCCTTGAGCCAGGTCAAGGCCGCCGCGTTTGCGCGGAGCGGCCACGAAGGACGACGGCCACGCCGGGGACGGGCGACGCACCGGGGAACGGGGGGCCGGTCAGATGTCCTTGCCGAGGAAGGCCGCTTCGGGCACTTCGGGCATGAGGTCGGCCGGCTCCAGGTGCCCGGGCCGGAGGGCTCGGGTCACGTCGCCGCGGGGCCACCGGACCTCCCACAGAACCCCGCGGGGCCCGTGGTCCACCAGGACGAGGCCACCCGCCCGGCGGGCGATGGCGTAGGGCAACTCCACCTGGATGGCGTTGCGGGGGCAGGCCTTCGCGCAGGCGTAGCAGTCCCAGCACTCCCCCGCGCAGCGCAGGTAGGCCTTCTCTCGGTTGAAGTCCTTGGCGACGATGTCGCCGGGGCACGAGCGCACGCAGGGCGGCTCCGGGCTGCCCCGGCAGCCGTCGCACAGGTCGGGGTCGATCTTGGCGGGCATGGTGCTTCTCCTTGGAGGTCAGGCCGCGGCCTCCATGGGGCGGGTGACGGTGACGACCCGGGACCCCTCGAGGCGCGAGTTCACGAACAGCCGCCAGGAGGGCGCCGACTCCGGGAAGTCCACCCGGCTCTGGTAGCCGGGCCACCGGGTCTCCCGGCGGGCGGAGAGGTGCTCGACCACGGCCCGGGCGGTCAGCACGCGGTCCCCCACCTCGGTGGCGAGGAGGAGTTCGTGGAGGTCGGCGGCGCCCAGGTCTCCGAGGTCGCCCTCCAGGGCCTCGAGCTCCCGTCGCGCGGTCTCCAGGCGCCGGCCGTGGACCTCGT
>CAZJSF010000250.1:0-2904 GCA_964548515.1 uncultured Thermodesulfobacteriota bacterium
CGGCCTTCCTCGCCCCGGGCAGGCGGTGCTCGCAGAACTCCGTTCCGAAGTACAGGGAAGTGAGGGGGCCCGGGGGAAGGGCCGACGCCCAGGAGGCCGCGCAGGCCTCCCGGGCGTCTCCCGGTAGACGCTCCGGGGCTTCGATTCGGAGCCCGTATTCCACCATCGGTCGTGTGCCCCGGAGCCCGCGGGTCAGAAGACGACCCGGCGGATGTCCATGCCGTCGGTGGCCATCTGCAGGACCTTGATGGGCTTCAGGGTCGCGGTGTCGTAGATGGTGAGGCTCGGTCCGCCACCGCCCATGTACACCTTCTTGCCGTCGCTCGAGATGCTGACCCCGTAGCAGGTCCCCTCGTGGTTCACCACGACGGGCCCGTAGGTCTTCTTCTCCACGTCGATGACGTTGAGCTCGTCCATCACCCCGTAGGCCTTCTTCTTGTCCGGGGAGTAGATGACGGAGTAGGCGAATACGGGGATCCCGTCCAGCGGCGTATCGTTGATCTCACCGGTGGCCTTGTCGATGGCCAGCAGGCCCATCAGTTCCGGCGTGTAGTAGTTGGCCATGAACACGCCCCCGTTCTCCCACGCGTAGTTCCAGAACGGGAGGAAGTTCATCTTCTTCTCGTACATCGGCCAGGTCTCCGCGACCTTCATGGTCTTGCCGGAGACGTCGACCTTGTACAAGTCCTTCCCTACGGCGTAGACCATCGAGTCGTTCTTGACCGTCGTGAGGCTCGCCACACCCCAGGGCATCTCGAGGCTGCGCAGGATCGCGCCGGTCTCGAGGTCGACCTGGGTCAGCACGGGCTTGCCGATGACGACCTCGCCTCCCTTCGTCGTCCGCGAGAGCATGGCCGCGTACGCGGTCTTGCCGTCGGCGGTCACGTCGAAGCCGTAGATGAAGCGCTCCCACCCGCCGCCGTTGACGTCGATCGTCTTGACCACGGTGTTCTGCATCAGGTCGACCTTGTGGATCAGGTGGCGCTTGGCGGTGATGTACAGGAACTTCTTGTCTGCGGTGAGCGCCGACTCCCGCAGCCAGCCGTCCATCTTGATGTCCGCCACGATGGCGTCGGTGCTGCCGTCGATCACCTGGATGACGCCGTAGCCCACGTAGTAGAAGTAGTCCCGACCGGCCACCGGCTGGGCCGCCGCGGACTTCGCCGGGGCGACGGCGGCGGCCGCCGGCGCCTTGGTGGGAGCGGGGGCCGCGCAGGCGGCGAGCCCCGCCGCCATCGCCGCGGCCGCGAGTGCTGCGAAGCATCTATCTCGATTCCTCATGGCGTTCTCCTGTCTTCTCGCTCGTCCATCGCCGCTCGCTCTCCCGGGGCCGCTCATTCGTACTTGAGCTTGCGCCAGTCGCGGGCCACGTTGGGGCACACGGTGTCGAAGTCCGGGTGGTTCGTGAGGCCGTCCGGCACCTGGGCCGGCCACCAGCAGTCGCCCGCGCACCCGTGGAAGTCCCGGGCCGAGGACTGGCAGTTGCCCATGGGGTAGGTGGGGCGGGGGTTCGTCTCCCAGCCCGTGTCGAACACCGTGGTGCACCCGGCCGGCATGGGCGGCGGGCCTTCCTGGAGCGCCGTGACCGTGGGCTCCTCGCCCCGGGCCAGCCGCTCGATGGCTCTGGCCTTCTCGTTCAAGGCCTCGATTCGACGCTTCTTCTCCATCGTCCGTCTCCTTTTCGGGTTCAGTGGCATCTGCGGCCCAGGCGCTCGACGATCGCGTCCGCCGGGGTGCCGCGCAGTTCGGCGTACAGGCCGAGCCCCAGCTCGAGCCAGCGCCGGATGAAGCGGCAGTTCCCCCCGGGCGCGAGGCCCAGGAGGTGCTCCCGCAGGTGGTTGTCGTAGTGGCAGCCGCCGGCGCACAGGGACCGCGCCCAGCACTGCCCGCACTCCTCGGCTCGCGGCGCCGCCAGGGCGTCGAGGCACGAGCGGATGCGCCCCGCGTCGGGGCCGGTGTGGAGGTCTCCCACGGCGAATGCCTCTTCCCCGGCCAGGCGGTGGCAGAGGAAGAACCGGCCCCGCGCGTCGAGGGCGAGGTAGCCCAGCCCGGCCCCGCAGGCCACGCTCTTGGCCTGGCCTGCGTGGATCCGGGCCAGCAGGTCGAGGAGGTTCGAGAGGGGCAGAGCGCGCCCCTGCAGGGCCTCCCCGCGGAAGCGGCCGGCGAGGTCGGAGAGGCCCGCGAAGAGGCGATCCTCCTCCTCCCCGGTCGGCAGCAGTTCGTGGGCGACCGGGCTCGCGGGCGCGATGCCCACCTCGTGGAAGCCGAGCCCGATCAGGTGGTCGAAGACCTCGGGGATCCTCCCCCACTGGGCGGGGGTAAGGGTCACCCGGGCCGCCACCGGCATCGTCGCCCCTCGGAGCAGGGCCCCGAGGCGGGAGACGATCCGGTGGTAGGAGCCGGCGCCGTCGGCGGTCGGCCGGTTCGCGTCGTGGATGTCCGGAGGGCCGTCCACGCTCACCGAGACGCTCACCCGGTGGCGCCGCAGCACCTCGATCACCTCCGGCGTGAGCAGCGTCGCGTTGGTGGTGAGGGAGGCGTCCACGGCCTTGCCCGTCCTGGCGGCGGCCTCCTCGGCCTCCTCCAGGGCGGCGACCACCGCCTCCATGTTGAGCAGCGGTTCCCCGCCGAAGAGCACCAGCGTGACCCGGTCCCGGTCGCCGGACGCCTCGACCAGGTACCGGGCTGCCCGCCGGGCCTCGGCGGGGTCGAGCAGCCTCGGCTCGCCCCCGTAGGATCCTCCCCCGGCGTAGCAGTAGCCGCACCGGAGGTTGCAGGCCTGGGAGACTTCGAGGACCAGGGTCCCCAGGGGGATTCCCTCCGGGTCGGGTCGGGGGCGCACCGCCCGCGCCCCGGCCGGCACCAGCACGCCGGCTCCGCGGAGGTCCTCCAGGACGACGCGGT
>CAZJSF010000251.1:0-2845 GCA_964548515.1 uncultured Thermodesulfobacteriota bacterium
GAGACGGCCGGTGTTCGGGACGGCTGTGGCGGCGAGCAGCCCCGGGGCGAGGACGAGCACGTTGTCCGGCCCCAGCGGGTCGGCTTCCGGCGGGACCTCCGCGGCCACGAGGGCGGAGGAGAGCCCCCGTCCTCCCAGGCCCCGGAGGCCGTCGGGGACCGGTTCCCATCGGGCCGTGCGGTCGGAGAGGCTGATGCGCAGGATCCTCATGGGTGCCCCTTCTCTCTGGCGGGTCGAACGTCCGGCGACGGACCGTCGCCGTCCGCCTCGGGCGTCGGCGCGGGGTCTCCGCCCATGGCGGTCCGGGCCTGGGACGCGGTGACCGGCCACAGCCGCCCGTCGCGCATGAGCAGCACCCGGTCGAATTCCTCGAGTCCCCCGAGACGGTGGGTTATGACGATGGCCGTGCGCGTGGGAAATTCCCGGCGCAGATTCGTCCGGATGGCGGCCTCGGTCTCCGGGTCCAGGGCCGAGAACGCCTCGTCGAGGACCAGCACGTCCGGCTCCTGCAGGAACAGCCGGGCGAGCCCGATGCGCTGGCGCTGGCCGTCGGAGAGGGAGAGGCCCCGGCCCCCGACCACGGTCCGGTAGCCGTGGGGCAGGGAGAGCACGAACTCGTGGGCCCGGGCCAGGCGTGCGGCGCGGAGCAGAGGGCCCTCGCCGGCTCCCCGCGAGCCGTAGGCGAGGTTCTCCTCCACGGAGGCGTGGAGGAGGAAGGGCTCCGCGCCGGCATACCCCAGGACGCTCCGCAGGGCGTCCGGGCTGCTCCCGTCGAGCCCTCCCACGCGGACGGAGCCCGCCAGGGGGGCGCGCAGGCCGAAGAGGAGTTGGACGAGGGTGGACTTGCCGCAGCCCGACGGCCCCAACACCGCCACCTTCTCGCCGGGCTCCAGGCTGAGGTCCAGCCTGCGAAGCACCGGAGGCTTTCCGGGGTAGGCGAAGGTCACCCCCTCCAGGCGCACCTCTCCCCGGCGCGGGGTCGCGGTCGGAACGCCGAGGGTTTCCCGCCCGTCGCCGAGCACCTCGGCGACGCGGCCCAGGCTGACCCGGACCTCCTGGAGGCTCCGCACCAGGCCGAGCAGCCCCCGGGCGGGCCCGTACAGGCGGCCCTGGTAGAGCACGAAGGCGACGAAGGTGCCCAGGCTGAGCTCGCCCGCCTCGAGGAGCCGCCCGCCCAGGAGGTAGATCCACGCCAGGCTCAGCGTCAGCGCCAGGGCGGGCAGTCCCGTGGCGGCGGCATCCAGGGCCTGGAAGCCGAGCACGCGCCGCACGAGGGCATCGTTGAGGCCGGAGAAGGTCTCCTCCTCGCGGTCCTGGGCCCCGTGGAGGCGGAGCGGCCGCAGGAACCCCAGGCGTTCGGCGAGGAAGTGCCCGACGTCCGCCATGGCCTCCTGGATGCGCCGGGCCCCGGCCTCGACCGGGCCCCGGAAGGCCACCGTGGCCACGAGGGCGACGGCCAGGCCCGCGAAGCTCCACGCGGCCAGGGGCACGCACAACCGGAGGAGAACCGCCGCGGCCACGGCCAGGAACATGGCGTTCTGCACGGCGCCGAGGACTCCGTCCACCAGCAGCCCCTGGATGCGGGGAAGGTCGGAACCGAACCGTGTGAGGAGGTCGCCCTGCCGGAACCCCTCCAGGTGTTCCAGGGGGGCGTGGAGGCATCGCTCGAAGAGCCGCCGCCGCAGATCCACCAGCACGTGGGCCGACAGGCGGGCGTGGGCCCACCGGGTGACCACCCCCAGGAGCAGGTCGATCACCGCGAGCGCCGCGAGGGCCCCCGCGATGGCCGGGACGGCGCCGAAGTCCTTTCGGGTCGCCACCGCGTCGATGAACGCCTTGCCCACGAGGGGGGTCGCGAGGGAGACCGCGGAGGCCACGAGCCCCAGGAGGAACAAGACCCCCAGGGCCCGACCCCGGCCCCGCAGGTGGACGGCGAAGGGGCGGAGCATCCTCAGCACGAGGCCCTCTCGGTTCCGCCGGCGGACGCCGGTGCCGCGGGGTAATAGCAGAGCTGCCCGCCTTCGCAGAGTCCCCTGGCTCCGCGAAGGCCCACCACCGCCTCACGGATCGCTTCCGGGGCTCCGCCGGCCTCCGCCAGCCGGGCCGCGACGGCCGCCAGTTCGACCGAGGCGCGCTTGCGTTCCAGCGAGGCCTCGCGGCCCACCACCTTGAGGCTCGCCACACCCAGCTCCCGCAGCCGCGGGATCGCGCAGAGCCCGCAGGGGCCGAGCGGGTAGCCCCGGCTCGTCCGGCACCCGCAGTTGTTCAGGGTCCACTTCCAGAACTCGTAGCCGTCCAGGCGTTCCGGCCCGACGCCCTCGGTCCCCGGCCCGTCGCCCAGGCAGAAGGGCCCCAGCGCGTGGGTCGTGGCGCACAGCCCTTCCTCGAAGACGCATCCGTCGTTGAGGCCGAAGACCTCGAACTCCACGCCGGGGACCCGGATCGACGCGACCTCGTCGAGGGTGAGGTGGCGCGGCAGGATGATCCGGCTCACGCCGAGGTCGCGGAAGAAGGCCGCAGCGCGGGCGTTGGTGCAGGTGGCGAGGCTCGAGAGGTGGACCCGGCCTTCGGCCCCCGCCTCGGTCACGGCGAGCAGCAGCTCGACGTCCGCCACGATCAGGGCGGCGACGCCGCAGCGATCCAGGAGTTCGACACCGAAGCGGGCGAGCGGCCCGACGGCCTCGCCGGGGTACCGCGGCGCGTTGAGGGCCGCGAAGACGGGAAGACTCCCCGCCCGGGCCACGATGCGCGCCAGGTCCTCCAGGTCGGGGACGCCGGCGGAGCGGGGATCCCGGCGGCTCACCCACTCGCCCCCGTAGGCGTCCGCCCAGAACGGGGGCGTGAC
>CAZJSF010000252.1:0-2159 GCA_964548515.1 uncultured Thermodesulfobacteriota bacterium
TAGCCGGTGGCAACTGTCGCACCCCCCTGGCGGAGGGATGTCCTTGGTGACGTGGGTCAGGACACACGACATCGCCAACGGGGCGACGAGGAGGAAGGCCACGGCGCAGTGAATACGCGTCGCTCTCATGCGGCAAAACTATATGGACGGGATCGGCACTGTCAAAGGGTTCCACGCAGGCCCCCTGCGGGAATCCAGGAGTGAAGGCGCCCCGGGTCCGACACCGGGGGACGGGGCGCCACCTTAAAGTGGACCGGAAGGCGGACCGATCCTTTGCCCGTCGATGCGGGTCCATGGGAGGTCGAGATGCAGGGGCTCCAGAACGCGGGTACACCGAAACGCAGGATCATGCTCGTCGAGAAGCCTTTCCAGCTCCGGTTCGTGCTCAAGATGACGGGTCTCGCGGTGCTGGGGACGGGGTTGACCGCAGGGCTGTTGTTCCTCCTGGCCGACCGGGAGTTCGGCCGGGTCTTCTTCAGCGCGCACTACCAGGCGCGAAGCGCCTGGGAGGTTCTGCTTCCGGCCGTGCTGACCTCGGCCTTCGCCGGGATGCTCCTCGTCGCGGCCCTGGCCGCGGTCCTCACCCTGTACGACAGCCACCGGATCGGCGGCCCCCTGTACCGGTTCCGGGCGAATCTCCTCGCCGTGGGCCGGGGCGACCTCACGCTGGTCACCCGCCTCCGCGAGGGTGACGAGCTCCAGTCCCTCACCGGGGCGATGAACGACATGACGCAGAGCCTCCGGGCGAAGGTCGAAGCCATCCGGGACGCCGCGTCGGAACTGGAGTCGCTGGCGCACCAGTCCCCTCCCGGGCTCTCGGCCGAAGACGGTCAGCCCGGGGCGGGAGCGGGGTGGGAGCGGTTGCGCCGGGCCATCGGAGAGTTCCGGATCGACGGATGAGAGGCCCGGCCGGCGCGACCGTGCTCGTCCTCTCTCTCGTGTGTGGCTGGTCGGGCGCGCAGGGGGGCGAGGGGCCCCACGCGTTCCTCTCCGACCCCGCCCGGTGCGGCTCGTGCCATGCGGAGCCGTCAGGGGGAGGGGAGCTGCGGCTCGACGTGGTCAGCCTGTGCCTCGAGTGCCACGGCGACAAGGACCTGTCCACCCTCCACCCGGTCGACATCCGCCCCGGCGCCAGGGTCCCGGACGACCTCCCCCTCGACGAGCGGGGGACCATCCACTGCGCCACGTGCCACGATCCGCACGGTTCCCCCGAGGCGGACGAGCCGTACGTGTCCCCTTCGCTGGCCGAGCGGCTCGTCTCGCTGGTGACAGGGCGGAGGCGGTACCGGACCTTCTACCTGCGGCGGCCCAACGACCGGGGCCAACTGTGCCTGGGATGCCACGACGGGGGGATCCTGGCCACGGAGGGGTTCCACGTGGGGGAGGAGAGCGTGCTCGACGAGTACGCGGGGTCCTCCGCGTGCGGGGAGTGCCACCGGGAAATCCACGAGGAGTGGCTCCGGACCCCCCACGCGCGGATGACCCGCGACGCTCGGGAGGACGCCGCGGCGGTGCTGGCCGACTTCGAGACCGCCCCGCCCTTTCCCGAGAGCGAGCTCGTGTACGCCCTCGGGACCCACTGGCTGCAGCGCTACGTCGTCGACCGGGGCGGGAGGCTGTTCGTGGCCGGCGCCGCGTGGGCGATCCCCCAAGGGCGCTGGGACGACGGGTACTGGACCGAGAAGCCTTGGGACCAATACTGCCAGGGTTGCCACACGACGGGCTTCGAGTGGAGGAACGGACCACGGTTCGTGGAGCTGGGCGTGGGTTGCGAGGCCTGCCACGGCCCCGGGCGACGGCACGCGGCCGGCGGCCGCCCGGGGGCGATCGTCAACCCGGCGAAGCTCACCGACGGGCGTCGCGACATGGTGTGCGAGTCGTGCCACACCCTCGGCCACGATCGGACGGGGCAGTTCCGTTTCCCCCTCGGCTACCTCCCCGGCCGGGACCTGGCGCGCTACTACCGGGGCCTGCTCCCCAAGCCGGGCCAGGACAACGCCACCTTCACGGGAGACGGAACCTACGGGGACCGGCACCGGCAGTGGCTGTTCTGGGTGGGCTCCTTCCTGGAGGCCAGGGACGCCCCCTGCGATGCCTGCCAGAGCTTCCGGCGGCGCAGGGCGCGGCAGGAGAAGGCGCGCATGACCCCTTCGGAGTTC
>CAZJSF010000252.1:2169-2835 GCA_964548515.1 uncultured Thermodesulfobacteriota bacterium
GTCGTGCCACGAGGGCGACCGCCCCGGGGACCGGGTGCACGCGGACCACACCGGCCGCGGCGTGGAGTGCCACTCCTGTCACGTCCCCGCCGTCGACCGCTCCGGGCGGCGGCAGAGCGTGCACGACCACAAGTTCTTCTTCGGGGAGCCCCCTCCGAAGAGCTTCCCGACGCCGCTGGACTCGTGTGCGGAGTGCCACGATCGCGGCGGGCCGTCGTATCGAGGATAGGTCTTGCCTGGGGGGGGCGGGTCTCCTAGAGTACCCCGCCCGGAGACCGAACGAGGCGAGGAGGTGCGACCATGAAGCGCAAGGCTCTGCTCACTGCCGTCGCCGCGGCGGCCCTGGTGGTGGGGTCCTGGACCTCGGGACATGCGCTGTGCGTCGAACTCGGCGACGAGGCCCCCGATTTCACCGTGGAAACCCTGGACGGCAAGTCGGTCACGCTCTCCGACTACCGGGGGAAGGTGGTCTTCCTCGCGTTCTGGGCTTCCTGGTGCCCGCGGTGCATGGAGGAACTGGCCTTCCTGCAGGGCCTCTACACGGGGCTCGGCAAAGACCTGGTCGTGCTCGCCGTGAACCAGGAGACCCAGAACCTGTCCTCCGCCCACGTCGCCAAGCTCAAGGAAGAGGATCCCACCATGGATTACCGGCGGGACGCCCAGACC
>CAZJSF010000253.1:0-2758 GCA_964548515.1 uncultured Thermodesulfobacteriota bacterium
CGGCGGCGCTGGCGCGCGGCGCCCGCGCGCTGGAGGGCCGTCTGCAGCCCCTGGGGATCGCCAGGGAGGACCGGCCGTTCCGGGCCCACCTGACCCTGGGAAGGGCCCGGGCTCCCAGCGGCATCCCGGGCGCCGCAGAGGTCCTGGAGGCATACCACGATTACGAGGGACCGCCCTTTCGGGTAGCCGGATTCGTGCTCTACGAGAGTCGGCTCTCCCCGAGCGGGCCCACGCACACCCCGAAGCTCACCATTCCCCTCGACTGACCGGCCGGGGGAGTTCGCGCACAGGCGCAGACGACGGGAGGGATCTCATGGCAGCAGAGCGGGAGCAGGCAGTGCAGCTGGCCATCGGCCAGATCGAGAAGCAGTTCGGCAAGGGCTCCATCATGCGCCTCGGCGAGGGCGGGCAGGCCAAGGGCATCGAGGGCATCTCCTCGGGCGCTCTTTCCCTCGACCTCGCCCTGGGCGTAGGGGGCTACCCGAGAGGTCGGGTCGTGGAGATCTTCGGCCCGGAGTCCTCGGGCAAGACGACGCTCGCCCTCCACGCGGTGGCCGAGGCGCAGAAGGCGGGCGGAATCGGGGCCTTCGTCGACGCGGAGCACGCGCTCGACGTCTCCTACGCGAAGAAGATCGGCGTCGACATCGAGCAGTTGCTCGTCTCCCAGCCGGACACCGGCGAGCAGGCCCTGGAGATCGCCGAGGTCCTCGTGCGGAGCAACGCGGTGGACGTGGTGGTGGTCGACTCCGTGGCCGCCCTCGTACCCCGGGCGGAGATCGAAGGGGAGATGGGCGACAGCCACGTGGGGCTGCAGGCCCGGCTCATGAGCCAGGCCCTCCGCAAGCTCACCTCCACGATCGCGAAGTCGCGCACCCTGGTGATCTTCATCAACCAGATCCGGATGAAGATCGGGGTGATGTTCGGCAACCCCGAGACCACCACCGGCGGCAACGCCCTCAAGTTCTACTCGTCGGTGCGCCTCGACGTGCGGCGGGTGGGCGCCATCAAGGAGGGCGACCAGAGCGTGGGGAACCGCACCCGGGTCACGGTGGTGAAGAACAAGGTGGCGCCTCCCTTCCGGAAGGCCGAGTTCGACATCCTCTACGCCGAGGGCATCAGCCACGTGGGCGACCTGCTCGACCTCGCGGTGGAAAAGGGGTTGGTCGATAAGCGGGGGGCCTGGTACGTGTACGGGGAGACCCGCATCGGCCAGGGCCGCGAGAACGCGAAGGCCTTCCTCCGGGAGAACAAGGACCTGCTGGCGGAGTTGGAGCAGAAGGTGCGCCAGGCCTTGGGACTCCCGGGGGAGCCGGAAGCCGCACCCAAGGGGTGAGGGAGGGGCGATGGACCTCAACGGGATCCTCCAGATCGCAGCCAACAACAGGGCGTCCGACATCCACTTCAAGGCGGGGCTGCCGCCCATCCTGCGGAGGGACAGCCAGCTGTTTCCCTACAAGGAAGCCGGCCGCCTCACCCCCGAGATCCTGGCGCAGATCGCCCAGGGCATCATGTCTCCCATGCAGTTCGAGACGTTCCAGCAGAACCGGGAGATCGACCTGGGCTACGGCGTGGCGGGGCTCGGCCGCTTCCGTGTCAACGTGTTCCAGCAACGCGGCACCGTGGGCCTGGTCTTCCGCGTCATCCCCACCGAGATCCGCTCCATCCAGGACCTCGACCTCCCCAAGGTCGTGGAGGAGGTGGCGATGGAGCCCCGGGGCCTGATCCTCGTCACGGGGACGACGGGTTCCGGCAAGTCCACGACCCTGGCCTCGATGATCGACTTCATCAACCAGCGCAAGACCTGCCACGTGGTGACGATCGAGGACCCCATCGAGTTCCTCCACCGCGACAAGAAGTCGATCGTCAACCAGCGCGAGGTGGGCTTCGACACGCTGAGCTTCGCCGGAGCCCTCAAGAGCGCGCTGCGGCAGGACCCCGACGTGATCCTCGTCGGCGAGATGCGAGACTTCGAAACCATCGAGACGGCCCTGGTGGCAGCCGAGACGGGGCATCTCGTGCTCTCCACCCTGCACACCGTGGACGCCGCCGAGACCATCAACCGGATCATCTCCGTCTTCCCCCCCTACCAGCAGAAGCAGGTCCGGCTGCAGTTGGCCAGCATCATCAAGGGCATCATCTCCCAGCGACTGGTCCCCCGAGCCGACGGCAAGGGGCGCGTGCCGGCCGTGGAGGTCATGGTGGCCACGGCCCGCATCCGCGAGTGCGTGGAGGTGCCGGAAAAGACCAAGGAGATCCGCACCGCGATCGCGGAGGGTTTCACCACCTACGGCATGCAGACCTTCGACCAGTCGCTCATGGGCTTGCTCAAACGCAACCTGGTGACCTACAAAGAGGCGTTGCGCCAGTCGAGCAACCCGGACGACTTCGCGCTGAAGGTGTCCGGCATCAGTTCCACCAGCGACGCCCGCTACGCCGGCGGCGAAGGCGGGACCTGAGCTCCCGCGGGAGGCCTCCCGACGGCGAGGACCGCGGCTCCGCCCCGAAAGACGAGGTTTCGATGACCGGCAACGAGATCCGAAAGCGGTTCCTGGACTACTTCGCCTCGCAGCAGCACCAGGTGGTGGGCAGCTCGGCCCTGGTTCCCCACAACGACCCGACGCTGCTCTTCACCAACGCCGGCATGGTGCAGTTCAAGGACGTCTTCACCGGACAGGAGCGCCGCCCCTACTCCCGGGCCACCACCTGCCAGAAGTGCCTGCGGGTTTCCGGGAAGCACAACGACCTCGAAAATGTGGGC
>CAZJSF010000254.1:0-2757 GCA_964548515.1 uncultured Thermodesulfobacteriota bacterium
ATACGACCATCTGGAAGGTAAGCTCTTTATAGATCGAATGTCGCCGATGGCCAAAACGCTCCTGCGCGGTCGACTCAAGAAGCTGGCCAAGGCGTCGTAGATTATCTGACGTCGCCCCTGTACCACCGCTCTTCGCGGTTATCCAGCCTCCAGCCCCGGTTTCATTGACCATACATGAGAATCGTGTACATGGGCACGCCGGATTTTGCCTGTCCGGCGTTGTCGACACTGGCTGACAGCGAACACGAGATCGTCGCCGCCGTCACCGGCCCGGCCCAACAGTCCGGGCGCGGGCGCAGAATCGCACGAAGCGCCCGGCCTGTCCAACGCCGTTGCAGCGGGGGAGGCGCGGGGTATGGTCCCTCGCGTTTCCTGCTACCCTGGAGGACGGGTTGGATTCGAGCGCCCGCGTGCCGAGGGGTAACGAATGGGAGGAAGGCCAACTGGCTGGAGGCGGGTCGCCGCAGGTCTCGCCGTCGGCTGGCTGCTCGCGGCGGCGGGAGTCGTCCGGGCGGAGGGGGCCCCCCGGCCCGACCGCCCCGGTGCCGCTCGGGGCGCCGGAATCCAGCTCCTTTCGGGGCTGCGGATCGCCTCGGAGGAGGAAGAGACCCGGGTGGCCGCCGAAGTCGAGGGCACCCTGGATCACCCCTTCGAAACCGTCGCCCGACTCCTGGCCAGCCCCGAGGGTTGGTGCGACGTCGCCTCCCTGCACCTGAACACCAAGGCGTGTGTTCACGGAGTGCGGGAGGGAGAAACCATCCTGCGCCTGTACTCGGGCCGCAAGCACTACCAGGCCCCCGAGGAGGCCTTTCCCCTCGACTACCGGTTCGCGCCCGGTCCGGTCGCGGAGAACCCCTTCCGGGTGACGCTGCGCGCGCCCGAGGGTCCCATGGGGACCCGGGACCACCGGATCGAGGTGCAAGCCGTCCGCGCCGGGGGCGGGACGGAGGTGCGGTTCGCGTGCTCCTATCGGCCCAGCGTGAGGAGTCGCTGGGCCACGGCCCTGTACCTGGCGACCCTCGGCAGGGCCAAGGTGGGCTTCTCGTCCGACGGACACGACGCGCGGGGGAATCCGGTCCCGGTGGCCGGCCTGCGCGGCGTCGTCGAACGGAACGCGGTGCGCTACTTCCTGGCGATGGAGGCCTTTCTCGCGACCCGAGGCGTGCCTGAGCCGGCGCGCTTCGAGGCCATGCTCGGGACCTGGTTCGATCTCACGGCCCGGTATCCGCCCCTGCAGGAACTCCCGCGGGAGGAGTATCTCGCCGCGAAGAGGCGCGAACGGGAGAATCGGGCGGCGCTCCAGCGCTCCTTCGACCGGGAGGCTTCCGGCCGCACCGACTGACGCCGGCCGGGGGCCCCGCGTCAGTCGACGACTTCGCCCTCGACCACGTCGGGCTCGCCGTGTTCCGGCTCCGGCGGCGGATTCGCGTGGCGAACGACGAGCCCGCCGTCCTCGACCCCGATGGTCACGGTTGCGCCGTCCAGGATCTCGCCGCCCACCAGGGCCCGGCCGATGCGCGTCTCCAGATGGCGCTGGAGGTAGCGCTTCAGGGGGCGGGCCCCGTAGACCGGGTCGTACCCCGCCTCGGCGATGAAGCGCCGCGCCTCGGGGCTGATCTCGAAGGCGATTCTCCTCTCGTGGAGCCGCCGCACCAGATCCTGCGTGAGCAGGCCCACGATCTCCTCGATCTCCCTGCGCGTCAGGGGCTTGAAGAGCACGACGTCGTCGACGCGGTTGAGAAACTCCGGCCGGAAGTGGGCCCTCATCTCGCTCATCACGGCCTCCCGGGCGGACTCCCGCAATTCCCCTTCCGCCGTGACCCCCTCGAGGAGGTGGGGGGAGCCGATGTTGGACGTCATGATGATCACGGTGTTCTTGAAGTCCACCGTCCGGCCCTGGGCGTCGGTGAGGCGCCCGTCGTCGAGGATCTGGAGGAGCACGTTGAACACGTCGTGGTGCGCCTTCTCGATCTCGTCGAAGAGGATGACGCAGTACGGTTTGCGGCGCACCGCCTCCGTGAGCTGCCCCCCCTCCTCGTAGCCCACGTAGCCCGGGGGGGCGCCGATGAGGCGGCTCACCGTGTGCTTCTCCATGTACTCGCTCATGTCGATGCGCACGAGGTTCTCCTCGGTGTCGAAGAGCGCCTCGGCCAGCGTCTTGGCGAGCTCGGTCTTGCCCACCCCGGTGGGCCCGAGGAAGATGAACGAGCCGATGGGCCGGCGCGGGTCCTTGATCCCGCCCGGGCCCGGATCACCGCGTCGGCCACCAGTTCCACCGCCTCGTCCTGGCCCACCACCCGCCGGTGGAGGACCTCGTCGAGGCGGAGGAGCTTCTCCCGCTCCCCCTCCATGAGGCGCGTCACCGGGATCCCGGTCCAGCGGGAGATGATCTCGGCGATCTCGTCCTCCGTGACCTCTTCCCGGAGCAGCTTCGCGCCGCCCTGCTTGGCGTGGAGGTCTCCCTCCTTCTCGTGGAGACGCCGCTCCAGTTCCGGGAGCTTCCCGTGGCGGAGTTCCGCCGCCTTCTCCAGGTCGTAGTTGCGTTCCGCCAGCGCGACCTCGTGGCGCAGCTTCTCGATCTCCTCGCGCAGGGCCTGCACCTCCCGGATGGCGCCCTTCTCGTTCTCCCACTGGGCCCGCATGGCGTCCGCCCGCGCCTTGAGGTCCGCCAGTTCCCTGCGCAGCTCCTCCAGGCGCTCCCGGCTGGCCTTGTCTTTCTCCTTCTTGAGTGCCGCCTCCTCGATCTCGAGCTGCATC
>CAZJSF010000255.1:0-2751 GCA_964548515.1 uncultured Thermodesulfobacteriota bacterium
CCCCTTCCCCCGGCCGCCCGAGCTCGCCGGGGACGTGTCGCCGGACATCGAGTGGGTGGAGTACACGCTCCGGCGCCTCCGGGACGCCGGGCGGCGGTACGACTGCTTCTCGATCCTCCGCCCCACGAGCCCCTTCCGGCTCCCCGAGACCATCCGCCGGGCGTGGGAGGCGTTCTCCGCCGCGGAGGGCGTGGACTCGCTGCGGGCCGTGGAGAAGTGCGCCCAGCACCCCGGCAAGATGTGGGTGGTGCGGGGAGAGCGGATGATGCCGCTCCTGCCCCTCTCCCCCGCCGACCAGCCCTG
This sequence comes from uncultured Thermodesulfobacteriota bacterium, assembly GCA_964548515.1. Taxonomy (GTDB): domain Bacteria; phylum Desulfobacterota; class Deferrisomatia; order Deferrisomatales; family JACRMM01; genus CAZGRT01. The sequence goes on from CAZJSF010000255.1 coordinate 304, forward strand.
GCACAGCAGCCAGTACCAGGCCCTGCCGGAGGTCTACGTCCAGAACGCGAGCCTCGAGATCGCGCGGACCCGCGTCGTGTTCGAGGGCCGCACCATCGCCGGCCACGTGGTCATGCCCTTCTTCACCGAGGGCCACGAGGGCTTCGACGTGAACCGCCCCCCGGACTGGGCCCTCGCCGAGCGGCTGGTCGCCTCCGGCGAAGCGCGCCTGCCGGGCGTTCCCCAATCCCCCTACCCCACCAGGGAGACGACACAGCCATGATCGAGATCCGCCTGATCCCCCGGGAGGAGTTCGACCGCCTCCGCGCCGCGGTCGCCGACCCGTACGAGCGGCTCGCCCTCTTCGCCGACATGTGCCGCGCCAACGCCCTGGCCACCGTCAAGAAGGCGGGCTCGGGGCACCTGGGGTCGAGCTTCAGCTGCCTCGACGTCGCCACTTACCTGTACTGCTCCGAGATGAACACCCTCGGGGTGGGCGTCGACAGCCCCGACCGCGACGTGTACTTCTCGTCGAAGGGCCACGACGCCCCCGGCCAGTACGCGGTCTTCTACGCCCTGGGGCTGATCCCGAAGGAGATGTTCGTCAACCTGCGGCGCCTCGGCGGCACCCACGGCCACCCCGACCTGAGCATCCCCGGGGTCGAGGCGAACTCGGGGTCCCTGGGCATGGGGATCTCCAAGGCCAAGGGCATCGCCATCGCCAAGGCGATGAAGGGGGCCAAGGGCCGGGTCTTCGTCATGACCGGCGACGGGGAGCTCCAGGAGGGGCAGATCTGGGAGTCCCTGCAGACCACGGCGTTCCAGGGGGTGACCAACCTCTGCGTCATCGTCGACGCGAACAAGATCCAGACCGACAAACCCGTGGAGCAGATCCTGGACCTCGGCGACCTGGAGGCCAAGTTCCGCGTCTTCGGGTGGCACGTGGAGCGGTGCGACGGCCACGACCCGCGGGCGCTCGAGGCCGCCTTCCGCCGCCTGGGCGCGGTCGGGGACAAGCCGAAGGCCCTCATCGCCGACACGGTGAAGGGGCGCGGCGTGTCCTTCATGGAGGGCCCGCAGGCGCTGAAGGACGGCAACGGGATCTACCGATGGCACGCGGGCGCGCCGGACGACGACTCCTTCGAGGCCGGCCACCGGGAGATCGTCGAGCGCATCGACGGCCGGCTGAAGAAGCTGGGCGTCGAGCCGCTCCGCACCGAGGTGATCGAGACCCGGCCCCGGAACCGCACCCGGCTCAAGGACACGGCCGAGAAGGTGGTCACCGCGTACGGCGAGGCCCTGGTGGAGCTCGGGAAGCGCCGGAAGGACCTCGTGGTGCTCGACGCCGACCTCGCCGTCGACTGCGGGGTCCGGGGCTTCCAGGAGGCCTTCCCCGACCGCTTCGTCGAGAACGGCATCGCGGAGCAGGACATGGTGTCCATGGCCGGGGGCCTCGCCCTCCACGGGTTCGTGCCCGTCGTCAACTCCTTCGGGGTGTTCCTGGCCTCCCGCGCCAACGAGCAGATCTACAACAACGCCACGGAGCACACGAGGATCGTGTACGTTTGCCACTACGCCGGCCTCATCCCGGCGGGCCCGGGGAAGTCCCACCAGAGCCTGCGCGACGTCTCCCTGTTCGGCGCGCTCCCCAACTGCGTCATCCTCGAGCCGAGCAACGCCGTCGAGACCCGGCAGGCTATCGAGTGGTGCGTGGAGTCGGCCCCGGAGGTCTCCATGCTCCGGCTGGCCATCTCCCCCTCCCCCCGCGTGATCCCCTTGCCCGAGGGCTACCGGCTCACCGAGGGCCGCGGCTGCGTCGTCCGGGACGGCACCGACGCCGTCCTGTTCGCCTACGGGCCCGTCATGCTCCACGAGGCGCTGCTCGCGGCCGACCGCCTCGCGGAGCAGGGCACCAGCCTCAAGGTCGTCAACATGCCGTGGCTGAACCGAGCCGACCCGGGGTGGATCGAGGGCGTGATGGGCGCGTGCGACACCGCCTTCGTGGTGGACAACCACTCCCCCTACGGCGGCCTGGGAGACTGCCTGCGCAACTGCGAGACAATGCGCGGCCGGCGCCTGGTCAAGTTCGCCGTGGACGACTTCCCCGCGTGCGGCACGCCTCCGGAGGCCCTGCGGCACCACGGGCTCGACGGCGAGAGCCTGGCCCGCCGCATCGCGGAGTCGCGCTAGGAGTTCGGAGCGGGCATAGGAACGGTCGATCCTGCCGGGGAGGGTCCTTGCCGCGAGTGAGGGCAGTGGGCCTCACTCGGTCGTCGGGACGTATTCGGCTCCGTGTTTACCATCCGGAGCGCGCAGTTCCTTGAGAACCTTCTGCGCACCCAGCGCGACGCTGGCAGGCCACGAGAAGCGCGGTCGCTCCCCTTGGTGAGCCTCTGATTCACGCGGTGGTTCGGTGCTTTCCCCCCGGGGTCGACACCTCCTGGTACGAAAACTCCTGTAGCCGTGCGT
>CAZJSF010000256.1:0-2733 GCA_964548515.1 uncultured Thermodesulfobacteriota bacterium
CCCGCTCGATCACGTTGAGGGCGTTCTCGCCGTGGCGCATCACGACGATGCCCCCTACGTGGTCCCCCAGACCGTCCAGGTCCGAGACCCCCCGCCGGATCTCCGGGCCGAGCTCCACCCGGGCCACGTCCCTGAGGAGCACCGGAACGCCCCCGGCCCCGACCTTGAGCACGATGCGCTCGAAGTCGTCGAGCGTCCGGGCGTACCCCCGACCCCGAACCATGTACTCGGTGCCCGCGAACTCCAGAAGGCGGCCGCCCACCTCGTTGTTGGAGCTGCGCACCGCCTGGGTGACCATGTCCAGGGACAGGCCGTAGGCGGCGAGGCGGTTGGGGTCCACGGTGATCTGGTACTGCCTCTGGAACCCGCCGATGGAGGCCACCTCGGCCACCCCGGGCACGGCCTGCAGGGCGTACCGGAGGGTCCAGTCCTGGTAGGAACGCAGTTCGTCCAGGGAGTGGCCGCCGGACTCGTCCACGAGGGCGTACTGGAACACCCACCCCACCCCGGTCGCGTCGGGCCCGAGCTCGGTCTCGACGCCCGGGGGCAGTCTCGGGATGATCTTCGAGAGGTACTCCAGCACCCGGGACCGGGCCCAGTACATGTCGGTGCCGTCCTTGAAGATCACGTAGACGTAGGAGAACCCGAAATCGGAGAGCCCGCGGATGGCCTTCACGTTGGGCGCGCCGAGCAGGGCCGTGACGATCGGGTACGTCACCTGGTCCTCGATGATGTCCGGGCTGCGGTCCCATCGGGAGTAGACGATGACCTGGGTGTCCGAGAGGTCCGGCAGGGCGTCGAGCCGGATCTCCTTGAGGGTGTAAACGGCGAGCACGCAGGCCGCCGCGACCCCGAGCAGGGTCAGGGCGCGGTTGCGGGCGCAGAAGGCGATGACCCGCTGGACGAAGCTCAGGTTCTCCGGATCGACCACGGCGCCGTGGGGATTCATCGGCCGCCCCCGTGGCCTTCGTGCCCCCCGGCTCCCCCAGCCGCCCCGGCGGGGCCCTTCGAAGCCCCGGAGGGCGCCTCACCGCCCCCGGTCATCTTGGTGAGGGCGGCGCGCAGCCGCGACTCCGAGTCGAGCAGGAAGTTCGCCCGGACCACGACCTTCTCGCCCTCGGCGACCCCGGCCAGGACCTGCGCCCGACCGTCGCCGCGAACGCCGAGCCGGACTTCCCGCGGCTCGAAGGTGCCCGGCGCCGACTCCACGAAGACCACCCGCCGCACGCCGGTGTCCATGACCGCGGAGTCGGGGATCGCCACCCCCTCCGCGGACTCGAGCGCCAGGGTCACGTCGGCGTACATGGCGGGCTTGAGCACCAGCTCGGGGTTGGGGAACTCGAAGCGCACCTTGAGGGTGCGGCTCTCGGGGCTGAGGTAGGGGTACACGTAGCTCACGCGGCCGGTCAGGCGCACGCCGGACTGGTACGGAAGGGTCAGAACGGCTTCCTGGCCCAGCCGCACCGAAGCGGCCTCGTACTCGTAGACATCCGCCTCGATCCAGACCCTGGAGAGGTCCGTGACCGTGAACAGCTCCGTGCCGGGCTCCACCCTCTGCCCCTCGAAGATGCCCTTGGCCGTGACGAACCCCCCCGACGGGGCGTTCAGCGTCACGGCGCGCCGGGGTTCCCCGGTGCTCTCGATGGCGGCGATGAACGCCTCCGGCACGTCGAAGAGCTCGAGGCGCTTGCGGGCCGAGGTCAGCAGTTCCTGGCCGAGGCGGCGCACGCTCTCGCTGCCGGACGTCCCGAACTTGGCCGCCGTCTCCCGGGCCCGGAGGAACTCCTCCTGGCTGGCCAGCAGTTCGGGGGAGTACAGCGACAAGATGGGCTCGCCCTTCTGTACCAACTGCCCCGTGAAGCTCACGTGGAGCCTCTCGACCCAGCCGGCGATCTTGGTGTGGACGTGCCGGATCCTCGTCTCGTCCGGCGTGACGATCCCCACCGTGCGCACGGTCCGGCTGATCCTCTCCCGCGCGGCAGCCGCGGTCTGGAGGCCCGAGACCCGGATACCCTCCTCGCCGACCCGCACGGTCACCAGACCGGCGGGGGAGACGGCCTGCGCCGCCTGCACCTCGTCGGCGTACACCGGCACGTAGTCCATGCCCATGGAGTCCTTGGCGGGCACCGGGGAGGTGACCATCGGGTCCATGGGGTTGCGGTAGAAGAGGACCCTTCGCTCCTTCGGGCCGTCCAGGTCGGCGAAGAAGTCGTCTTCCGCCGCCGGGGCCGGCGCCGCCGGCTGGGGTTCGATCTTCGTCAGGGTCATCCCGCAGATCGGACAGTCGCCGGGCTTGTCCGACAGGATCCACGGGTGCATGCCGCAGGTGTACCGGGCGGCCTCTCCGGCCTCCTCCGCCACCCGGGCCTGGCGGTAGTACCAGTACCCGCCCCCGGCGGCCCCCAGGAGCGCCGCGGCCACCAGCAGCAGGAGAACGCCCTTGCGGGCCCCCCCGCCCTTCGCGTCCGTCGTCGATGTCGTCATGGTGCCTTCTCCGGCGCAGTCGTCAGCCGTCAGCTCTCGGCTGTCAGCGGTCAGCCCCGTCACCCGTCACCCGTCACCCGTCACCCGTCACCCGTCACCGGACTCGTCCCCACCGCCGCCTCGAGCTCGGCCGCGGCGATTCCGCGATCGGCCCGGCGCCGCTCGAGCGCCAGGTTCGCCTCGAACCAGCCGGCGCAGGACATGATCACGTCCGCGAACAGCACCGCGCCCGCCGCGCACCCGCCAGTC
>CAZJSF010000257.1:0-2725 GCA_964548515.1 uncultured Thermodesulfobacteriota bacterium
GTGGTCTCCCGCTCCTGGAAGGCCAGCTCGGGGATGCGGTGCAGGTCCCTTCGGAGGCGGACCACCAGGTCGGTCCGGGCCCGGGCGGCCCGCAGCAGGGGATGGAGGCTCACGACCCGTTCACGTCCCCGCGGAGCGCAGGAACACCATCTCGGTGAGCCGGGCGACCTCCGCCCCCCCCTGGCCCACCTCCACCAGCACCCGGGCGATCCGGCCCTGGGTGTCGACGACCCGCGCGTGGGCCGTCAGGTCGGCGGCGGGGTCGGCCCCCTTCAGGAAGTGGATCTCGCAGTTGAGGGGCAAACCGACGTAGCCCAGCGAGTTCGCGGCGGCCGCCATGACCTGCTCGGCCAGGGCGAAGAGCGCACCGGTGTGGGTGTACCCGAGGAAGTTTCGCAAGCCGGGGCCGGCGGGCAGGCGGGCCGAGGCGCGCCCGGGCTCGAACTCCTGGAACTCGATCCCGAGCTGCCGTGCCAGGGGGGAGGCCTCCAGGGCCTCGCGCACGTCTGTCAGACGCTCCTCTCGGATGGCCTCCTGCACGGCCTGGTCCTCCTCTCTCTTCTTCGTCATCCGCGCCTCTCCGTCTTCCCCGGATCGCTGTGCCGAGGCCGCTGAGCAGTACCACAGCGCCCTCCGTGCTGCAACACCGTCGCCGCTTCCCGGGAGGCGGGCGATTCGGCGCGTGCCCCCTTGCGGAATCGCCGCAGGAGGGATAGGGAAGGACGCGCACGCCAGCCGTTGCCGAACCCGCAGCCGGGGGGCCGTGACCCACCGCAGAGAGAGGAGAGCACCGTGAAGGAGCGCATCCGCCAGTTCGCACTGGAACTCGGCGTGGACGACGTGGGATTCGCGGCGGCGTCCGACGCGACGACCCACCGCACCCCCGCCGTGGACTCCCTCCTGCCGGGGGCGCGGACGGTCGTCGTGCTCGCCTACAAGGAGCTCGCCTCGTGCGAGAGCCCCAGCCCCGAACTCGCGATGAACGGCCGCCTGGACGTCATGGAGTTCTCGCGTTCCTGCGACTACAAGGTGGCTCGGTTCGTGGAGCGGGAGGCCCGGGCCCGGGCCCTGACCGTGGGCGCCTCCTATCCCATGCGCATGAGCGAGGACACGAAGGGCTCCGTGGGGGAGTTGTCCCTGCGCCACGCCGCGGTGGCCGCCGGACTGGGTGGGTTCGGGCTCCACAACCTGGTGCTCCACCCGAGGATGGGCAGCCGGGTGATCTTCAGCGCGGTGCTCACCGATCTGGAGGTCCCGCCCGACGAGCCCCTTCCGGAGAGCCCGTGCACCCGGTGCGGCGCGTGCGTGGAGAACTGTCCGGGACGGGCCCTGGACGAACCCGGACGGACGGAGGTGATGAAGTGCCTGAGGAACTCCCAGCCCTACGGCCTGGGCGCCAACATCCGCTTCTGGAACCGACTGCTGGCCGCGCCCCCCGAGGAGCGGGGCGCCCTGCTCCGGGACCCCGAGTACTGGCGGCTGTACCAGGCCGCCTTCATCGGGTTCCAGTACTTCTGCTTCCGGTGCATCGCGACCTGCCCCGTGGGGTGGCGCCGGGCCTGAGGCCGGCCCGGCCGGGAGGCCCCCCTCGCTACCCTTCCGCCCCGCTCGCCGTGTTGTCCCCGAGGATCGCCCCGTCGGCGTCGCAGGCCACCGCGTAGACCCGGGCCGGGCCCCGGTAGGGGTTGTCGCGGGCCGGGCCCTCGGGGCCCCTTGTCCGGTCGAAGCACGCGCGCATGTCCTCGACCGTGTCGAAGAAGACGAACCCGAAGCCGTCGTGGAAGAGTTGCGCGTGGCGTTTCTCGTCCAGGTAGGGCACGGCCTTGAGCGTCTCCCCCACCGGATCGTCCGCCGCGTCGGGGAAGTCGAAGCGCAGGTACATCCCCGGCCTCTTCTCCGCCCGGCACAGGGCCTGGAGCATCTCGCTGTGGTTGCGCACGATCAGGTTCATCGGCTCCTCCCTCGTCCCCGGCGGGCCCATCCCGCACCCGACCCATGCCACGAACGGGCGGTTTCGTCCAGTCCTGCAGAGAGCCTACCGCGTCGAGCGGGCTCGGTCACGGTGCGCCCGGCCGGAGATACCCCTCCCCGGCGAGGACGCCGAGGAAGCACCCGCCCCCGCCGTCCGCCCCCTCGGCCGCGGGCGGCGGAACCGGGCCCTCCCGATCCAGGACCACCTCGAAAGGGGCCGGGTCTTCGTTTTCGGATACATTGACGACGGCAACGTAGAGGATCTGTGGGGCCGTGGAGCCGAATCTTCCCACACCGTCCCCAGTCGCCCCGGAACGCGAGGTTCCCACCCGGAACTCCGCCCCGGGCGCGCCCTGCACCCCCACCCGCACCTCCCCGCCCTCCGCCGGGACCGCGACGAGGGTGGCGCCGTAGCGGGCCGGCGCCGTGGCCGGGCTCGCCGTGACGCTCACCGGCGGGGCCCCCGTCCGGAGCACCCTCGGGCTCTCGCCGCCGCGGTACGCGGCCCCGTCCGCCCACAGGTCCTCCGGGTGGGCGGCGGCGGCCCAGAACTGCGCGAGGGTCGCCGGAAGCTCGGTTCCCCGCGCCCCCAGGGCCGCCGCGAGGGCCCCCTCGACCCCGCGGCCGTGGGCGTCGCGCAGGACCTCGCGCCAGAGGTCCGGCCCGTGGCGGGCCCACAGGAAACCGGGGAGGATGGCGGCGCCGTACTCCCGGCGCCCGTCCCGAAGGTGGAGCGGCCGCTCCGGTTGCGCCA
>CAZJSF010000258.1:0-2719 GCA_964548515.1 uncultured Thermodesulfobacteriota bacterium
CTTCGGCCCTGCCCCCGCCGCCGGCCACCGTGGGTTGCTCTCCGGGGAGCCGGAGTTACCCTGGGGCGTCCAGCGAACTCGGTCCGTGTCCCGGGAGGATGCCGATGACTTCAGAAGCCCCCAAGGCAGTGGCGATCCCACTGGCCGATCACGTCTCGTACGCCGACGGGGCGGTGGTGAGCAGGACGCTCATCGACCGGAAGGCCGGCACCCTGACGCTCTTCTCTTTCGACGTCGGTCAGGGGTTGAGCGAACACACCGCCCCGTTCGACGCCTCGGTGGAGATCGTGGAGGGAGAGGCCCTGATCACCATCGGTGGGCAGGAGGTTCGGGCACGGGCGGGCGATCTGGTGATCATGCCCGCTGGCGTGCCCCACGCGCTGCGTGCCGAGAAGCGCTTCAAGATGCTCCTGATCATGATTCGCGCCTAGATCCGTTCCCCGGGGGCCGTACAGGGCCGGCGCTGTGCCGTGCGGCCCCAGAAGTGGGAGGCTCGATGAATCGAAAGGAAGTGCTGGAGGCGTATCGCCGGATGCGGCTGGCCCGGGCCTTCGAGACGAAGGTGGCCGAATTGTACCAGAAGGGGAGGATGGGAGGGTTCTGCCACCTCTACACGGGAGAGGAGGCGGTGGCTGTGGGGGCACTCTGGCCTCTGCGGGAGGACGACCACGTGCTCGGTAGCTATCGGGACCACGTCTACCTCCTGGTGCGCGGCACGGACCCCGGGGCGGTCATGGCCGAACTGTACGGGCACGCCGACGGATGCTGCAGGGGGTTGGGCGGCTCCATGCACCTCTACGACCGGGAGCGGCGCTTCCACGGGGGTTACGCGATCGTCGCGGGCGAGTGCCCCATCGCGGTCGGTCTCGGGTTGGGAGTGAAGTACCGGGGGGGCGACCAGGTGGTCGTGTGCTTCTTCGGCGATGGGGCGACCAACCAGGGCGCGTACCACGAGGCAATGAACCTGGCCGGCCTCTGGAAGCTCCCCATCGTCTTCGTGTGCGAGAACAACGAGTACGCGATCGGGACCAGCGTGGAGCGCGCGAGCGCGGAGCGAGACCTGGCGCGGAAGGCCTCCGTGTACGGGATGGAGACCGAACGGGTGGACGGGATGGACTTCTTCAAGATGGTGGCGGTCGCGGAGCGGGCGGTGGCGCGGGCCCGGCGGGGCGACGGGCCCACGTTCGTCGAGGCGCTGTGCTACCGCTACCGGGGGCACTCGATGAGCGACCCCGCGACCTACCGCTCGAGAGAGGAAGTGGAGTTCTGGCGGGGGCGCGACGTGCTCCAAAAGGTGCGGGCGCAGATCCGCCACGATTTCGAGGTGCCGGAGGAGGAGTTCGACCGGATCGACTCGGCCGTGCGCGAGGAGGTCGAGAAGGCGGTGAGCCGGGCCGAGGCAGGGCGGGAGCTGACCCTCGAGGAAGCGAGACGGCTCGTCTGGGCGGGAGGGAGTTGAGATGTCGGTGATCACCTACCGCGAAGCCCTCAACCAGGCCCTTCGGGAGGAGATGGCGAGGGACCCGGACATCCTGCTCTTCGGAGAGGACGTGGCGGAGTACGGGGGCTCCTTCAAGGTGACCCAGGGCCTCCTGAAGGACTTCGGTCCCGATCGGGTCCTCGACACGCCGATCTCCGAAGCGGCGATCGTGGGCACCGCCGTGGGTCTGGCCCTCGCCGGGCTGCGCCCGGTCGCCGAGTTGATGACGGTCAACTTCGCCCTGGTGGCGTTCGACCAGATCGTCAACCACCTGGCGAAGATGTACTTCATGTTCGGAGGGCAGACTCCGATGCCGGTGACCTTGCGGGCCCCCGGGGGGGGAGGGCACCAACTGGGAGCGCAGCACAGCCACAGCCTCGAGGCCGTTTTCACCCATTTCCCAGGACTCAAGGTCGTCTGCCCGTCGAGCCCGCGGACCGCCAAGGGCCTCCTGATCGCCAGCATCCGCGACGACGACCCGGTCATGTTCCTGGAGCACGAGGGCCTCTACAACGAGAAGGAAGAGGTCGCGGCGGAACAGGGGCCCCTGGCGTTGGGGAGGGCGGAAGTGATCCGGGAAGGGGAGGACGTGACCCTGGTCGGTTACGGCCGCATGGCCGGCCTCGCAGCCCGGGCCGCGGAGGAACTGGCGAAGGAGGAGATCTCTGCAGAGGTGGTGGATCTCCTCAGCCTCAGGCCGCTCGACTGGGAAACCCTGGCCGCGTCGGTGGCCAGGACCCGGCGGGCGGTGGTCGTGGAGGAGTGCTGGCCGAGGTGCGGGATCGGGGCCGACGTGGTGGCGGGGCTGTGCGATCGGGTGTTCTGGGAACTGGAGGCTCCCATCGCCCGGGTCTCCGGGGAGGACATCCCGGCTCCCTACGCCCGGAACCTCGAGCAGGCCTGCATCCCCGACGTGCCCGCGATCGTCGCGGCCGCGCGGCGCACGATCGACCTGTAGGAGGGCCCCATGCCGTTCGAAGTGACCATGCCCAAGCTGACGGACTCGATGGAGGAGGGGCGCATCGTCTCCTGGAAGGTGGCGGCGGGAGACCGCGTGGGCGAAGGCGACGTGCTCGCCGAGATCGAGACCGACAAGGCGGTGATGGAACTGGAGAGTTTCCGCTCCGGGGTCGTGGCCGAACTCGTGCGGCAAGACGGCGAGGTGGCGGCGGTGGGCGAGGTGATCGCGCGCATCGCCGACGGGGCGGAGGCGGCGGAGTCGACCGTCTCCGGGGAGGG
>CAZJSF010000259.1:0-2676 GCA_964548515.1 uncultured Thermodesulfobacteriota bacterium
ACGCCACCACCGCCGCCTCGTTGGCGGTGAAGGCGCCGGAGAAGATGCCCCCGAAGATGATCGCGGGGAGCATGAGGGCCCAGAAGGCCTCGCGGACCACGGCGGCGAGTTCCCGCAGGGGTGGGGGCTTCTGCATGCGCATCCCGGCCCGGCGGCAGACGAAGTAGGTGTAGGCGCTGAACAGGAGGATGATGAGGATGCCCGGCACGAACCCCGTCATGAACAGCGCGGCCAGGGAGTCGTTGGTGACCATGGCGTAGAGGATCATGGAGATGCTGGGCGGGATCACGATGCCGAGGATCGGAGCGGCGGTCATGACGCCGACGGAGTAGGACTCCTCGTACCCCTCCTTCATCAGGGCGGGGATCATGAAGCCGCCGATGGCTACGGTGGTGGCCACGGTGGACCCGGAGATGGCTCCGAACAGGCCGCACGCCAGGACGCCGGCCATGCCGAGCCCGCCGGGGAAGAAGCCCACCAGGGCCTGGGCCACCTTGATGAGCTTCTTCACGATGGAGCCGGACGTCATGATGTTGCCGCAGAGGATGAAGAACAGGACGACGACCAGGGCGAAGTTGTCCATGCTCTTGTAGAAGGTCTGCACGAGTAGCATGGCCTGCACGTCGAAGGGCATGGGCGTGCGCGCGAACGCCACGAGCCCCACGATGCCCGCGAAGAACAGGCACACGTACACGGGGATGGTCGCCGCCATCCCGCCCATGAGGATGAGGAGAACGGCGTAGATGCTGTTGTTCATCGTCTCATCCCGCATGCGAAGGCCTCGCCGAGGCCCTGCGGACAAGGAAATGCCGCCGGCCGCCGGCGGAGGCGGCAGGACGGCAGGGGACCGCGGGCACGGGGGCCCGCGTCGGGGGCTGTTCCGGAGGGGAGATCTTCCGATGGGCGGGAGCCGGCCTGGATCGGAGGTTCCAGGGCGCGGGGGGAGTCCACGACGCAACTCTACGCAGAACGGCGTTTGCGGTGGGAGAGGGAAAATGCGCTCGGGAAAACATTCACGAACTCTCCCTGGGTCCTGCCTCGGCCGGCGTTCGTTCAGGGCACTCCCTCTGTCCGGGGAAGGGCCGTGACGAGCCCGGCTTCTCCGCGGACGTGGAGCCTGCTCGCCGACGCGGTGGTGGGCCTCCACGCGGGCTGGCTCCTGTTCCTGATCTTCGGAGCCCTCCTGGGGCGCCGCGTGCGGTGGGTTCGGAGGCTCCACCTTGCCGGCCTTGCCCTTGCCCTGGTCCTGACGGCGGGGGGCTGGCTCTGTCCACTGACGCACCTGGAGGTGTGGCTGCGGGAGCAGGGGGGCTCCGCGGGTTATCCCGGGTCCTTCGTCGGCCACTACGCCGAGCGCCTGGTCTATGCTCCGGTCCCGCGTCCGGTGGTGCTGGCCGGCGCCCTCGCGGTCGCGATCTTCTCCCTGCTCGCCTACCGCCACCCCCGCCGCCGCACGCGCTGAAGGGCTGAAGACCGGCGCGCATCGTGCCCTCGCTACCGAACGAGATTCGGGTATGATGCCGGGTGAGTCCGGTTCGCCGGAGAGATCGGATCTCATCGACGGGAGGGCTGGCGGAATGCCGACGCCGAAGCCGAATCGGAGGGGGACGCGGGTCCGTTTCCTGCCCCTCGTCGCCCTCATCCTCGCCGGGCTCTACGTCGGGGGATTGGCCCTCCAGTGGGCGTTCCTCCGGGCGCAGGCCGTGCAGGACGCGCAGCGCGAGGCAAAGCGCGCGACGGAACTGCTCGCCCTGGAGATCGCCTCCACGGCGCCGCTGCAGGAGACGTTGCGGGAAATGGGGGACCCCGAGCGCCGGAAGGCGCTCGGGAATCTGTTCCAGGCCAAGCTGGCGAAGTTCGGTCTGCAGAAGACCAAGATCTACGATCTCTCGGGCCGGATCGTCTATGCGGACGAGGAGGGGCTCGTCGGGGAGACGGTGGAGTCGATCCCGGAGTTCCGGACGGCCCTCGCCGGAGACGTCGCTTCGAGGATCGTCGCGCCCCGCTCCTACGAGCACCGTTACGGGGTCCCCATCGGGAACACGGTGGTCGAGACCTACCTTCCCCTGGAGGAGGGAGGGGAGGTGCGCTACGTGTTCGAAGCCTATCGGGACTTCGAGCCCGTCCGGGAGCGCCTGGCGCGCACCGTCCTCCTCAGCGGGGCCAGCCTCGCGGTGGTCGTCGTCCTGGCGCTGGGGGCTCTGATGCTGTCGTACCGCCGCATCCACTCCCTGCAGGCCCAGTTGGAGACCCTGGAGAGCCTCCTGCCCATCTGCGCCTACTGCAAGAAGATCCGCATCGAGGACGAGGGGCAGCCGCCCCGGTGGGTCCCGGTGGAGCAGTACTTCCACCAGAGGGACCAGGTGGAGTTCACCCACGGCATCTGCAAGGAGTGCATGCAGGTGCACCTCGCCCAGTACCGGCAGAAGTCCTCCCCGTGAAGGACGCGGAGCGGATGGAGTCGCCCGCCTGCGGCGCCGGGGACGGGAAGGGGCCTGACGCCCCCTACCACGGGCTGACCCCGGAGCGGGTCCTGGACGCCGTGGAGAGCCTGGGCTTCCGCTGCGACGGCCGGCTCCTGGCGCTGAACAGCTACGAGAACCGGGTCTACCAGGTGGGCATCGACGAGGCCGAGCCCCTGGTGGCCAAGTTCTACCGCCCGCAGCGGTGGTCTGA
>CAZJSF010000260.1:0-2636 GCA_964548515.1 uncultured Thermodesulfobacteriota bacterium
CGAACGGACAAGCGCCTCGCCCGCGCACGACGCCGCATGGACATGCTTCTCGACGAGATCGACGAGTACTACCGCCACTTCCGGGTCACCGGGAACCTGCTGGAACTGCGCAACCTCGCCCTGGTGGCCGACCTCATGATCCGATGCGCCATGGCCCGCAAGGAGAGCCGCGGCCTCCACTTCAACCTGGACCACCCCGAGCGGGACGACGTCTACTGGAAGCGCGACACGGTGATCCGGAGGGAGCTTCCGTGAACCCGCGCCCGTTCTCGGAGTGCATCCTGGTGGTGGACGACACCGAGTTCATGGTGCGCGTGCTCGAGGAGATCTTCACCGCCGAGGGGTATGCGGTCCGATCGGCCCGCAACGGCCCCGAAGCCCTCGCGCTCTACGAGGAGACGCTGCCGGACCTGGTGACCCTGGACGTCGTCATGCCCGAGATGGACGGGCTCGAGGTGCTCGGGCGCCTTCGCGAACTCGACCCTTCGGCGAAGGTGATCATGGTCTCCGCCGTCGGACTCGAGGCCAAGGTGATGGAGGCGGTCCGGCTCGGCGCACGCAACTACATCCTCAAGCCGTTCGAGCGAGACAAGGTGCTGGAAGCGGCCCGCCGCGTGTTGGACGAATACTGAGATCCCCCCTGCGGTTCCCGGCCCTGCCGGAGAGAAGCCCGATGGACTCACTGAGCGTGCGAATGGACGGCGACCGGGTCCTGCTCGAGATCCCCCGGGACTACGGGGGGCGGCTATCGGACGCGGTGCGTTCCGTGCGCCGGCAGTTGCCCGGTGCCAGGGTCGACTGGACCGCGGTCCGCGAGGCCTACCGGTTCGGACGCGGCGCTCCCTTTCCCGTGGGGAGCCTCCGGGCCGAGAGTGCTCAGGCGGAGAAGGCGAAGGTCCGTCTCTCTCCGGACCGCTTGACGGCGTACCTCCTGCTCTACCCTCCACGGGGAAGCGGTCGCCGCCTCTCCCCGGAAGACCTCGAGGCCCTGGCCCTGGCCTACGGCCTGCACCCGGGCCTGCTGGACAGGGGAACGCTGCGGCGCTGCGCGGGCGCCCGGAACTACGGGGATCCCGAACCCATCGCCCGGGGCCACCATCCCATCCACGGACACGATGCGTGGGCGGAGTGGGGCTCCGCACTGCCGAGCGACGCGGAGGGCTTCCTGCGATCGCTGGGTGGACTCGAGGACTATCCGGCAGAGGTGCTCGCCGTCGTCTCCGAGGGGCAGACCGTCGGGGTGCTCCACCCTCCCGGCCGGGGGACGGCGGGGACCGACGTCACGGGCCGCGCCCTCCCCGCCCGCGACGGCACCAACCGGGTGCGGATGGGACCCGGGCTTCACGTGGGGGAAGGCGGGACGCAGGTCATCGCCGGCCGCGGCGGGCACCTGCGGCTCGCGGGTCCCGACACCGACCGCGCCCAGGTGGTGCCCCTCTTCCAGGCCCGGGACGCCGGGGAACTGCGCGCGCTGTGCGGCGATTTCGTCCCGGGGTCGGCCATCGTCGAAGGCGACCTGGAGACGGCCTCGCCCCTGTGCGTGGCGGGAGACCTCGAGGTCCGGGGGGCCCTCATCCGCTCGTCGGTGGACGTGCTGGGTTCCCTGTTCGTGCGGGACGGCATCGTCCAGAGGGGGCCTTCCCCGGTGCGGGCGGCGGAGCTCCTCTGCACCGGGTTCCTGGACCACGCCTGGGTCCAGGGAGGCACGGTCCTCGTCCGCCACTCGAGCCTCAAGAGCGAGGTCCTGGCACTCGAGCGGGCCGTCGCCGCCCCGGCCGCCACGATCCAGGGCGGATCCACCGCGGCGGGGCGGAGCGTGACGACCGGGGCCCTGGGTTCCCCCGGAGGCATTGGAACCGAGGTCATCGCCGGGAGCGGAGCCGCGGTGGAGTCCTTCCGCAGCCTCTTTCGCGAGTGGGGTGCGGGGCTTCGCGACAGGGCTTCCCGGGAGGCCGGGAGCCCGGCGGCGGACTGGCTGGACCCGGGAGGATGGGAGGCGAGAGTCCGGGAAGTCGCCGAGGCGGGCCCCTCTCACTGGGGGATCACCGCCTGCCGCGTCCATCCCGGCGTCACCGTGCGGATCGGCCCCGCAAGCCGGCGCCTCGACGCCCTCGTAGGCCCGGTGGAGTTCGCCTACGACCGGGTGGGCGAGCGCGGACGGATCGCCCTCCACCGCGCCTGAGGGGGCCTCACCCGCCGGCGAGCCGGCGCTCGAGGGAACGGAGTTCCTCGCGAAGCCCCTCGGGCAGCCGATCTCCGAAGCGGTCGAGGTGGGCCCGGATGCTCTCCACCTCCTCCGACCACGCCGCGCCATCCACGCGCAGCAGTTCCCGCATGTCCCCGTCCGACACGCCGAGGCCGCTCCGGTCGATGGCGTCCAGGGCAGGCACGTACCCGATCGGGGTCCGCTCCGCCTTCCCGCTGCCCTCGGTGCGCTCGAAGATCCAGCGGAGCACCCGGCTGTTCTCCCCGTAGCCGGGCCAGAGCCACCGCCCTTCCGGGGTCTTCCGGAACCAGTTCACGTAGAAGATCTTCGGGAGCTTCTCCTCGTCGGTCCGTCGGGCCATGGAGAGCCAGTGGGCGAAGTAGTCGCCCATGTGATACCCGCAGAAGGGGAGCATCGCCATCGGGTCGCG
>CAZJSF010000261.1:0-2633 GCA_964548515.1 uncultured Thermodesulfobacteriota bacterium
CCTCGCTGGTGATCACCACCAACCTGACCTTTGGCGAGTGGCCCCAGGTCTTCGGGGACACCAAGATGACCACGGCCCTGCTGGACCGCGTCACGCATCACTGCTCGATCCTGGAGACGGGCAACGATAGCTGGAGGATTCGTACCCGCGCCACCAACTGACCTATCACCCCTGGGGTGGGTCAATTTTGGACGCCGATGGTGGGTCAGTTTTCAAAGCCGATTGACACACAAGAACGCATGCGTCTCGCCGGTCACCGTCCAACTCATCCCAACCACCTGTCCGGCGCGATTGATCGCGCGGGGGTAGGAAGCTGCGCCCCCAAGCGTCCCCAGGTCCCGTATCCCGTCCTCGGCCGTCCACAGGAACGCGTGACTCTCGCCGGACGAGGTCTCGCTCGCCCCTACCACTTGCCCGGAGTCGTCGACAGGAGAGGAGAACATATTGTTCCCAACCCACGAATTCGCTCCTCCGAGCGTGCCGAGATCCGTGACGGGCAATTGCTGCGCG
Organism: uncultured Thermodesulfobacteriota bacterium; assembly: GCA_964548515.1. GTDB lineage: Bacteria > Desulfobacterota > Deferrisomatia > Deferrisomatales > JACRMM01 > CAZGRT01. Next base: position 511 of record CAZJSF010000261.1, read on the forward strand.
GTGCTCACCACGCCCGATCCCAGCAACACCCAGAATGCCGCCACCGCGAGCATCCGTGTTCGTCGTCGTTGCATCTTCACGCCTCCGCAGTGCGAGGGACAGGCGGACGCCTTTCAGGGCAGAGGGACGTTCTTGACGGCCGACACTGTGGCCGGAGCGTGGGGTCAGTAGTGATACCGGGCCTGGAGGAAGTCGACCCGCTCGGCGCCGACGCGATAGACCAAGCGGTGTTCCTGGGTGATCCTCCGCGACCAGGTGTCGGGATCCAGGTACTTCAAGCGCTCGGGCTTCCCGATGCCCCGAAACGGGTCCCGCAGCACGGCCTCCACCAGGTCGATCACCCGGAGTGCCGTCCTTCTCCGGTTCTCCACCCACCACCGCAAGTCCTCCCGGAACTCCTGGTGGAAGACGGCGGCCCGCTCAGTCTTCGACAAGGCCGAGGTCCCGCCGGAGTTCTTCCACCGACGTCGCCGGTTCGTCTCCGGCCCGAGCCCGGGCCAGGGCGGCGAGCAGGCGCTCGGCGTTCCTGGGTGACCGCAGAAGATGCGCGGTCTCCATCAGGCTGTCGAGCTCCGAAGCGGCAATGAGCGCCACGTCCTCCGCGTTGCGGCGGCGGATGAGGACCGGCTCCCTTGAGGATGCCGTCTCGTCCAGGTACCGGGCCAGGTGGGCACGCGCATCGCTGTAAGTCGTCTGGGTCGGCATGATCGTCCTCGTCATTAGTTGTGCAGGACTACCGTACAAGTCGCAGGCTGGGGAGTCAAGAAGGAATAGGCTGCCAGAAAACAACGAGGGCCTACAGGAGACCCTGCAAGCCCTCGAACCCATTGGGGTGAGTGATGGGAGTCGAACCCACAACCACCGGAGCCACAGTCCGGTGCTCTGCCATTGAGCTACACTCACCGCATCTGCGGAACCGACTGGCACGCCTGAGAGGACTCGAACCTCTGACCCACGGCTTAGAAGGCCGTTGCTCTATCCGGCTGAGCTACAGGCGCGTCGGGCGGGGTTGCCACAGTGGTGGTCGGGGCGAGAGGATTTGAACCTCCGACCCCCTGCGCCCAAGGCAGGTGCGCTACCAGGCTGCGCCACGCCCCGACAAGGTCGAGGAAGGTAGCACACGCCCCCCGCACAATACAAGCCGTCCAGGGGCTCACGGAGCCGCGCCGGAACCCGGCGGGCGCAGGTGCTCCGTCACCGCTCGGGGCAGTTGCCCCACGAGCTGCCCCGAGCGCACCAGGCCCATGCCGAGCGGGCTGCCGAACCAGCGGAGGATGACGGGCCCCTCCCCGGCCTCCCAGGGAAGGCTCTGCCCCTGGAGGATCGCGGCCAGCACCCCGTCGTCCAGGTCGCAGACGCGGCGGGTCGCCCACCGGCCGAAGACCTGGACGCCCCGGCTCGCGAAGCGCGCCGCCCCGCTGCCGGACACCTTGGCCAGGGGCAGGCCGGCGGACACCCACTGGAAGGCGTGGCACGCGGACGCGGCCTCCTCCCGCAGGGCGTACACGTGGTCGCCCCGCCACAGGAGCCGGTACGGGTCGAAGCGCTCCGGGGGGATGCCGAAGGGCTCGGCGAGCCCCCGGATCACCCGGCCGCGCTCCTCAGGGCCGAGCCAGTCGCACGACAAAGAACCCCTCCGAGTCGAAATGGTGGGGGTAGAGGCGGCGCGCCGCGGCGAGCGCTTCGGGAAACCTCCGGCCCTCCCACTCCGCGAGGCCCGGCTCGCCGGGCACGTCCACGCCCAGGGGCAGCACCCGGGCGCCCGTCTCCTCGAGGAAGGGGCCCACCACCCCTTCGTTCTCCTCCGGCGCGTAGGTGCAGGTGGAGTACACGAGCACGCCCCCGGGCTCCAGCACGTCGTACCCCCGCCGCAGGAGCAGCGCCTGCTGGCGCGCGAGGTGGTCGCGGAACCCCCGGCGCGCCGCCCGGGGCCGCTCCTCGGGGCCCCGCCACGTGCCCTCCCCCGAGCAGGGCGCGTCGACGAGCACCCGGTGGAAACGGTGCCGCTGGGGAAAGTTCTGCCCGGTGTAGGCCGTGACCACCGCGCAGGTGACGCCCACCCGCTCGAGGTTGGCCACCAGGGACTTGAGGCGGCTGCGGCTCGGCTCGTTGGCCACCAGGCA
>CAZJSF010000262.1:0-2609 GCA_964548515.1 uncultured Thermodesulfobacteriota bacterium
CTGTGCGCCTTCCTCACCCGCGGCGGCGACCTGGCGGAGGTGGCGGCGTCGATCCGGAGGGCGACGCGCCAGCTCGCGAAGCGGCAGCTCACCTGGTTCCGCCGCATGGAGCTCTCCTGGGTCGCCTCCGCAGACGTCGAGGCCGCCCTCGACCTCGCGAAAAACTTCTTGCAACGGCCCCCTTCGCCGTTATGATAGCGGCCGCGACGGAACGCCTCTCCTCATGCATTGCACGTTTCCGAAGGGGGTCCTCCCATGGCCAAGACCAAGATCAACATCCAGGACCAGTTCCTCAACAACCTCCGCCGGGAGAAGGTGGACGTCACCGTGCGGCTGGTGACCGGGGAGGAGATCGGGGGGTCCCTCAAGGCTTTCGACAACTTCTGTGTGGTGGTGCGCACCGGCGGGAACTACCACCTCATCTACAAGCACGCGATCGCGCATATCCGACCCTTCGAGGCCCTGAAGAAGTTTGAGGCCATCTACGAGAACTTCTAGGGTTCCCGTGCGCGGCCTGGGCGCCGCGGCCCTGTTCCTGGGATCGCTCCTGCCGCTCCTCCCCCGGCCGGCCCTCGGGCTGCCCGTGTCCGTGGAGGTGCGGGTGCCGGACCCGGAGGGGAACCTGGCCGTGGCCCGGCGGCGCGCGCTGGGCCTCGCCCTGTCCCGCGCCGTGGAGACGGTCGTCTCCCGCCACGTGCCCGCGGCGGAGGTCGCCGAGCGCCGGCGCGACCTGCGCTCGATCTTCTTCTCCCAGCCCTCACCCTTCGTGCAGCGCTACGGCATCACCTCGGAAGGGTACTCCGGGGAAGACCTCGTGCTGTCCCTGGACGCGGACGTCTCCCAGCAGAAGATCCTGGGGGAGCTCCGTGCCCGGGGTTTCACCGCGCGGGTGCTGCCGGCCCGGCCGCGCGTCCTCGTGGCGGCCCTGGGCGGGCCGGAGGCGGCGGAGGCCGCCCGGGAGGTGCGCCGCCGGTTGGAGGCCGAGGGCACGCCCGCAAGGGTGCTTCCCGAGGGGGAGCGTTTCGGCGTGGACGAGGCCCAACTGGCGGCATGGGCCCTCGAGTCGGGGTGCCACGTGGCCTTCGGCGTGACGGTCGTCCCGCCGCCGGAGGAGACCGAGGCCGCGGAGGTTCCTGCGCCCCCGGAACCCGCCGGAGACGTCTGGGGGCCGGCGCCGGCACCCAGGGTTGCGGAGCGGGTCCTCGCCGAGGGGTGGGTGGTGGACGCCCGGACCCGGGCCGTCCTGGGCCGGGCCGAGGCGGCGGCGGAGGGGGAGGGGATCGACCCGGAGGCGGCCCGGGCCCGGGCGTACTCCCGGGTCGGGGAGCACCTCGCCTACGCCCTTCTCGCCGAGTTGGAGCAGTCGGGGTGGGTGCCCGGCGAGGTGGCGCGTACCGTGGACCTCGAGGTGGAGGGCCTTCCCGGGCCGGACGCGGTGGAGGCCATCCAGCGGGCCCTGCCCCTGGTGGCGGACGTGCGCCGGGCCGAACTGCGCGAGATCGGACACCGAGCGGCCACCTGGCGGGTGGACGCGCTGTCCACCGGGGTCGGCTGGGACGCCCTCCTCGATGCCGTGCGCCTGCCCCGGGGCCGCCTGGTGCTGGCCGGCGGCGACTGGGTCGGGGCGGAGGGGGGTCCCGAGCGGGTCCGGGCCCTCTGGGTCGAGCCGTGACCGCCCGGGAGATCCGGGTCGGTGCCCTCCGGATCTCCCCTCCCCTGGTGATGGCTCCCATGGCCGGCCTCAGCCACACCGCCTTCCGGCGGTTGGCCGGGGAACTCGGGGGGGTCGGCCTGTACTTCACGGAGATGCTCTCGGCCCGGAGCCTGCCCGGGGAGAGCGCCCGCGCCTCGCCCTACCTGCGCCGCACGGAGGCGGAGCGCCCCATCGCGTTCCAGGTGCTCGCCGCGTCGCCCGAGGAGTTCGGCTCCGCAGCGGAGCACCTCGAGGGCCTCGGCGCGGACGCCGTGGACCTCAACCTGGGGTGCCCGGCGCCCGAGGCGCGCCGGCGGGGGGCCGGGGCCTGGCTGGCGGAGCGTCCCGAGGCCGTGCGCGCGGTGGTGGCCGAGGCTCGCCGGCGCACCCGCCTCCCCCTCACCGCCAAGATCCGTCTCGGAACCCGCCTCGACGAGGCGGTGTTGCGGGAGTTGTGCAGGACCCTGGAGGGCGAGGGGGTCGACCTGCTCACGGTGCACGCCCGGCTGCGCGGCGAACCCTACGGCCGTCCGGCGCGCTGGGACTGGGTCGGGCGCGTGAAGTCCTGGGTGGCGGTGCCGGTGGTGGGGAACGGGGGGATCTTCTCGGTGGAGGACGCCCGCGGCTGTCTGGAACGCTCGGGGTGCGACGGGCTCATGCTCGGCCGGGGCGCCGCCGTGCGGCCGTGGCTGTTCGCCCGGGTGGCCGCCGAGGTCTTCGGGGCCGCGCCGACCGGGCCGGACCCGGACCCCGGTCGCGTCTACGAACGATTCCTGGCCTTGGTGGACGAGAGCTTCGCCCCGGAGCGGAGGCTGGGGCGGATCAAGGAGTTCACCCACCACTACGCAGGCAACTTCGCCTTCGGCCACAGCCTCGCCAGCGCCGTGCAGTCGAGCCGGTCGGTGGGCGAGGCCGC
>CAZJSF010000263.1:0-2608 GCA_964548515.1 uncultured Thermodesulfobacteriota bacterium
CTCCCGCGGTGGACGGCCAGACCGTGTACGGCAACAAGTGCGCGCGGTGCCACGGCCTCGGCGCGTACGACACCAGCGGGATCGACCTGTCGGGGAAGCAGGACAACGTCCCCGGCGTGTTCCCTGGCGGCACGCATAGCTTCTCCTCGAGCACCACCCTGACGGCGGAGGAGATGGCGGCGGTTCGCACCTTCATCGGGGCGAACTGAGCGCTCTTCGGAGTGCCGAACGACCGGAGGCGGGCCGAAAGGCCCGCCTCCTCTTTTCGTGTCACGAAATTCTGCGGCTGGCGACGGGTCAGCCGGAGCGTTCCGTCATCGCAGCCAGCCGTGAGGCGGCCGCACCGAGGTCGGCTGGTCGCTCGGCCGGGTCCTTGGACAGCATGGAGAGGATCACTCCCTCCAGGGAGGGAGGCACGTCGTCCCGAAGCACCCGGGGCGGCACGGGGTCCGCGGAGATGTGTTGGGCCAGCACGGAGGCGAGTTCCCCCTCGAAGGGGGGGCGGCCGGTGGCCATCCGGTACAGGATGGCCCCGAGGGAGTACACGTCCGAGCGCGAGTCCGCCGGCCTTCCGGCGGCCTGCTCCGGGCTCATGTAGGCCGGGGAGCCGAGTATGGTGCCGGCCCGGGTGTGGGTCACCGACTCGGACAGCTTGGCGAGGCCGAAGTCCGTGACCTTGGGCGTTCCGTCCCGGGTGAAGAGCACGTTGGCGGGCTTGAGGTCGCGGTGGACGACGCCGCGCCCGTGGGCGTAGCCGACGGCCGAGGCCAGGCGGCTCCCCACGGCCGCGACCTCTTCGGTGTCGAGGGGCGCGCCTCTCCTCAGACGTCCCTCCAGATCCCCCCCGTCCACGTACTCCATCGCGATCCAGGTGCGCCCCCGCTCCTCCACGAAGTCGTACACCGACACGATGTTGGGGTGGTTCAGCCGGGCCAGCGCCCGCGCCTCGTGCCGCAGCCGGGTGACGAGTTCGGGGTCGTGGGCAAGCGACGGCGGGAGTTCCTTGAGGGCGACGGGCCGGTCCAGGACCGAGTCGTGGGCCCGGTAGACGACTCCCATGCCCCCGCGGCCGACCTCGCCCTCGATGCGGTAGCGGTCCGGCGGCCCCCGCGTGACGGGGCTCCCGGCGGAAGGGAGCACGACCGTGCGCTCCGCGTCCGACGGGGACCCCGCCGTGCCGGCCCGCGACTCGCTCACCTTGGCCCCCAGGGCCTTCCGTTGCTCCGCATCCACCGACAGACGGGCGGCGGCGAGATACAAGGTGAGGGCCTCGGCCGGTCGCCGCTTCGCCAGGTCGTCGGCGCGGCTCTCGAGTTGCTTCGCCCGCCGCGCCGCCCAGGCCAGGGCCCGGGGGAGGTCCGCCCAGAAGAGGAGCAGCACCAGGCCTGCCGAGCCGCCCCAGATGACCGCCCGCGCCGCGTCGCGGGCGGCGTCGAGGCGGGGGTGTTCCTGGACCCGGACCGAGAGGCCGAGCACCTTCACCTCCGATGGCCGGAGGACCTTCTCCAGCCCGGCGTCGGCCAGGGAAGGCAGCCAGGCGGGGGCCGCGAGCCCCAGCAAGACGAGGCAGACCTGTGCCCTGCGCGCCACCCGCAGCCACGGCACGAACAGATAGGGGTTCTCGACGACGGCCGGGAACGCGCGGCCCGACTCGGCGACCGCTCGCGCCGCGGCTCGCGCGACGGCTCGGGTCCCCGAAACGGAGCGGTGCAGGGCGCGGGTGGTCGCGGCCACGGCGTGGGCGGGAGGGCCTGCCGCGGCCCGTTCAGGCCGCCCGCAGGGAGAAGCGGAGCGCCACCCCGTGGATCTCGATGGTGTCCCCGTTGCTGAGCAGCGTGCTCTCCCGCACGGGCTGCCCGTTGAGGCTCAGGCGGCTGCCGGTTTCCGGGGGCACGAGCCGGTAACCGTCCTTGACCCGGGAGATGAACCCGCCCACCTGGGGAGCGCGCCAACCGGAGAGGCGGACCAGGGCGCTGGGGTCCTTGCCGATGAGGATGTACTCGCTCGTCAGCACGTAGCTGCGCTGTCCCGTGTCGCCCTTCAGTACGGTGAGGTTGCCCACCGTCCAGCCTTCGTGGGTTCGGCCGGCGTCGCCCGTTCGCTCCGGGGGGGCGTCGCGGCGGCGTGTGTCGATCATCATCGTGTTGTCGAGGTCCGTCGCGCTCGGAGCCGCGGCGGGCTCCGGTTCGGCCGCTGCCTCAGCGTCCCCCGGCCTGGGAATCAGGAACAGCAGGGTGTGCTTGCCTACGGTCACCTCGTCCCCGTCGTTGAGGGCCTTGCGGGTCACGCGCTCGCCGTCGAAGTAGGTGCCGTTCGTGCTGCCTTCGTCGACGAGGTAGTAACTGCCGCACTCCTTCTCGATCACCGCGTGGGTTCCCGACACGGCCAGGTTGTCGATGCGGATGTCGTTTCCCGCCTTGCGGCCCACGGTGATCCGGTCCTGGGCGAAGTCGAACCGCCGCATTGCCGCGCCGTTGAGTTTGAGCACCACTTGGAGCATCGTCTGCCTCCTAGAGGAACGGGCGGGCGCCTTCCCTGCGCCCGCGGCGGTGGACCTCGTCCCCGTCGTTGAGGGCCTTGCGGGTCACGCGCTCGCCGTCGAAGTAGG
>CAZJSF010000264.1:0-2540 GCA_964548515.1 uncultured Thermodesulfobacteriota bacterium
CCCCCGGGGGGGGGGGGGAGGGGGGGGGGGGGCCCGGGGGGGGGGGAAGGGGGGGGACGGGGCCGGAGGCGCGAGCGCCCCGCGCGCGGCGTCGGTCAGGGGGTCGGGATGCGGGCCTCCAGGGCGGCCTGGATGCGCTTCTTGAGCTCCGTGAGGTCCGAGGACTTCACGACGTAGTAGTCGGCCGCGATGCTCTTGACGTCGCCCTTGTAGGACCCGTAGGCCGAGCAGAGGATCACGGGCAGGTCGTAGAACCGGTTGCGGACCTCTTGGAGGGCGTCGAGGCCGCTGACGTCGACCATCTTGATGTCGAGGATCACCACGTCCGGGGCGAAACCCTCGATGACCTCGGTCAGGCCCTTCCCGCTCTCCAGGGCCCGCACCTCGTGGCCGTCGTCCTCGAGTTCGAGGGTGTACAGGGTCCGGATGTGCTCCTCGTCGTCGACGATCAGGATTCGAGCCACCGCACGCTCCTTTCAGCCGCCCCAGCGCTCGAGGAGGTAGGGCTTGGACTCCTCGAAGGCCTGGCACTGCTCCTCGACGTACTCCTCGGCCTGGGCCAGGGCCATCCCCTCGGTCGCGCGGACGAAGGACAGGGTCCGCCCGAAGTAGAGGGGGGCCAGGGAGTCCAGGAGTTGAACCTTCGGGAGGATCCGGTCCCGGTACGCCACCGCCACGTCGAAGAGCGCCTGGCTCCACAGCGCGGTGGGGAACTCGAAGTGCGCCCGTTCCAGGGCGAGCACCTCGCGCAACTTCCCCATCGTGACCGGGGAGAGCACCTCCTGCCAAACCGACAGTTGGGTCGTGGCGCCCTCCTGCAGCTTGGCGTAGAGCGCGTCCACGTCCACGTCCACCGGGGGGGGCATCTCGGTCTCCCCGAGCCCGAAGCCGAAGATCGCCGTGGGCCGGCTCCAGCGAACCTCCTCCCAGAACGAGGCGAAGGACTCCATCAGGTGGAAGATCGTGCCCACCACCTGCCGGAACATCGGCCCCAGGTCCGAGGCCGGGTCCTTGGCGCGGTGGATCTTGGGGCGGCCGAGGAAGGCCTGGGTGATGGGTTGCCGGTAGTACATCGCCAGGGTGCTCATCCACACGTCGATGCCGAAGTGGGCGACGTCGTCGTCCCACGTCTCGTGCTCCAGGTAGTAGCGGGCCAGGTCGCCCGAGAAGCCGAAGTCCCCCCCGATGGGTTGCCGGACCCGGCGCCCGTACAGGCACCGGGTGAGCGGGTAGGCGATGTTGTTGGTGATGGTGCCGTCGTACTTGTGCCGGAGGTAGAGGGGCGCCACGAAGCCGAAGTCGTCGAACAGGGGCTCCCCGAGGGCCTTGATCCACTTCGGGGAGATGCTCTTCAGGTCCGCGTCCACGACCACCACCGCCCGGGCCTTGAGTTCCCGGACGAGACGGAACAGGTTCCGGAAGTTGTTCCCCTTCCCCGCCACCCCCGGGGGGGTCGAGACGTAGAGCCGGGGCACCTCGCACCGGGCGCCGAAGAACGCCTCCTTGGTGCCGTCGCTGCTCGCGTTGTCGCAGTTGACCACCACGGCCCTGCGGCCGGGAAAGTACCGGGTGAGCCCCAGGGCGGCCTGCTCCGTCGGGAAGGCGATGGCGTCTGCCTCGTTCCGGGAGGGGATGCCGACCACGATCTCCGCGGAGTCGATCCCCTCGGGGTTTTCCAGGACCCAGTCGGACATCGTGGTCTTCTCAGCGGGCGCGGGCGTAGAGGTGATAGACCAGGTTGTCGAACTCGGTGGTGAGGTCGACCTTCTTCACCTTCACCCCCTCCGGCACCTGGAGTTGCACGGGCGCGAAGTTCAGGATGCCCCGGATGCCGGCCGCCACGACCTTGTCGGCCACGGCCTGGGCGGCGGGGGCGGGGGTGGTGATGATGACGATCTCGATCTCCTTCTCCCCGGCGACCCGCCCGATGTTCTCCAGCGGCTCCACCCGGAGGTTGCCGCCGATGACCGTGCCGATCTTGGCCGGGTCGGTCTCGAAGGCCGCCACGAAGTTGTACCCGTGTTCGGCGAAGTTCCGGTAGCTCAGCAGGGCCCGGCCGAGGTTGCCCACCCCCACCAGCGCCACGTTGCGCCGCTGGTTCAGGCCCAGCACCTTGCGGATGTCGAAGTGGAGCTCCTTGACGTAATACCCGACGCCCCGGATGCCGAACTCTCCGAAGTACGTGAGGTCCTTGCGGATCTGGGCTGCGTTGACGCCGCAGATGTCGGCCAGTTCGGCGCTGGACACCACGTCCACGCCCTTCTTCTCGAGGTCCTTGAGAACCCTCATGTAGATCGAGAGCCGTTTGATCGTGGCCTCGGGGACCTTGAGGGGCTTGGCCATGGGATTTCCTCCTCGGCACGAGAGGGAAAGCTTGTGATATTGAGTCACAAACAAACAGCGTTGTCAAACACAAGGGCACAACGTGGACGACCAGACGGCGGGGCCACACCGGTTTCCTGCGGAAATGACGGCGACCTGCCGCAAGGGGGCAGGAGGCTTTGACAGCCCCGCGCTGTCGTGCTACACAGAACTCGTGT
>CAZJSF010000265.1:0-2526 GCA_964548515.1 uncultured Thermodesulfobacteriota bacterium
CGGCGGCGCCGGCGGCGTCGAACACGGTCTCGGCGATCTCCTTGGGGGACTGGAACGCCCCGGCCACGTAGACGCCGGGCTGACTGGTCTGGAGGGGCTGGAACTTGTCGGTCTCGCAGAACCCGTGGGCGTTGAGCTCGATGCCCATCATCCGGGCCAGCTCCGCGGAGCGGGTCGGCGGCTGCATGCCCACAGCGAGCACCACCATGCCGTAGCGGTCCTCCACCGTGCGGCCGTCCGCGTCGGGGTAGCGGAGGATCAGGTCGTGGGTCTTGGGGTCCTCGCGGATTGCGCTCACACGGCACCGGGTGTAGCGGACCCCGTGGGTGTTCATCGCCCGCTGGTAGTACTTCGTGTACTCCTTGTTGAAGGCCCGCTCGTCCATCACGAACACGCCGCAGTCCACTTCCGGCAGGCGCTGCTTGGCGAGCATGGCCTGTTTCGTGGCGATCATGCAGCAGATCGACGAGCAGTAGGGGTGCTCCTGGTCTCGGGAGCCGATGCACTGCAGCCACGCGACCTTCTTCGGCCTCTTCCCGTCGGAGAGCCGTGCCACCATGCCCTCGGTCGGCCCCGAGCGGCTGGCGAGGCGCTCGAACTGCATCGAAGTGACGACGTTCGCGTAGCGACCGTACCCGAACTCCTGCAGGGGGGTCGGGTCGAACAACTGGTAGCCGAGGGCGAGGATCGCCGCCCCCACCCGCAGCGTCTCGGTGTGCGGCTCCTCGGAGAGGTCGATGGCCCCCGTGGGGCAGATCTGCTCGCACTTGCCGCACCCCTCGCACCAGGGGCCCTTGTCCACGATGTACGCGTCCGGGATCGCCCGGGGGGCAAGCTTGTAGGCCGCCTTCCGGTAGCTCATCCGCATCTGGAACTCGCTCGGCACGGAAGCCGGGCAGACCACGGAGCACAGGCGGCAGTTGATGCATTTCTCGGGCGCAACGTGGCGCGGGTTGCGCCGCAGCGTGACGGTGAAGTCCCCGACCTGTCCCCGGAAGTCCACCACCTCGGTCAGCGTCATGACCCGGATGTTCGGGTGCAGGTTGTGGTCCTGGAAGGCCGGGGAGATGGAGGGACGCGTGCAGCCGTACCCGTGATCGGACGACCCCCGGCAGAGCACGCAGTCGTGGGTGGGGAACATGAAGCCGAGCTGGGCCACCCGCCCGCCCAGGCCCGGCGCCGACTCCACCAGGTACACCTGCAGGCCGGTCTCCGCGAGGTCCGCGGCGGCCCGCATCCCGGCCACGCCCCCGCCCACGACGAGGACCGCGCCCGTCTTCCTGCCGTTGCCGTTCCGCTGGGGGCTCATCGCGGCTCGCCGGCGCCCTGGGGCGCGCCGCGCCGGGCCAGGGGCTCCGGGTCGATGGCGGACTGATCGAGGGCCTGGGCTTCGGCGGGAAGGTCGAGAGCGGCGGCCAGCAGCTGGGTGACGTATACCACCGGCAGGGTGAACCCCAGGGCGGCCTCCATCTCCGGCTGGCGCTCGTCGAGGTTCACGTGGCACAGGGGGCACGCCGCGGCGATGAGGTCCGCTCCGCGCGCCCGGGCCTCCTTGAGGATCTCGGCGGTCATGCTCTTGGCGATCTCCGTGTGGGAGATCGCGAGGCTCCCGCCGCAGCAGTCGGTCTTGCGCGACCAGTCGAGGGGGTCGGCGCCCAGCGCCCGCACCAGGCGTTCCATGCCCTGCGGGTTCTCGGCCTCGGCCGCGCCGGTGTCCTCCGGGGGCCGGGTGAGGAGGCATCCGTAGTAGCAGGCGACCTTGAGTCCCTCAAGGGGCCGGGAGACCTTCTTCTCCAGGTGTTCTGCGTCGACGCCCCCGAGCAGGTCCACCGCGTTGAGCACCCGGACGCCGTCGCCGTACTCGCGCCCCAGTTCGCCGTCCACGCGCTCGGCGAGGGCGCCGTCCTGCCGGTAGTGGCGGAGCGCGGTCTGGAAGCGGCCGTAGCAGGCGGCGCAGGGCGCCACCACCCGGTCGAGCCCCATGCGCTCCACGATGCCCAGGTTGGCCAGGGGCATGGAGACCGCCCGCACCGGGTCGGCCCCGTGGACCGGCGTGGTTCCGCAGCAGGTCCAGCCGGGCACCTCCACCAGGTCCCAGCCCAGCGCCGAGGCCGTGGCCCGGAAGGACCGGTCGAAGGCGGCGCCCGTGGAGTGCAGGGAGCACCCCGGGTAGTAGGCGACACGCTCCGGCGCCGGCTCCACCGCCGCCACCTTGCGGGGGTTGCGGGCGATGTCGGGCATCAGCCGGATCTTCCCCTTCCGGATCATCCGCAGCCCCATGCCCAGGTCCCGGAAGGGTTTCCCCTCCCGGACGTTCAACTCCCCCATGAGGCCCGCCTCGTACACGCGGCCGAACACGCGGGCGTTTCGGAGGAAGGCCTTGAAGAACCGGGCCGTCGCGGGAACCGACGGGTGGTCGAGGGTCTGCTGGCGGAAGTGGTCGATGATGCCCGGGATGTCGAGCCCCTGGGGGCACCGGGTGTTGCAGGTCTGGCACGAGGCGCACAGCCACACGGTGCGGCTCTC
>CAZJSF010000266.1:0-2495 GCA_964548515.1 uncultured Thermodesulfobacteriota bacterium
CCACGTAGGGGGTATCGTCGTGATGCGCCACGGCGAGAATGCCCTCAACGTGATAGAGCGGGTGAAGACCAAGCTCCGGGAACTCACCCCGTCCCTGCCCCCGGGGGTCCGCTTCGTGACCACCTACGACCGCTCCGACCTCATCCTGCGGGCCATCGAGACGCTCAAGCACGAACTCACGGTGGAGATGATCATCGTCTCCCTCGTGATCCTGATCTTCCTGTGGCACGTGCCCTCGGCGCTGGTGCCCATCGTCACCATCCCGGTCTCGGTGCTCCTCTCGTTCATCCCGCTCTACTACATGGGGGTGACGGTCAACATCATGAGCCTCGCGGGCATCGCGATCTCCATCGGCGTCCTGGTCGACGGCGCGATCGTCGAGGTGGAGAACGCCTACAACAAGATCCACCACTGGGACGCCGGCGGCCGGGTCGGGGACTTCCACAAGGTCCGCCTGGAGGCGCTGATGGAGGTCGGGCCGTCGGTGTTCTTCTCCCTCCTGGTGATCGCCGTGGCGTTCCTGCCGGTGTTCGCGCTGGTCGACCAGGAGGGTAGGCTCTTCAAGCCGCTCGCCTACTCGAAGAACCTCGCCATGGGGATCGCCGCCCTGCTCGCGATCACCCTGGACCCGGCCCTGCGGATGCTCTTCGCCCGGATCGACCCGTTCCGCTTTCGCCCGCGCTTCCTGGCCAGGCTGGCGACCCACGCGCTCGTGGGCACCTACTACGCCGAGGAGCGCCACCCCATCAGCCGGGCGATCTTCCGGGTGTACGAGCCCGCGTGCCGGTTCGTCCTGCGGCACCCGAAGGGCGTGATCGCGGGGTCGGTCCTTCTCGTCGCCGCGAGCCTGCCCGCCTATTTCCACCTCGGGTCCGAGTTCATGCCGCCGCTGAACGAGGGCACGATCCTCTACATGCCCACGACGCTGCCGGGTTTGTCGGTGGCGCAGGCCCAGGAGCTGATGGTAGCGCAGGACAGGCTGCTCAAGGGCTTCCCGGAGGTGGAGCGGGTCTTCGGCAAGGCGGGCCGGGCCGACACCTCCACCGACCCCGCGCCCTTCTCCATGATGGAGACCACGGTGATCCTCAAGCCCGAGAGCGAGTGGCGCGGGAAGGAGCGGTGGTACTCCTCCTGGGCGCCGGGGTGGCTCGAGGCGGTCCTCCGGCCGGTCTGGCCCGACCGCATCTCCTGGGAGGAGCTCATCGCCGAGATGGACGCGACGGTGAGGTTCCCCGGCGTCACCAACGCCTGGACCATGCCGATCAAGGCGCGGATCGACATGCTCACCACGGGCATCCGCACGCCGATCGGCGTAAAGGTCTACGGCTCGGACCTGGCGGAGATCCAGCGCATCGGCGAGCGGCTGGAACACCTGCTCAAGGACCTGCCGGGAACCCGGAGCATCTTCGCCGAGCGCGTCACCGGCGGGTACTTCGTCGACTTCGAGCCGCGGCGCGACCAACTCGCCCGCTACGGGCTCACCATCGCCCAGGTCCAGGACGTGATCATCAGCGCGATCGGCGGCGAGAACGTGACGACCACCGTAGAGGGCCGCGAGCGCTACCCGGTGAACGTACGCTACCCCCGGGAACTGCGGGAGGACCCGGACCGGCTCGCCCGGGTGCTGGTTCCGGTCCCCGGCGGCACGGGGGCGCAGGTGCCCCTGGGCCAGTTGGCCGAGATCCGGCTGGTCCAGGGCCCGGCCATGATCCGGGACGAGAACGGGTTCCTCTCGGGCTACGTGTACGTGGACATCGCCGGCCGGGACGTGGGGGGCTACGTGGAGGAGGCCAAGCGGGTCGTGGCGGAGAACCTCTCGCTGCCGCAGGGCTACGTGCTGCAGTGGAGCGGCCAGTACGAGAACATGGTGCGGGTGAAGGAGCGCCTGAAGGTGGTGGTCCCCGTCACCCTCGCGCTCATCTTCGTGCTCCTGTACCTGAACACCCGGAGCGCCTTCAAGGCCACGGTGGTGATGCTCGCCGTCCCGTTCTCGGCGATCGGCGCCATCTGGCTGTTCTGGTTCCTCGACTACAACGTGTCCATCGCCGCGTGGGTGGGGATGATCGCGCTTCTCGGCCTCGATGCGGAAACCGGGGTCTTCATGCTCCTTTTCCTTGACCTATCCTACGAGGACGCGAAGAAGCGAGGCCTGCTGCGCACGGTCGGGGAACTCGACGAGGCGATCCTCCACGGGGCGGTCAAGCGCGCCCGGCCGAAGATGATGACCGTGGCCGCGGCATTCATGGGCCTGCTGCCCATCATGTGGTCCACCTCGGCCGGCGCGGACGTCATGAAGCGCATCGCCGCGCCGATGATCGGCGGCCTGATCACGAGCTTTGCCCTGGAACTGCTGGTCTACCCGGCCATCTACAAACTGTGGAAACAGCGCACCGACTTGCGCGCCTCCGCCGCGTCGGCGTGAGGCAACGGAGAAAGGAGCCCACCATGAAGAACACGCCGAGAACCCTCGCCGCCTTGACCGGCATCCTGGCCCT
>CAZJSF010000267.1:0-2491 GCA_964548515.1 uncultured Thermodesulfobacteriota bacterium
CGGCAAGATCAAGAACTACCAGTGCGTCGTGCCGACCACCTGGAACCTGGGGCCGCGGGATGCCAAGGGCGCCCTGGGCCCCCTCGAGGAGGCCCTCATCGGGACCCCGGTGGCCGACCCCACGGGGCTCGAGGCCCTGATCGCCCGGCGGCGGGAGGACCTGCGGCGGGGCACCGCGGCCCTCGCCGAGTTCGGCACGGCCTTCCTGGTGGAGCCGATCGAGGCCCTCGGCGCCCTGGCCACCCGCAACGCCCGGCGGGAGACCTGCGGGCGCGCGGCCGAACTGAGCGGCGAGACCTTTCGGGACCGCTTCTTCGACCGCCACCTGAGCTGCGCCCGATGCCCGGTGGCGTGCGGGAAGCGCGCGAGGGAGGAGGCCGAGGGGAGCACGCCCCGTTTCTGGAAGGCCCCGGAGTTCGAGTCCATCTACGCCCTGGGCTCGATGGTGGAGGTCTACGACCCGGCCGCCGTCCTGGCCGCCAACCGGCTGTGCGACGAACTGGGGGTGGACACGATCTCCGCCGGCGTCACCCTCGCCTTCGCCATGGAGTGCTTCGAGCGCGGGCTCCTGACCGAGGCGGAGGCGGGCGTGCCCCTGCGCTTCGGCGACCCGGAGGCCCTCCTCCGCGGGATCCGGTGGGCGGCGGCCCGGGAGGGCTTCGGAGAACTGCTGGCGGAGGGGTCGGTGCGGATGGCCGCCCGCCTCGGCCCGGAGGCCGAGGCGGCCCTCTACGCGGTCAAGGGGCTCGAGATCGCCGGCCACTCCGCCCGGGCCCTCAAGGGCATGAGCCTCGGGTACGCCACGGGCACCCGGGGCGGGAGCCACCACGACACCCGCCCCACCGGCCAGTACGCCCCCGGGGCGGACAGCGTGTCCCCGGAGGGCCAGCCCCGCTACGCCGTGGACAGCCAGCACTTCACCGCCGTGGGCGATTCGCTCACCCTGTGCCGCTTCGTGGGCGAGCGCGGGTTCGGCCGGACCCTGGGCGAGGACTACGCCGAGATGCTCCGCTGCGTCGCGGGCTGGGACGTGACCGCGCCGGAACTGGACCGGATCGGCGAGCGCATCGTCAACCTGGAGCGGGCCTTCAACGTGCGGGAGGGCGCCGGGCGGCGGGAGGACACCCTCCCCGCCCGGGTGATGGACGAGCCCATCCCCGGCGGGCCGCGGGCCGGGATGCGCTGCAGCCGCGAGGAGCTCGACGGCATGCTCGACGCCTACTACCGGCTGCGGGGCTGGTCGGACCGGGGGGTGCCGAGCCGCGGGAAGCTCGAGGAGCTCGGGTTGGGCTTCGCCGCCTCCGCCCTCGGGGTGTAGCAGGGCCCCGTCGAGCGCGGAGCACGAGGGGGACGAGGAGGAAGGGACATGGCCGGGAAGATCCTCGGCATCGTCGGGAGCTACCGGAAGGGGGGCGCGGTGGATTCGCTGGTCACCGAGGCCCTCCGGGGCGCGGAGGAGGCCGGGGCGGAGACGACGAAGCTCTACCTGGCCGACGAGCCCGTCGCGTTCTGCACCAACTGCCGGGCGTGCACCCAGGAGCCCGGACCGGACCCCGGCCGGTGCGTCCACGACGACGCCGTGGCCGAGATCCTGCAGCGCTACGACGCGTGCGACGGACTCGTGCTCGGGGCGCCGGTGAACTTCTACAACGTCAACGCGCTCACCCGGCGGTTCATGGAGCGGCTCGTGGCCTTCACCTGGTGGCCCTGGGGGTCCCGAGGCGGCCCGAAGCTGCGCCGGAGGGACCGGGGCAAGCGGGCCGTGCTGATCACCACGTCGGCGATGCCGGCGTTCCTGATCCCCCTGGCCACCGGGGCCCTGCGAGCCCTGCGGGCTGCGGCGAGGACCATGGGGGCGAGGCCGATCGCCGTGGTCACCGCGGGCCTCGTGGGGGAGCGGGAGCGGCCCGAGGTGCCCGCCCGCGCACTCCGCCGGGCGAGGGCCGCCGGCCGCCGGCTGGCGGCCGGGGGGCGCGGGCGCCCGAGCCGAGGAGGGAAGCCGTGAGCGAGTTCCCGACCCACCGGACCGAGATCAAGGTGCGCGGGTACCACCTGGACCTCTACGGCCACGTGAACAACGCGCGCTACCTGGAGTTCCTGGAGGAGGCCCGGTGGCAGTGGGTCGAGCAGCGGGCCGACCTGGGAGCCTTCCTGGAGCGGGGCATGGGGTTCTCGGTGGTCAACATCGACATCAACTACCGCCGCCCCGCTTCCCTGGGGGAGGTGCTCGACATCGAGACCGGGATCAAGGCCCTGGGGAACCGGAGCGGCGTCGTGCGCCAGGTGGTCCGCCTCCGGGGCACCGAGACCGTGGTCGCGGACGCCGACGTCACCTTCGTGATCGTCTCCCGGGAGAGCGGGCGGGCCCTTCCCCTGGCCGGCGAGCTCCGGCGGGTGTTCGAGGGGGAGCCGCCGGGGTCCTAGGGCGGGCTAGGTCACTAGACGTGCTTGCGGAGCAGCAGCCGGAAGAAGGCCTCCGGGTCCAGCGGCC
>CAZJSF010000268.1:0-2449 GCA_964548515.1 uncultured Thermodesulfobacteriota bacterium
ACGGCCCCGCTCCGGTCCCGGGAAGAGCAAGAGCGGTGCCAAGGCGGCGCAAACAGCGTCACAAGACCAGAATATTCAGCAAAATCGATTGGTTGCGCCTCTAACCCCCGACGGCCGGCCATGGGAGCCTCTCGCAGCCGTGCAAGAGCCGGTTGGCCGGCGGTCGCCCCCCGGCGGGCATGCGCCCGTACGGACGTCCCCGGAAGAAGCCGCAGGAACCCAGCGATTTCGATCAGTTGGAGAGACAACGGCCGCCGAGACACGGCGGTTCGCAGAACTGCGAAGGGAAAGGCTCGGGTCTCGCAGGAATGCGAGAGGGTTCGGTGGGAGGGCCCGCGCCGCCTCTCCGGCGGCCGGCCCCCTCAGCCCAAAGGGGTGTCCGCAGGGGTTCCGGAGTCGGCGCGCTCGTCCTTGCGCAGCCCGTGCTTCTTGATCTTGCGGTAGATCGTCGCCACGTTGATGTTGGCCAGCCGGGCGGCCTCCTCCACGCTGCCTGCCGTCTCGGCCAGGAGCCGCTGGAGGTAGTCCGCCTCGAAGCGATCCATGGCCGCGGCGTAGTCCATCTCCCCGGAGGCGGGCGGTACCTCCCCCGCGGCCCCGGCGTCGATGAACTGGGAGAGCAGGGGCAGGTCCACGACGTCTCCGGTGGCGACCGCGAGCGACGCCTCCACCACGTTCCTCAACTGGCGCACGTTGCCCGGCCACGCGAACCGGCAAGCGGCCTGCATGGCTTCGGCGGAGAAGCCGCGCACCCGGGTCCCGAAGCGCTCGTTGAGCTCCTTGACGAACCGGGCGACCAGGAGCGGGATGTCTCCCGGCCGTTCCCGCAGCGGGGGCAGGTGGAGGTTGACCACGTTGAGGCGGTAGTACAGGTCCTCCCGGAACGCCCCGGCCTGCACCGCCGCCCGCAGGTCGGAGTTGGTGGCGGACACGATGCGCACGTTCACCCGGGTGGGACGGGTGTCCCCCACGCGGTAGAACTCCTGCTCCTGGAGGAAGCGGAGGAGCGTCCTCTGGACCTCGGGAGGGAGGTTCCCCACCTCGTCCAGGAACAGGGTTCCGCCGTCGGCCTCCTCGAGCAGCCCCTTGCGGTCCCGGTCCGCCCCGGTGAAGGCCCCCCGCCGCGTGCCGAAGAGCTCGCCCTCCAGGAGAGACTGGGGCAGCGCCCCGCAGTTGATCGCCACGAACTTGCCCTCCCGGCGCGGGGAGTGGGCGTGCACCGCCTGGGCGACCAGTTCCTTGCCGGTCCCGGACTCCCCGGTGACGAGGACAGGGGTGTCCCGTGCGGCGACCCGCCGCGCGGTCTCCAACACCGCCAGCAGCTTGGGGGCCTCCCCCACGAGGTTCCCGAAGCGGCCCCGCCCGGCGAGCTCCTCCCGCAGCCCCTTGTTCTCCGCGAGCAGTTCGCCCTGCCGGATCGCGTTGCGCACCCGGTAGAGGAGCTCCTCGGGCTCGAAGGGCTTCGTCACCATGTCGTAGGCCCCCTTCCGCAGGGCCTGGATCGACATCTCCACCGTGGCGTGGGCCGTGATGACGATGACGGGGAGGCCCGGCTCCGCCTCCTTGAGGCGTTGGAGGACCTCGAGTCCGTCCATGCCGGGCATCTTCACGTCGGTGACCACCACGTCGTAGCGACCCGGCTCGAAGGCCTCCACGGCGTCGAAGGAACGCGTGTGGGTGGTGACGGCGTAACCGCAGTCGGAGAGCACGGCCTCCACCATCCGGCAGAGGGCCTCCTCGTCGTCGATCACCAGCACCCGCTTGGCGGCGGCGTCGCTCATGGCGGCACGGGCTAGAAGGTCTCGGGGACGATGGGAAGGCTCAGGGTCACGGTCGTTCCTCGGCCGACCTCGCTCTCCACCCGGATCGTCCCGTGGTGCTGCTCCACGATCTGCCGCGTGATGGAGAGTCCGAGTCCCGTGCCCCGCGCCTTGGTGGTGAAGAACGGCTCGAAGACCTTCTCGAGGTGCTCCGGCGGGATGCCGGCTCCGCTGTCCTGGAACGCCACCTCGACGAACCCCGGCGCCCCCATCCCCGTGCACACCGCGAGGCTCCCTCCCTCGGGCATGGCCGCGCCGGCGTTGAGGATGAGGTTGATGGCCACCTGGCGCATCTGGTCCGGGTCCACGAGAAGCCGAGGCAGCGCCGGGTCGAACCGCTTGGCGACGCGCACACCCTGCATGTCGGTGTGGTTGGCGGCGAAGTCCACGATCTGGTCGAGCAGCGCGTTGAGGTCCGTCTCCTGGGGCGCCGGGCGGGGCGCCCGGGCGTAGTTGAGGAGGTCCTGCACGATCTTCTTGCAGCGGTTGCTCTCCCGGCGGATCTCCTGGATGTACTTGAGGTTGGGATCCTCGCCGTCCAGCTTCTTCTCCAGGTACGCCGCGTAGCCCAGGATGACGCCGAGGGGATTGTTGATCTCGTGGGCGACGCCCGAGGCCAGCAGGCCCAG
>CAZJSF010000269.1:0-2437 GCA_964548515.1 uncultured Thermodesulfobacteriota bacterium
CCGGGTCTCGTCGATCCGTGCCCTCACAAGGGCGCGGGCAGCCTCGGCCTGCGCCTCGGCCCGCGCCACCCGTCCCTGGTTCTTCCCCCACCACAGGGGCACGGTCATGCCCACCTGGAATCCCACCGCGTCGGAACCCTCCTTGTCGATGGGATCCTTGAGAATGCCGACGCTGAAGTCCGGAAGCCTTTCCCACCGCATGAGGGAAGCCTCGCCTCGCGCCTGCTCCACCCGGGCTTCCGCCGACAGGATGTCCTCCTGGCTGCCCAGGGCGATTTCGTAGATCTCTTCGAGGGAGTACGCGAGCGGTTGGGACGGTTCGGGCACCGGCGGCCCGAGGGGCGCCCCGGGCTCGCGGCTGATCAACGCGTTGATGCGGGTGGCCTCGGTGTGTTCCCTCTCGTCCATGAGGATCGCGTCGTACTCGAGCTGGGCCCGCTGGGACTGGGCCTTGGTCACGTCCACCAGGGTGGCCCTTCCCCCGCCGAAGGACGTCTCCGCCACCTTGCGGAGGTGGTCCAGGAGCTGCCGGTTCCCAGCGATCACCTCCCGGGCCTGCCTCACGTACAGGAGTTCGTGGAACGCCTCCCGGATCTGCAGGGCCACGTCCCGGGCGGTGCGGTCGGTCTCGAGGCGCGCGACGCGGACCTCGGCGTCCGCCACCTCCCCCGCCTTGGAGAGCTTCCCCGGGAACGGGACCTTCTGGACGATCCGCCCCATCCACACGTCCTCCACCGGGTTCTTCTCCTCGAACATCACCTCGGGGTCCGGGTACGCCGTGGCGACCCTCCGCCCCTCCACGGCAGCTCGCCACGACTGACGGGCGGCGTCGATGACGGGGCTCTTCCGGTTGGCGTACTCGACCAGATCCGACACGGTGGGGCCCTCCCGGAGCCGCTGCTCCAGGTCCTCCACCCCGGTTCCCGTGTCCGCCGCGACGGCCGGCAGCACCAGGGCCACCGATGTGACGAACGCAGCGAGGATTCTGTTCATCCGCCCGCTCCCTTCCTACTCCCCCCGGATGTTTCCGGGGGCAACCCCCGTGCCGCGCGGGTCGGGCGCCCGTACTCGCGGTCTTCTCCACGGACGGGACCGGCCGCTGGCACCCTAGCGCGGCGGGTGTTCCGGTCAATTGCACACATGTCCACACCCAGGCGCCGAATGTTCTCCACGACCCCCCTCACCCGCCGGCGCAGCAGTTGCCTCTGCACCCGCCCCCCGGGCGGGCGGCGCCCGGTTCCACGGGCGCCACACCGGGGCCGGAGGCCAGGAACCGCGCCGGGTACCCGCTGCGGGTCACGACGTCGGCGAGCGCCTTGGGGTCGTCGCTTCCCGCGGCGTACTCCACGGTCACCGTCTTGCGGGCGAGGTCCACGGCCACCGCCCTCACGCCCTGCCGACGTTCCAGGGCCTCCCGGATCCGCCCCTCGCAGCTCCCGCACGTCATGCCGGGGACGTCCAGGAGCAGGCGCGCCATCTGCCCCGCCCCGGCCGGGCCGGACGGCCCGGGAGCGGCGGCCTGCGGGCCCGCCCCCGCGCCGGGCACCGCGGCGCCCAGGGCCAGCGCCGCACCGGTGCACACCAACCACCACCTTCGACTTCCCTTCATCGCCTTCATGTTCAACCCTCCGCGCTGTCCAGCGGCCGCACCCGGCGGTCTTCCTCGATGACCCTGCCGTCCGCGACCTTGAGCACGCGCCGCGCATGACGGGCGCACTCCGGGCTGTGGGTGACCATGACGATGGTCATGCCCTCCCGGTTGAGGCGGCCGAGCAGGTCCATGATCGCGGCGCTCGTCCTGGTGTCGAGGTTCCCCGTGGGCTCGTCGGCGAGCAGGATCGGGGGTTCGTTGACGATGGCCCGGGCGATGGCCACCCGCTGCTGCTCACCGCCCGAGATCTGGCTCGGCAGGCGGTCCTCCTTGCCGGCCAGACCCACCCGGGCCAGGGCCTCCTCCGCCATGCGCCGCTTCTCCTTCCTCGGCGCCTTCACGGTGGCCAGCGGCAGCATCGCGTTCTCCGCCAGGGTCAGGTAGGGGATCAGGTGGAAGCTCTGGAACACGAACCCCAGGAACTCGCGCCGGAAGTCGGCCCGTTGCTCCGGGCCGAGGCCGTAGACGTCGATCTCGTCGACGGTCAACGACCCGGCCGTAGGCGTGTTGAGGGCCCCGAGCACGGACAAGAGCGTCGACTTGCCGGAACCCGACTCGCCCATCACGGCGACGAACTCCCCCTCCTCGATCTGCAGGGTGATCTCCCGCACGGCCGCCACGGCGCCGTCACCGGTGCCGTAGCGCTTGGTGAGGTTGTTCGCTTCGATGTAGCTCATCATGGACTCTCCACTTTCCGCGGTGCGCCTCGGCGGGCCGCGACGGGGTGTTCGTCCCCGACTCACAGGGCCCGAAGGGCCTCGTTGGGATCCATGCGGGCCGCCAGCA
>CAZJSF010000270.1:0-2416 GCA_964548515.1 uncultured Thermodesulfobacteriota bacterium
TCCCCGCCTCGGCGAACCGCTCGGCGTGGTAGGTCTCCATGAACGACCCGCGCTCGTCGATGAACACCCGGGGCTCCACCACCACGACATCCGGCAGCCCGGTCTCTCGAAAGGTCATCCGGATTACCCCCGCCCCCTACCCCTCCACCAACTGGCGGAGGTAGCGCCCGTAGGCGTTCCTGCCCAGGGGCTCGGCGAGGCGGAGAAGGTCCTCGCCCGTGATCCACCCCATCCGGTAGGCGATCTCCTCCGGGCAAGCGATCTGGAGCCCCTGGCGCTCCTGCACGGCCATCACGAACGCCGAGGCCTCGTGGAGCGACTCGAAGGTCCCGGTGTCGAGCCAGGCGTAGCCGCGGCCCAGCAGTTCCACCCGCAGATCGCCCCGGCGCAGGTACTCCCGGTTCAGGTCGGTGATCTCCAACTCGCCGCGGGGCGAGGGCCGGAGTCCCTGGGCGATCCCCGCGACCTCGGAGTCGTAGAAGTAGAGGCCGGGCACGGCGTAGTGGGACTTCGGCCGGGCCGGCTTCTCCTCGATGCCCAGCACCCGGCCCTCGGCGTCGAACTCCACGACGCCGTAGCGCTCCGGGTCCCGCACCGGGTAGCCGAAGACGAGCCCGCCCCGCTCAAGGGCCGCCGCCCGGCGAAGCACTTCCGTGAGGCCGTGGCCGAAGAACAGGTTGTCGCCGAGCACCAGGCACACCGGGCTGCCCCCGAGGAACTCCGCCCCGATCACGAAGGCCTGGGCGATGCCCTCGGGGCGAGGCTGCTCCGCGTAGGAGAAGGCCACGCCCCAGCGAGAGCCGTCTCCCAAGAGGTGACGAAACCGGGGAAGGTCCTGGGGGGTCGAGACGACGAGGATGTCCCGGATCCCGGCCAGCATGAGCACGGCCAGGGGGTAGTAGATCATGGGCTTGTCGTACACGGGGAGGAGCTGCTTGCTCACGGCGAGCGTCACGGGATGCAGCCGCGTGCCCGCCCCCCCCGCCAGGATGATGCCCTTCATCGGGACTCCACTTCACGGAAAGCTGCCGACGGAACGGCGGAACCTAGCCGATTCCGCCGCTGGAACTCAACCCTTCCCTCGCCACGGCCGTCGCCGCGGCCCCCTCACGCGAGCAGTTCCAGGGCGTCCTGGGCTGCGCGCTGCTCCGCCTCCTTCTTGTTTCGCCCCCGCCCCCGGCCGAGGACACGCCGGCCCACCCGGAGTTCCACCTCGAACACCTTGTCGTGGTCCGGCCCCTCCTCCCCGACGAGCCGATAGGAGGGAGCCTTCCCGTACCGGGCCTGGCAGAACTCCTGGAGGCGGGTCTTGTAGTCGAGCTCCGTCGCCTCGGTGCCCGCCTCGGCCACGATCGAACGGAAGATGCTCTCGGCGAAGCGGTAGGCCAGTTCGAAGCCGCCGTCCAGATACACGGCCGCCAGGAGCGCCTCGAAGGCGTCGGCCAGGATCGAGGGCTTGTCCCTCCCCCCCGTCTGCTCCTCGCCCCGTCCCAGCCGGATGTGGCTCCCGAGGTCGAAGGTCCGGGCGATCCGGCGGAGGCTGTCCTCTTTGACGAGGTAGGCCCGCACCTTGGACATCTCGCCCTCGCTCAGGGCGGGGACGAGTCCGTAGAGCAGGTGCGACACCGTGAGGTCCAGCACGGCGTCCCCGAGGAACTCGAGGCGCTCGTTGTCCGGCACCCCCCCGCCCCGCTCGTTCGCGTAGGACTTGTGGGTCAGCGCCTGGTCGAGCAACTCGGGCTTCTCGAAGAGGTACCCCATGTGCTCTTCGAGGTCCCGCAGTTCCTCCCTTCGGGCCATATCCATCACCCACCTCCTTCGCTCGCCGGGCCCACAAGTCGTCCCGAGACGACCCCGCCCCGCATCCGCTCCAGGAGCACCGTGACCTCTTCGGCCGGCTCCGGACCTCGCCAGGGTATGCGGACTTCAACGTAATTGCGAGTGCGAACGCGCAGGATGCCGTCCTCCGGGGGGCCCTCCGCCAGCGCCCTCGCCTCGCAACCCAGTTGGGCCCGCTCGAAGCCGTACCGGCGTTCCCGCGACAGGGCCCGTAGAAGCGCCGCCCTCCTCCGGACCTCCGACTCCGGCACCCGCCCGGGCAGGGAAGCCGCCCGCGTCCCCTTCCGCATGCTGAAGGGGAACACGTGGAGATAGGCGAAGGGAAGATCCCCCAGCAACTCCCGCGTCTCCCCGAACTCCCTCTCGCCCTCCCCGGGGAACCCCGCGATCACGTCGAACCCGAGGCACAGCCCCGGCACCTCGCGCAGCGCCTCCTCGGCCCGCTCCCGGAACACGGCCGCCGTGTAGGGACGCCCCATGACCTGGAGCACCCCGTCGGAACCGGACTGCAGGGGCACGTGGAGGTGCGGGCAGAGCACGGCCGAGTCTCGCAGCCGCCCGATCACCCCGGGGGTCA
>CAZJSF010000271.1:0-2404 GCA_964548515.1 uncultured Thermodesulfobacteriota bacterium
TGCACGACCGGGTCGGCTCCGGCGTCCCGTTCTCCTGGTTCTTCGGGGTCACGGCCGCTTCCTTCGGCTTCACGCTGGCCTCGGCGCTCCCGCTCCGCAGGGGGAGTTGGCACCCCGCGCTGGTCAGGGCGCAGCCGGCGTGGGACGTGGCGTACGCCACGGCGCTGGTGTATCTCACGGGCGGAGCCTTCTCCCCCTTCGCCGGTCTGTACGCCCTGGCCATCATCGGCGGGGCGATCCTGCTGTACCGCCGGGGTGCGCTGGTCGTCGCCACGGCGTCCAGCCTGGCGTACGGGTGCCTGGTCGACCTCCAGCACTTCGACCTCCTCCGACCGTTGAACCCCTTCCCGTTGCTCGAGGTCTCGGGGGAGAAGTTCGCCTTCCAGTTCGTGTTCAACCTGGTGGCGTTCTACGCGGTCGCCCTCCTCTCGGGGTACCTCGCGGAGGAGTTGCGGCGCACCGGCGAGCGCCTCGAGGTAGCCGAGGCCGAGGTGCTCGACCTGGAGCACCTGCGGGCCGCGATCCTGGAGAGCCTGACGTCGGGGTTGGTCGCCCTGGACCGCCGCGGCCGGGAGCTGTTCCACAACCGCGCGGCCGAGGAGTTGTTCGGCCGGGCCGGAGTGACCCTGGAGCAAGGAATGGACCTCGCCTCGATCTTCGACCTCGGTGGGTCGGGGCGGAGCGAGGTGCGCCTTCTCCAAGGGCAGCTGGTCTTCGGGTACACGGTTTCGCCGTTGGCCGACCGCGACGGCCGCCCCCAGGGCAGCCTCCTCATCTTCCAGGACCTCACGCAGGTGAAGCACCTTGAGGAGGAACTGCGGCGCTCCGACCG
The DNA here is from genome assembly GCA_964548515.1 of uncultured Thermodesulfobacteriota bacterium. GTDB lineage: Bacteria > Desulfobacterota > Deferrisomatia > Deferrisomatales > JACRMM01 > CAZGRT01. Next base: position 833 of record CAZJSF010000271.1, read on the forward strand.
CCTCGCTGCCGTGGGGAGGCTCGCGGCCGGGCTCGCCCACGAGGTGCGCAACCCCCTGGCGAGCCTCAGCGGCTCGGTCGAGGTCCTCCGACACCACCGGAAGCCGGAAGGGGAGGAGGGGACGCTCTTCGACATCGTGCTCCGCGAGACCGAGCGCCTGAACCGCCTGGTCACGAACTTCCTGCACTACGCCCGGCCAGGCCGTGCCGACCGTTCGGTCTTCGGGCTCCGAGACCTCGTGGAAGAGACCACGTTCTTCTTCTCCCAGGGGGAGGGGAAGCGGGGCTTCCACGTCGAGAACGCCGTTCCGGCGGATCTGGCGATGACGGCGGACCGCGCCCAGCTCGAGCAACTCCTCCTCAACCTCTTCTGCGACAGCGTCGAGGCGGCATCGAAGCACGTCACCGTTGGGGTCGCTGCGGGCGCCGCGAACGGGTGGCTGGACGTGGATGTGGCCGACGACGGCCCCGGCATGTCGCGGGAGCAGGCGGAGAGGGCCTTCGAGCCGTTCTTCTCCGCGAAGCCCGGCGGCACCGGACTGGGTTTGGCGACGATCCACCGGGTCGCCGAGAACCATGGCGGGAGCGTCGCGCTGGAGACCGCCCCGGGGCGGGGCGCGGCCTTCCACTTCCGATTCCCCACAGGGTAGGCGATGGAACGGATCCTGGTCGTCGACGACGAACAGAGCCTTCGCGACTTTCTGACGATCCTCCTAGGCAAGGAGGGGTACCGGTGCGACGCCGCCGCGGACGTGGCGTCGGCCGGAGCCCTGCTGAAGGCAGAGGAGTTCGATCTCGTCCTGACCGACCTCAAGCTTCCCGACGGCAGCGGCCTCGATGTCCTGGCAACCGCCAAGAAGGCCCACCCGGACTCCGAGGTCGTCGTGATCACCGCCTTCGGGACGGCGGAGACCGCCGTGGAGGCGATGAAGGGGGGCGCCTACGACTACCTCACCAAGCCCTTCAAGGTGGAGGAGATCCGCGTCACCGTGCAGAAGGCCCTGGAGAAGGGGGCACTGGCGCGGGAGAACCGGGAGCTTCGCCGCCGGCTGGAGGGGTCGGCGCCGGGGGGGGAGATCCTGGGCCGAAGCCCCCCCATGCAGGAGGTCTTCCGGGTCCTGGAACGGGTGGCCCCCACCGGTGTGACCGTGCTCATCTGCGGAGAGAGCGGGACCGGCAAGGAACTCGTGGCGCGCCGCCTGCACTCGCTCTCCGGCCGGAAGGGCCGCTTCGTGGCCGTCAACTGCTCGGCCATCCCGGAGGGCCTCATCGAGAGCGAACTCTTCGGCCACGTGAAGGGGAGCTTCACCGGGGCGGTCGCGGACAAGCCGGGTCTCTTCGAGGAGGCCCAGGGAGGAACCCTGTTTCTGGACGAGGTCGGCGAACTGCCCCTCACGCTGCAGCCCAAGCTGCTCCGGGTCCTGCAGGAGGGGCGGATCAAGCGGGTCGGGGGCAACCGGGAGATCGCCGTGGACGTCCGCATCGTCTCCGCGACCAACCGGGAGCTCCGATCCGAGGTGGGCAGCGGCCGTTTCCGGGAAGACCTCTTCTACCGCCTGAACGTGGTGGCCAT
>CAZJSF010000272.1:0-2376 GCA_964548515.1 uncultured Thermodesulfobacteriota bacterium
CGGGAGGAGATGGCACGGGAGCTCGGCGTCGTGGAGGAGGGTCCCTGACATCGGCCGGTCGCCGTCGAGGCGTCCGCGTCTTCGGCCGCGCTATTGACGCCCGCCGCCGACTGGGTAGCCTCCCCCGACTGTGAGCAGGAGACTCACCCTCAGCGGCTCGGAGCCGGATTTCATCGAACTCGTTTGGAGTCGTGCAATTCCGAGGCACCATCACAAGGCCCTCCGGGGCGAGGCCTGAGCCTGCCGCACCGAGCGATCAGGTGCAGCGGTGAGCGTGGTCTGCTCGAAACGCGTCCCTCGTCACCGACTGGGATCTTGGTGTGTCGTGTCTAACCAATTGCGGGGAAAAGCACTATGACCCAAACCATCGGACTCGCGGCCATCGTGGTATTCCTTTACATGTGCGGCTTCTTCGTCGCTTCCATGGTCCTCAAGGACAACGGTATCGCCGACGTCGCGTGGGGTGGCGGCTTCATCCTGGTGGCGGTCGCGACCTTCCTGCAGTACGTCGACGCCCACCCCCGGCAGTTGCTGGTTTTGCTCCTTGCCTGTGCGTGGGGTGTTCGGCTGGTTGCCTACATCCGCGCCCGCAACCGAGGCCAGGGAGAGGACTTCCGCTACCGGCGGTGGCGCGAGGAGTGGGGTGACCACTTCGTCCTGCGCAGCTTTCTCCAGATCTACATGCTCCAGGGAGCGCTTCTCGTTGTGGTCGCGGCACCGATCTGGGTGGTGAACCACGACCCCGGGGGGTCTCTCGGCTGGCTCGACATGCTCGGCGTACTCGTGTGGGCGCTGGGCTTTGCCTTCGAGGCCCTGGGAGACTGGCAGTTGCTGCAGTTTCTCCAAGAACCGGCCAACGAGGGCAAGATCATGGAGGCGGGCCTCTGGAAGTACACGCGCCACCCCAATTACTTTGGCGAGGCCACCCTTTGGTGGGGCGTGTTTCTCATCGCTCTCGGGGCGCCGAACGGCTGGGTCGCCATCGTCAGCCCCCTGACCATCGACTTCCTGCTGCTCAAGGTATCCGGGATCCCCATGTTGGAGAAGCGGTGGGAGGGGAATCCCGAATTTGAGGATTACAAGCGGCGCACCAACGCCCTGGTCCCATGGTTCCCGAGGAAGTGACCGGTGCCGGCGGAGAGCGGCGAGAGGTTGCGGATTGCCGTCGTCGGCGGCGGGGTAGCCGGGCTCACGGCCGCCTACCTCCTCCAGCGCCGTCACGAGGTGACGCTTTACGAGAAGAACGTCTACGTTGGGGGCCACACCCACACGATCGAGATTCCCAGCGGGCCCGACCGGGGGCTTCCCGTGGACACGGGCTTCATCGTCCTCAACGACCGCACCTACCCCTTGTTCAGCAGACTCCTGCAGCAGCTTGGCGTCTCCGTCAGGGACACGGAGATGTCGTTCGGCTTCCAGTCGGAGGCGACGGGGGTGGAGTACGCAGGAACCGGTCTCAACGGCCTCTTCGCCCAGCGGCGCAATCTCATGCGTGTCGCGCACTGGCGCATGCTGCTGGGGGTCGCCCGGTTCTGCCGCAACGCCCGCGCCGACCTGTCCCGCGGTCGCCTGCCCAGGTGGACGCTCCAGGAGTACGTCCGGCGTTACCGCTACCGATCCGAGATGGTTGACCGCTACCTGATCCCGATGGCGGCGGCCATCTGGTCCACGCCGCCCGGGGAGGTCACCGGGTTTCCGGCGGAGCCGTTCCTGCGCTTCTTCGACAACCACGGCCTCCTCTCCCCGTTTCGCCGTCCGCGCTGGCAGACCGTCGTCGGTGGCAGCCACGCTTACGTCAAGGCCTTCCTCGAGGGTTTTCAAGGGACGGTCTGTGTCTCCGCGCCGGTGATGAGCATCCGCCGGGGGGAGAAGTTTGTTCACGTGCGGGCGGCGGACGGCGAAAAAGAGACCTACGACCGGGTGGTGGTGGCGGTTCATGCGGACGAGGCGCTCGGCCTTCTCGCCGACCCCGGCGACGCGGAACAAGACCTGCTCGGCGCGTGGCGCTATCAGCGCAACCGCGTGGTGCTGCACACGGACGCGTCGTTCCTGCCGAAGAACCGCCGAGCCTGGGGGTGCTGGAACTATCGGGAGGTGGCGAACTCCGGGCCGGACGCGCTCGGGTGTGTCACGTACTTCATGAACGCCCTCCAAGGGCTCCGCACCGGTACCTGGTACTGCGTGACGGTGAACCCCGATCGTCCAGTCCCGTCGGCCGAGACGATCTGCGATCTTGCGTACAGTCATCCGACGTACACCTTCGCCTCCATGGACACACAGGAGAAGCTCGCCACCCTGAACGGGTCGAACCGCACCTATTTTTGCGGGAGCTACTTCGGCTACGGCTTCCACGAGGACGCGGTCCGCTCCGGGGCA
>CAZJSF010000273.1:0-2342 GCA_964548515.1 uncultured Thermodesulfobacteriota bacterium
GCGCCGAAGGGCTTCAGTGCCTCCTCTTCGGCGGGCGGCAGGCACGCCGCGCGCCAGGAACAACCCAACACCCGCGCGAGCTTGGCGCCCTCGGCGAGGATGCCCCGACCCGCGTCGTCGAGTTCACCCTCCGGGAGCGGCACGTAGACGAGGAGCCCTCCGGCTCCGGCGGCCGACGGGGACATCAGATCTCCCTCCCCACCTTGTGGCCGTCCCATATGGCCATGTCCACCTTGCGCGGGGCGACGCAGTCCCCGACCCGGTGCAGTTCCTTGACCTTGCCCTTGAGCGCCTTGTACAGGCCGTCGTCCACCTCCTGCCCGATGGCCAGGACGACCGAGTCGTAGGGGCCGAACTCCCCCATGGCGTTGGAGTAGACGTTGATGCCCTGGAGCATCTTCGCCCCCGCCTCGCCCGCGATGGAGATCACCGCGGTGTCCGGGGTGAAGGTGCACCCCTTCTGGAGGAGCCGCTGCCGGGTGAGGTAGAGGTCCTGCAGCGGGCCGAGCTCGGCGCCGACGAACAGGCTCGAGCACAGGATGTGCACGGTCTTGCCCTGGTCCGCCATGTACTCGGCGGTGGAGGTCGCCCGGTGGTGGCCGTCCTGGTCCACCAGGCACACCTTCTCCCCGAGTTCCGCCTTGCCCTGGAGCACGTCCCAGACGCTGTAGACCGCCGGGCCGTCGGCGCCGCCGATGGCCGGGTTCCGCGGCGGCACGCTGCCCGTGGCCACGATGACGGCGTCGGGGTTCTCCTTGAGGACCGTCTCCGGCGTAACCTCCACGCCCAGGTGCACGTTCACCCCCGCCTTGTCCACGTTGTCCTTCTCGTTGCGGATGAGGACGCCGAACTCGTCGCGGCCCGCGCCCTTCATCGCGATGCGCACCTGGCCCCCGAGCTCCTCGTTGCGGTCGTAGAGGTCCACGCGGTGACCCCGGCGCCCGGCCATCTTGGCCGCCCACATCCCCGCGGGGCCGCCGCCGACGATCATCACCTTCTTCTTCACCGGCGCCGGCTTGAGGGAGCCTTCTCCCCACTCCCTCTCCAGCCCCACGGCCGGGTTCTGGATGCAGCCCAGGAGCTTGTTGAGGCCCATCCGGCCGATGCAGCCCTGGTTGTCGCCGATGCAGTAGCGGATGTCCTCGAGCTTGCCCTCGAAGGCCTTCTTCGGGAGGTAGGGGTCGCAGATGAGCGCCCGGCACATGCCCACGATGTCCGCCTGGCCGTTGGCGAGGACCTTCTCCGCCATGACCGGGTCGTTGATGCGGCCCGTGCAGAAGACCGGGAGCTTGATCTTCTCCCGGATGCCGGCCGCGAGCGGGATGGTGTATCCGAGCGGCGTGTGCATCGACCCTTCCACCAGGTACAGGTTGAAGAAGGTGCCGATGGAGAGGTCCATGAAGTCGATCAGGCCCGTGGCCTCGAACCGCCCGGCGATCTCCTGGATGTCGGCCAGGTTGAGCCCGCCCCAGGGGATCATCTCGTCGGCGCACAGCCGGATGCCCACCGTGAAGTCCTTGCCCACGGCCTTGCGCACCGCCTCGATGAAGAGCACCGGCGCCCGCATGCGGTTCTCCAGGCTGCCGCCGTACTCGTCCTGGCGCCGGTTGGTCAGGGGCGAGAGGAACTGGCGGGCGAGGCTCGAGTGCCCGTACTGCAGCTCGATGCCGTCGAAGCCTCCCTCGCGGGCGTGGACCGCGCTCTTGGCGAAGTACCGGGCGACGTCCTCGATGTCCTCGGGCTCCATCTCCTTGGGCGTCTCCCGGAACAGGACGTCCGGCACCGGGCTCGGCGCGAACACCGGGAGCCTCGAGATCGTGCCGTCGCACTGCTGACCGTTGTGGTTGAGCTGGGCGAAGATCTTCCCGTCGAACTGGTGGACGTAGTCGGTGATCTTCCGGAAGCCCGGCACCACCTCCGGGTGGAAGACCTCGATGAGCTTCTCGTAGGCCCGGTCCGTCGGGTGGACGCTCATCTCCTCGGTGATGATGAGGCCGACTCCCCCCTTGGCCCGCTCGCCCCAGTAGTACATGTGGCGCTCGCTCGGGAGGCAGTCCACCGCGAAGTTCGTGGGGTGGGGCTGGAACGAGAGGCGGTTCTTGACCTCCACTCTTCCGAGTTTCTTGGGCGAGAACAGATACTGGAACATCATGGGCCGGTCTCCTCCGGAAGGCTCACGCCACCGCGCGGCGTCGAGGCGCCGCCAGCGCTGGGGAATCGGGAGCCGCCTCGGGCGCCAGCGGACCGACCAGCGCTTCCATGAAGGCGCCGGTGACGCAGGATGCAGCGACGTTGGCGTCGATCTCGACGAACTCGCCATTGGCGATGCCGCGCCGGACCAG
>CAZJSF010000274.1:0-2325 GCA_964548515.1 uncultured Thermodesulfobacteriota bacterium
CTCGGGCCCTCGAGCGGGGCGGGACGATCGACCTGGTGAACCCCCGGAACCGGGCAGTCCGCGGCGCGGTGCCGGCGGCGGCGGTCTTCGAGGCGCTGGTGGAGGGGGCCTGGACGACCGGCGACCCGGGAGCCGTCTACCTGGATGCGATCAACCGGGCGAACCCGGTGCCGGCCCTCGGCCCCATGGAGGCCACGAACCCCTGCGGGGAGCAGCCCCTGCTCCCCTACGAGTCCTGCACCCTGGGGTCCCTCAACCTCGCGGCCTTCGTCGGCCCCTCGGGGGTGGACTGGTCCGGCCTGGCCGACGCGGCCCGGCTGGGCGTGGAGTTCCTCGACGACTGCGTCGAGCTCTCGAGCCCCCCAGTGGAGGCCATCCGCTCGGCGAACCGGCGCACGCGCAAGGCGGGTCTCGGCGTCATGGGGCTGGCCGACGTCCTGGTGGCCCTGGGGCTCCCCTACGCGTCGGACGGGGCCCGGGACATGGGGCGGCGGCTCATGGCGGCCGTGGAGGCGGCCGGGGTCGAGGCCTCCCGGGAACTCGGGGAGAGGCGGGGGAGCTTCGAGGCGTTCCCGGGCAGCGCGTGGGAGCGCAGGGGGTTCCGGGCCATGCGCAACGCCACGGTCACCACCGTGGCGCCCACCGGCTCCATCGCGATCCTGGCGGGGGTCTCCGGCTCCATCGAGCCCCTGTTCAGCCTCGCGTACACGCGGCGCATCCAGGGCCGCTCCGTGAGCTTCGGGGTCCACCCGGCGCTCGTCCCGGCGCTGCGGCGGCGGGGGATCGAAGGCGGCCCCGTGGAGGCCCGGGTGGCGGAGGAGGGCCGCCTCGGGCCGATCGCGGAGGTGCCGGGAGACCTCAAGGCTCTGTTCGCAACCGCCCAGGAGATCGCCCCCGGCGACCACCTCGCCATGCAGCGGGCCTTCCAGGACCACACCCACAACGCCGTGTCCAAGACCATCAACCTCCCCGCCGACGCGTCCCGGGAGACGGTGGGGAGGATCTTCCGCGACGCCCACGCCCTGGGGCTCAAGGGCGTCACCCTGTACCGCTACGGCTCGCGCCCGGACCAGCCCCTGGAGATCGGCGACCGCTGCAACCGCTGCGTGGCGCCCGGCGGGGGAAGCGCCTCCGCCGGCTGACCCCAACCCTCAAGAAACGGCGGACGGCGGCCGATCCGGTCCCGATCGTCTCCCGACGCCGAGCGCAGGAGAATCCACCCATGGCCGAGAGCGCTGGCCAGGCCGCCCAAGACATCGCCATCCTCGTCGTGGACGACGAGCCCTCGGTGCGGGAGGTCCTCGCCGACTACCTGGACTCCCAGGGCTACGCGGTGCAGTCCGAGGCGAACGGGGAGCGGGGCATCGCCGCCCTCGACAAGCGCGCCTTCGACATCGTCATCACCGACCTCCGCATGCCCGGCATGAGCGGCCTCGACCTGCTCCGCCGCGCCCGGGAGAAGCACCCCGACACCGAGGTCATCGTCATCACCGGGTACGCCACCATCGAGGACGGCGTGGAGGCCATGCGGGCCGGCGCCTACGACTTCCTCCTCAAGCCGCTGCGGCTCGGGCAACTGGAAGCCGTGCTGTCGCGCTGCATCGCCTGGGTGAGGCACCGGCGCTCCCACGCGGAGCTCGAAGCGGTGAATCGAAAGCTGCTCGAGCTCACCCGCCTCAAGGAGCGCTTCCTCGCCGTCGCCGACCACGAGCTGCGCACCCCGGTCACCGTGCTCGACGGCATGCTCCACCACGTGCTCCGGCAGCACCGCGGAGAGCTGTCGGACAAGGCCCGGGAGCGGCTCGAGTCGCTGTGCGGCGTGTCCCGCAGGCTCGTCGATCTGGTGCGCGACGTCCACGACGTGCTCCAGAGCCGCGGCCAACCGCTCCCCGTGCACCGGGAGGAGGTCCCGGCTGCCGACATCGCCCGGCGCCTCGAAGTGGACCTGGACATGGTCCGCTTCTCGCGGAGCCTCGAGATCGGCCTGCGCGACGACACGCCCGCGGGCCTCACCCTGTGGGGCGACGGCCACCGCCTCGGGCAGGCCGCGAGCGAGTTGGTGCAGAACGCGGCCAAGGCCACCCCCGACGGGGGGACGGTGGCCGTGCGCCTGTGGCTCGACGGGACGGCTCGGCCCGAGCGGCTGTGCGTGACGGTCAAGGACACGGGGGTGGGCATTCCGGAGGACGAGCAGAAGCGGATCTTCGACTTCTTCCACGGCGTGGGCGACGAGCGCCACCACCACAGCTCGAAGTTCGAGTACCTGGGCGGGGGCCTCGGCATCGGCCTCTCCATCGCCCGCGAGATCGCCCGCGCCCACGGCGG
>CAZJSF010000275.1:0-2304 GCA_964548515.1 uncultured Thermodesulfobacteriota bacterium
GGTCGGCTGGCGAGTTCCTCCTTCAGGTGGAACACGGCCCGCAGGAGGTCGGTGAAGGCCTCGTGCTCCACCAGGTTCGGGTTCTCGAGGAGGCGGAGCAGCAGGTCGCGCCGCTCCGAGAGGAACTCGTGGAGCCGTGCCAGGGGGACCCGCTCCGGGTCGAGGCGAAACTCCCGGGTCTCGACGGCCCGCACGGCGGCGCCGAAGTCGGCCTTGCTCCAGTCCGGGCGGATCGCCAGCGTCGCCCGGAGCTCGGGGAGGTCCGGGTCGCAGCCCGCGAGCATCCGCAGCAACTCCGTGCCGATCTCGCTCAGGAACAGGCCGATGGCCATGCTCAGGCGCTCCCGGCGCAGCCGCTCCTGGCGGCGGACGAGGAGCAGCTCGGTGGCGTTGGCGAACACCCCGAGGAACGTGCCCACTCCGACGACGATCAGCCCCATGGCGAGGAACTTGCCCCCGTCGGTGCGCGGGGCGATGTCCCCGTACCCCACGGTGGCCACCGTCACGACCGTGTAGTAGAGCGAATCCACGAACGAGTACCGCTCCAGCCACATGAAGCCGGCCGTGCCCGTTACCAGGACCCCGGTCAGGACGGCTGCGAAGAATCTCAGCCGGTAGACGATCGCATCCATCTCCGCTCCCGGGCCTTCGCCCCTTCGCGCACCGGCGACGGCCGGCCCCTCACGGCGCCGCCTGCCGGCCTCGCCGGTACAGCTCCAGGTAGCGCTGCGCCGAGGCCTTCCAGGAGAAGTCCCGGCCCATGGCCCTGCGCCGCACCGGCACCACCCGCCGCGGCTCGGACAGGAAGGCCCGCGCCCTCCGGAGCGCCGCCTCCAGGGCCTGGGCAGTCGCCTCGTCGAAGACGAACCCGACGCCGCCGGGCTCCGCCACGTCGGCCACGGTGTCGGCGAGGCCCCCGGTGCGCCGCACGACGGGGAGGCTCCCGTAGCGCAGCGCGATCATCTGCCCGAGGCCGCAGGGCTCGAACAGGCTCGGCATGCAGAAGAGGTCCGAACCACCGTAGACCCGGTGGGCCACGGGATCGTCGAAGCCGATCCGCGCCGCGACGGTTTCCGGGTGGCGGGCGGCCAGGTCCACGACGGCCTTCTCGTAGTGCGCCTCGCCGCTCCCCAGGACGACCCACTGGAGGCCCAGGTCCTCGAGGGCGGGCTCGATGCCCAGCAGCAGGTCGATCCCCTTCTGGGAGACGAGGCGGTTGACGAGTCCGACCACGGGCCTTCCGTCTCGGGGCAGGGCGAACTCACGCTTCAAGGCGTGCCGGTTCTCCCTCCGCCCCACGGTGCGCCGGACCGAGTAGCGCGCGGGCAGGTGGGGGTCCTCCTCCGGGTCCCAGGCGTCCACGTCGATGCCGTTCAGGATGCCGTGGAGCACCCCCGCCCTCTCCCGGAGCACGCCCTCCAGCCCCCACGCGAACTCCGGCCGGGTGATCTCCCGGGCGTAGGTGGGCGACACCGTGGTGAGGAGGTCCGCGTACACGAGGCCGGCCTTGAGGAAGTTCACGAGCCCGTAGAACTCGAGCCCCAGGTGGGTGAAGTGGGTCCAGGAGACCCCGAGGGAGGGGAGCACAGAGGCCGGGAACAGCCCCTGGTAGGAGAGGTTGTGGATGGTGTGCACGCGCAGCGCGGCCCCGAGGACGGGGTCGCCGCCGTAGTGCTCGGGCGCGCGCAGCAGCAGCGGCACGAGCCCGGTCTGCCAGTCGTGGCTGTGGACGACGTCGGGCGCGGCTTCGAGGCGCTTGCCGGCCTCGAGCGCCGCGAAGGAGAAGAAGGCGAATCGCTGGGCGTTGTCCGGGTGGTCGCCGCCCGCCCCGCCGTAGAGGCCCTCCCGGTGGAAGTACGGGGGGTACCGGACGAAGAGCACCCGCACGCCGTCGGCGCCCCGCGCCTCGAGTACGTCGGCCGTGCGCCACTCGCCGTCCACCTGGGCGCGAACTTCGACCCCCGTGGGGGAGAGCCCGAAGCGCGGCGAGTCCATGGCCGGGAGGTGGGGCAGGATGACCGTGACCTCGCACCCCAGCCGGCCGAGAGCGGCCGGGAGAGCCCCCAGGACGTCCCCGAGACCGCCCACCTTGGAGAAGGGCGCCATCTCGGCGCCGACCATCCAGACCCTCATGCCTCAGCCTCCCGCCATGGCCCGCCGGGCGGGCCGCTTCGTCGAGGGAGAACTTACCCCAGACGCCGGCCACGGTCCACGAACGCCCCCGCATCTCCAACAGCGGCGCCGGGGTCCGCCCTACCGGGGTGGCGGCGACCTGGAGTACACTCACGGCCTCTCCTGTCCCGG
>CAZJSF010000276.1:0-2284 GCA_964548515.1 uncultured Thermodesulfobacteriota bacterium
TGTAGCCCCGGCGGCGCAGGCCGCGCACCGTCGGCATGCGCGGATCTGCCCAGCCGGCGACGTGCGTCTCCTTCACCAGCTGCAGCAGCTTGCGCTTGCTCATCACCGTGTAGGTGAGGTTCAGGCGCGCGAACTCGATCTGCTGCGGGTGGTGGATGCCCAACTGCTCCACGAACCAGTCGTAGAGCGGCCGGTGGTCCTCGAACTCCAGGGTGCAGATGGAGTGGGTGATGCCCTCGATGGAGTCGGACTGGCCGTGGGCCCAGTCGTACATGGGGTAGATGCACCACGCGTCCCCGGTGCGGGGGTGGGCGGCGTGAAGGATCCGGTACATCACCGGGTCGCGCAGATTGACGTTGCCGGACGCCATGTCGATCTTGGCCCGGAGGACCCGAGAGCCGTCCGGGAACTCCCCGGCCTTCATGCGCTGGAACAGGTCGAGGTTCTCCTCGACGGAACGGTTCCGGTACGGGCTCTCCCGGCCGGGTTCGGTGAGCGTTCCCCGGTGCTCACGGATCTCGTCGGCGGTGAGGTCGTCCACGTACGCCTTCCCCGCTCCGATGAGCCGGACGGCCCACTCGTAGAGCCGGCCGAAGTAGTCCGAGGCGTGGAAGAGCTCGCCGCCCCAGGAAAAGCCGAGCCACCCCACGTCCTCGACGATGGCGTCGATGTACTCCTGCTCCTCCTTCGTCGGGTTGGTGTCGTCCATGCGCAGGTTGCAGCGGCCGCCGAACTCCTCGGCCAGGCCGAAGTTGAGGCAGATGGACTTGGCGTGGCCGATGTGCAGGTAGCCGTTGGGCTCGGGAGGGAAGCGCGTGCACACGCGCCCGCCATGCTTGCCGGCTTCCCGGTCCGCCCGGACGATGTCCTTGATGAAGTTCGAAGAACCCTCGGTCTCGCCCCCGGGCGAGCGCCTCGCCTCGTCCATCGTTCCCTCTCCTGTCGTCTCGAACCCCGGCCGCTCCGGCCGGTGGAATGTTCGGTGTCTCCGACGCACACCCGGGCGCCGACGCCGAAGGACGCCCCTCGTCCGGTCACCCGATGCCGGGGGCGAGGTACAGCGCGGCCACGTAGGCGACGTACCCCGCGAGCAGGAGGACCCCCTCCCGGCGGGAGATGCTCATGCCGATCCGCATGATGGGCAGGAGGGCCAGGGTGAAGGCCGCCAGCACCGGGTACTGAAACCGGAGGAAGGTGGGCGCCACCCGGATGGGGTCCAGCACCGCCGCCACGCCCAGAATCCCCAGCAGGTTGAACAGGTTCGAGCCCAGCACGTTGCCGACGCTGATGTCGTCCTCCCCCCGGGACGCAGCCACCAGCGACGCAGCCAGCTCCGGCAGGCTCGTGCCCACGGCCACCACCGTGAGCCCGATCACGGCGGCGGGGACACCGAGGGCGCCCGCCACGGTCACTCCCCCCTCGACGAGCCAGTAGGCTCCCAGCAGCACGCCCGCCAGTCCGATCGCGGCCGCCATGGCGTTTCGTCCCGGCCGGCCGGGGGGCGCCACGGCCTTCTCGTACTCCCGCTGGACCTGGGCGGGGGCGCTCCTCTCCCGAAACAGGCTCCAACCGAGGAACCACGCGAAGCCCGCCAGCAGGACGAGCCCGTCGAACCTCCCCAGGACCCCGTCCAGGCTGAGTCCGACCACCAGCGCGACCGCGGCCAACCCCAGGGGGGCCTCCCGCTTGATGAGCGTGAACTCCACCGTCATCGACCGCAGGGTGGCGCCCAGACCCAGCACCAGCCCCACGTTCGCGATGTTGGATCCCACCACGTTCCCCAGGGCGATGTCCGAGTTGCCCTTCAGCCCTGCGGTGACGCTGACCATGAGCTCGGGGACGCTGGTGCCGAACCCGACGACCGTGAGCCCGATGACCGCCGGCGCGGCCCCCAGGGACCGGGCGAGCCCGGACGCCCCCCGAACCAGGAAGTTCGCTCCCGCGTAGAGCACGGCGATCCCGGTCCCCAGGAGGATCAACCCGGTCAGCACGCCGTTTCCCTCCGGGGATCCGGACCCCCCGGGCTCACGACGCCACCGCGGGGCCGGCCGCCTCCTGCGCGAGGACTTCCAGGCGCCGCAGGTGCTCCCTCTGCCCGATTGCGATCAGGCGGTCTCCCTCCTCGAGGATCGTTCGGGCGGAGGGGTTGAACTCCATGTGCCCGCTCTTCTTCTTGATGGCCACCACGATGATGTCCAGTTCGGACCGGATCCGGCTGTCCACCAGGGCGACGCCGACCAGCTTGGTCCGCGCCGCGATGGGGACTTCCTCCATCTGGAGCCCC
>CAZJSF010000277.1:0-2278 GCA_964548515.1 uncultured Thermodesulfobacteriota bacterium
GTGCTCGACCGAGACGGCGACGGCATTCCCGACGACAAGGACAAGTGTCCGGACACGCCGCGGGGCGTGAAGGTTGACGCGGTGGGCTGCCCGCTCGACTCGGACGGCGACGGCGTGCCCGACCACCTCGACAAGTGCCCCAACACCCCCAAGGGTGCGCCGGTGGACGCGAGCGGCTGCCCGAAGGACACGGACGGTGACGGCCTGACCGACTGGGACGAGACCCAGAAGTACGGCACCGACCCGAGGAACCCCGACACCGACGGCGACAAGCTCAAGGACGGCGAGGAGGTCCTGACCTACAAGACCGACCCGAAGAAGGCCGACACGGACGGGGGCACGGTGGCGGACGGCCACGAGGTGCTGGTGCAGAAGACGAACCCGCTGGACCCGAAGGACGACGTCGAACTGGTGGAACTGCGGATCAACTTCGACTTCGACAAGGCGGACGTGAAGCCCGAGTACCTGCCCCAGGTGGAGAAGGTGGCGCAGTTCCTGAAGGCCCACCCCACCTACACGGCGGTCATCGAGGGCCACACCGACAGCGTGGGCACCGAGGAGTACAACCTCAAGCTCTCCGCCCGCCGGGCCAACTCGGTGGCGAAGATCCTGACGGAGAAGTACGGGATCGCCCTGGAGCGCATCACGGCGCAGAGCCTCGGCGAGAGCAAGCCCGTGGCCTCCAACGACACGGCGGAGGGCCGGGCCCAGAACCGCCGGATCTACGCCTACATGGACCGCGACTAGGCATCACGCCGGAACGCAGGACACGGTGGGGCGGCTGTCTCGGGGCAGCCGCCCCACCGTTTTTCGGGTTCCCGCGTTTCGTGGTAAGCTAGCACGACCGCGTGCCCTCCCTCCTTCAAGCCCCCGCCCGTTTCGGCCGATACGGCAGGAGCGGTTCCGGCAACCCCAACTCACGGAGGAAGAGCCATGCGGGGAGCAAGGATGTGGCGAGCAGTTCTGGGTTTCGCGATGATCGCGGCAGCGGCGACCGCCGCGGCGGCGGCGGACGTGGCGATCACCGGCGCAGCGTGGAAGCCGGAGAGTTCCGTCCTTCGGATCGAAGGCACGGCGGCCCGGCCCGACTCGGTCGTCCTGGTCCGGGACGCCGACACGCGGGCGCTCCTGGGGAGCGCGGCCGTGCGCGCGGACGGCAAGTGGATGCTGAAGATCCGGAACCCGTCCGCCGTGCCGGCGCGGACCCTGGCCCAGGTCGGCTCGGAGTGCGTCGAGTGCGACGTGACCGGGCCGGCGATGGCCCGATAGATCTCCCCGCGCGGGAGTACCCTGGAATCCCCAGCGGGCGGCCTCGAGCCGCCCGCTGCGTGTTTCAGCGAGAAGCTTCTCCCCCGCCCCCCAACGTGAAGCGTTCCTCCCGGTCGAAGGCCTTCCGATACCCCCCGGCCACGCCCACGGCCGCCCCCAGGGCCGTGGCCGCCGAGACCATCAGCAGCACCACGATCTGGTAGGAGGCAGCCACCGCCGGGTCCGTCCCGGAGACCACCTGCCCGGTCATCATGCCCGCGATGAAGACCAACCCGGCAGCGCGCATGGAGTTGAGGGTGCGGACGAGGCCGGCGCGGAACGCGACCCGGGCGCTCGGCAGCACGGCCTCCCACCGGGTGGCGCCGAGGGCGAGCATCGCCTCGACTTCGGCGGCGCGCCGGCGCAGGTCGCCGAAGAAGCGCTCCAAGGTCAACGCGACCCCGTTCATGGAGTTTCCGACGACCATGCCCGCGATGGGGATCACGTAGCGCGGGTCGTACCAGGTGTTGACGCGGATCACGAGGCCCGTGACCGCCAGGGTCACGGCCACGCCCGGGAGCGCGATGGAGGCCACGCTCGGGAGGACGAGTCCCGGCGGCCTGTCCTTGACCCTCGAGAGCAGCGTCTGGGCCCCGAAGGCCATCATCACCCCGAGGATCGCCAGCACGAGCCAGGGCGTGGCGACCCCGAACACCCATCGCAGCACGAGGCCCAGGGCGAGGAGCTGGGCGTAGGCCCGCACCGCGGCCACGAGCACGGAGCGCACCATCCCGAGGGACAGCGCGAGGGAGAGACCGGTCGCCACCACCAGGAAGCCGGCGGCGAGCGCGAGTTCCAAGGCGCCGATGGGGTGCGCCCCGGTCACGGCACCGCCTCCCGCAGCTCGCCCCCGGCGATCCGATAGCGCCGCTGCACCTGGGGCCACGGGGACCCGTGGCCCGCCACCAGCACGCCTCGGCCCTCGCCCGCGAACGACGAGGCCCTTTCGGCCAGCGCCCCGCCCGAGGCC
>CAZJSF010000278.1:0-2260 GCA_964548515.1 uncultured Thermodesulfobacteriota bacterium
CGCCCATGCCGAAGTCCATGAAGTTCTTCATCAGGATGTTGCAGGCGTTCTTGGCACGGGTGAAGCCGGCCTCGACCATGGCGAAGCCCGCCTGCATGAAGAAGACCAGGAACGCCGCGACGAGCGTCCACACGTAGTTCAGGTTGGTCTGAACGGTCTCCGCCGTCAGCGGGGCGGCCTCTTCGGCGAATGCGGTGCTGGCGAGAAGCAGGGCCGGCAGGCCCCAGGGAAGCAGTCTCTTGAGTTTCATCGTCCTCTCCTCCGGTACGTGTCGGGTTGCGGTTGCGGGTTCGGCGGCGACGTACCGGCCTTTTTCAAGGCGCGTGCCACACCCCCGGGGGAGCCGATGAATCCGTGTAAGATTCTGTTTTCAAAGGGGTTAATGACGATCAGGCTCCAACGTCTTCGGGCCAAGCCTGACGGATATGGTTCAAAACTGTATGCAATATTGTTCTTGAACACAAAAACGTATCAAAAATGTGCGCAGCATCAAAAATGTGGATCTGGCCCGTCGCGTTCTGGATCCCTTGTGGACGCCGTTGCGCAAAGTTCGGCAGGCGTGGCGGGTGCTTGGCACGGTTCGTGTAACGCGTGGGGGCCAGGCCCAACGACTCAATGGGTCTGGCCTGGGGGAGGTGGCGGGTTACGGCGACGACCCAGCCCCAGGCCGGACCGCTCGGCGACGATGGGCGAAACGACGACCAGGGGCTCCCCCATCGGGCCCAAACCGGGCGCTGCAGCGCCCCGAAGGAGACTGTGAGATGATCAAGATCGATGCCATCATCAAGCCGTTCCGGCTGGATGCCGTGAAGGAAGCCCTGCAGCAGTTGGGAATCCAGGGCATGACCGTGAGCGAGGTGCGCGGCTTCGGGCGCCAGAAGGGCCACGCGGAGCTCTACCGGGGGGCGGAGTACACGGTGGACTTCGTGCCCAAGGTGAAGCTGGAGGTCGTGGTCGCGGAGGATCTGGCCCCCAAGGTCGTGGACGCGGTGAGCGAGGCGGCCCGGACGGGGAAGATCGGCGACGGGAAGATCTTCGTCTACCCGCTCCAGGACATCGTGCGCATCCGCACCGGCGAGCGGGGGCCCCAGGCGATCTGAGCCCTCTTCGGCTGACCGACGAACACGGAGCCCCGGCCTCGGCCGGGGCTCCGTGTTTGAGGCACCCCTGGCCCCTGGCCGGAGAGCCGCTATCCTTGGGCCGTCTTCACCCGACACGAGGAGGGGCCCCATGGTGATCGGAGTTCCGAAGGAGACGAAGAACAACGAGTACCGCGTCGGAATCGTCCCGTCGGGGGTGGAGGAGTTGGTGCGGGACGGGCACCGGGTCCTCGTGGAGGCCGGTGCGGGGGAGGGGAGCGGCATCACCGACGACGAGTTCCGGGCGGCCGGGGCGTCCGTGAAGGGCAGCCCGCGAGAGGTCTGGGGAGAGGCCGGCCTCGTGATGAAGGTGAAGGAGCCCCTCCCGCCGGAGTACGAGTTTCTCCGAGAGGGCCAGACGCTGTTCGCGTTCCTCCACCTCGCCCCCCTGCCGGACCTCGGCCGGCTCCTGGTGGAGAAGCAGGTGCGCGCCGTGGCCTTCGAGACGGTCCAGTTGGCGGACGGCAGCCTCCCCCTGCTGGCCCCGATGAGCCAGGTGGCCGGGAAGATGGCCGTGCAGGTCGGGGCGGCGTTCCTCCAGCGGGAGAGGGGAGGCATGGGCATCCTGCTGGGAGGGGTGCCGGGGACCAAGCACGGGCGGATCGTGATCCTCGGGGGAGGGTCGGTGGGGATCAACGCGGCCAAGGTGGCCTACGGGCTCGGGGCCGAGGTGGTCATCGTCGACGTCAACCACGCGCGGTTGAGCTACATCGACGACGTGTTCGACGGCAAGGTGGTGACCCTGATGTCGAACCGACGCAACGTCCGGGACGCGGCGGCGGCGTGCGACATGCTGGTGGGGGCCGTCCTGGTGCCCGGGGCGCGCGCGCCGCGGCTCATCGACCGGGCGGTGCTGTCGGGCATGAAGCGGGGGAGCGTGTTCGTGGACGTGGCCATCGACCAGGGCGGCGTGAGCGAGACGAGCCGCCCCACCTCCCACGCCGACCCGGTCTACGTGGAGGAGGGGGTGATCCACTACTGCGTGCCCAACATCCCCGGCGCCGTCCCCATGACCAGCACCTACGCGTTGACGAACGTCACGCTCCCCTACTGCCGGAAGCTCGCGTCGGCGGACGTGGCCTCCGCCCTTAGGGACGATCCCGCCCTGGCCAAGGGGGTCA
>CAZJSF010000279.1:0-2237 GCA_964548515.1 uncultured Thermodesulfobacteriota bacterium
GAGGTGAGCGCCCAGCGGTGGATCGACATCCCGGGCGAGGTGCTGGACATCCTCACCCTGTGGCGCCCGACCCCCCTGTACCGGGCCCGCCGGCTGGAGAAGGCCCTGGGGACCCCGGCGAAGATCTACTACAAGTATGAGGGCGTGAGCCCGGCCGGGAGCCACAAGCCCAACACCAGCGTGGCTCAGGCCTACTACAACAAGAAAGAGGGCGTGAAGCGCATCGCCACCGAGACCGGCGCCGGCCAGTGGGGCAGCGCCCTGTCGCTGGCGTGCAACTTCTTCGGCATCGAGGCCAAGGTCTACATGGTGAAGATCTCCTACCAGCAGAAGCCCTACCGGCGGATGCTCATGGAGACATGGGGCGGCAAGGTGACGCCCAGCCCTTCCGAGGAGACGGCGGCGGGCCGGATGATCCTGGCCGAGAACCCCAACTCCACGGGCTCCCTCGGGATCGCCATCTCCGAGGCGGTGGAGGACGCGGCGGGCCGGGAGGACACGAAATACGCCCTGGGCTCGGTTCTGAACCACGTGCTGCTGCACCAGACCGTCGTGGGGCAGGAGGCCCAGAAGCAGATGGAGATGGCCGGGGACTACCCGGACGTGATCCTCGGGTGCTGCGGCGGGGGCTCCAACTTCGCGGGGCTGACCTTCCCGTTCCTGCGCGACAAGATCGCGGGCAAGGCCATCGACGTCGTCGGCTGCGAACCCTCCGCGTGCCCCACCATGACCAAGGGGCACTTCCACTACGACTTCGGCGACACCGTGGGGATGACCCCGCTGCTGCCGATGCACACCCTCGGGCACACCTTCGTGCCGGCCGGCATCCACGCCGGGGGCCTCCGCTACCACGGGATGGCGCCGCTGGTCAGCCAACTCCTCAAGGACGACCTGATCCGCGCGGTCGCGTTCAACCAGGTGGAGTGCTTCGACGCGGGCGTGCTCTTCGCCCGGTGTGAGGGCATCGTCCCGGCGCCGGAGTCGAACCACGCGGTCCGAGGCGCGGTGGTCGAGGCGCTCAAGGCCAAGGAGGAGGGCCGGCAGAAGAACATCCTGTTCCTGCTCTCGGGCCACGGGCACTTCGACATGTCCGCGTACGACGCGTACTTCTCGAAGAAGCTCGAGGAGTACGCGCTGCCGAAGGAGGAACTGGAGAAGGCCTGGCAGGCCATCAAGAACCTGCCCTCGGCCGCCTGAGCGAAACCCCGGGGTGGGGGCGACCCCACCCCGGGACCCTCCCGCGTTCCGGCGGGAGGGCCTACGCCTCCCGGAACCAGCCGTGGCCGAGCCGCTGGGTCCTCTCCGCGAGGGCCTCCAGCTTGGCGAGAGCGGCGCCGGAATCCAGTCCCTCCCGGGCCATGCGGATCCCCTGGGCCAAGTCGGCGGCGACCCCGGCGGCATAGAGGGCTCCCCCGGCGTTGAGCAGCACCATGTCGCGGCGGGCGCCCGGCGCCCCCCCCAACACGGCCCGGACGATCGCTGCGTTCTCCCGCGCGTCGCCTCCGGCGATGTCCGCCGGGGCGGCCCGGGCGATGCCGAAGTCCTCCGGAGCCACGGCGTACTCCCGGATGCCGCCGTCGCGCACCTCCGCCACCTGGGTCGCCCCGCACACCGTGATCTCGTCGAGGCCGTCGTCTCCGTGCACCACGAGCGCCCGGTCCGCCCCGAGGCCGAGCAGCGCCTCGGCCAGCACCCGAGGCCGCTCCCGGGCCCCCACCCCGAGGAAGTGGCAGCGCGCCCCGGCCGGATTGGCCAGAGGGCCGAGGAGGTTGAACACGGTCCGAAGCCCCAGTTCCCGGCGGGGGCCAACCACGTGCCGGATCGTGGAGTGGAAGATGGGCTCGTAGAAGAACCCGATGCCCACGTTCTCGATGCAGTCCTCCACCGCCGAGGGCGTCAGGTCGGGCTCGACCCCCAGGGCGGCGAGCACGTCGGCGCTGCCGCACAGGGAGGCCACCGCGCGCATCCCGTGGCGGGCCACCTTCACCCCGCAGGCCGCCACCACGAAGGCCGTGGCCGTGGACACGTTGAAGGTCCGGGTGCCGGCGCCCCCGGAGGCCACGAACTCGGCGATGGTCTCCTGGTCGACGTTGATCTCGTCCCGGTCGATCGCCACCAGGGGAGCGCCGCAGCGGATCGGCGGTTCGAGGGAGCGAAGAACCCGCGCCGCCCCCACCATCATCGCCAGGGCCAGCATGCCCGCGCCGACGTTGGAGGATTTGAGGAAGACTTCTCTG
>CAZJSF010000280.1:0-2218 GCA_964548515.1 uncultured Thermodesulfobacteriota bacterium
CTACTCGGTGGTGGAGGCGGAAGTGCCCCTGGCGGAGATGTTCGGCTACTCGACGTCCTTGCGGTCCTCCACCCAGGGCAAGGCCGAGTTCACCATGGAGTTCGCCAAGTACCGGCCGGTGCCCCAGAGCCTCTCGGAGGAGCTCAAGAAGAAGTACCAGGAGGAGCTCAAGAAGAAGTCGGCGGCGTGAGGCGATGGCCCAACTGGTTCGACTGTGCGATAGGAGTTCTCGGATGCTCAAGACCGAACTGGTGGCGAAGAATCCCCTGAGGGCCCTCGACCAGACCCGAGAGGGAGGCCTGGTGCCGGGGCAGATGGGGCTGGTGGCGGCCCGGGCGGGAACCGGCAAGACCGCTTTTCTCATCCAGGTGGCCCTCGACAACATCTTCCGCGGCAACCCGGTGCTCCACGTGAGCGTCGGGGAGACCGTCAGCCACGTGAAGGCGTGGTACGAGGAGATCTTCCGCGACCTCTCCGACGGGTACGAACTGGAGAAGGCGAAGGAGGTGTGGCAGGAGGTCGAGGACCTGCGCCTCATCATGACCTTCCGCGTCCAGGCGTTCTCGGCCGAGAAGCTCGAGGAGCGCCTCGACGACCTCGTCCAGCAGGGGATCTTCGAGCCCCGCGTGCTGGTGGTGGACGGCTTCGAGCTCGGCGACGAAGCGGCCGCAACCTTCAAGGCCCTCGGCGAGTTCGCGCGCAAGAGGGGGCTCAAGGTCTGGGCCGCGGCCCGTTCCCACCGGGAGGCCGGCCCCGTGGACAAGCTGGTCACGCCGGTGGAAGACCACTTCCAGCTGATCGTGTGCCTCGAGCCGCAGGCGGACGGGATTTCGCTCCGCTTGTGCAAGAGCGGGGGCGGCGGCGAAGACCGGGGGGGGCTCTCCCTGGACCCGCGCACCCTCCTCGTCGGCTCGCAGAAGCAGTAGCCCCCTTCCGAAGCCCCCGAAGGGCGGACCCCGGTGGAGACCTCTGCCTCCCCGGGGTTCGTTATTTCTACCTCCTCCCCTCCCCGGGCCGCCCGCCCACGGGGACCCGGTCCTCTCCCCGCCCCCTTCCCGTCCCAGAGCTTGAAACTCCGGAGCACACGTAGCACCCTGCGGGTGTCCGCGCGTCCGCGCGGGCCAACGCCGGGACCCGGGGAGATCGACATGGCCGAGCGGTACGAAGCCCTCCGGTTCGACCTCGCCGAAGGGGTCGCCACCATCACCCTCCACCGACCGGAGGTGCACAACGCCCTCGATCGGAGGATGGCTCAGGAACTCATGGACGTGTCGATCCGCTGCGACGAGGACGCGGCCGTCCGCGCCGTGGTGCTGACCGGTTCGGGGGACAAGGCCTTCTGCGCCGGGGGGGACCTGGCGTCGTTCCAGCGGGAGGGCGATCGGGTGCCGGTCCTCGTCAAGGAGGTCACCACCTACCTCCACGCGGCGGTCTCCCGCTTCGCACGGATGAAGGCACCGGTCATCGCCGCCGTCAACGGGGTCGCCGCCGGCGCGGGCTTCTCCCTGGCCGCCTCCGCCGACCTCGCGATCGCCTCGGAGGGCGCCCGTTTCCTCTCGGCCTACACGGCCGCCGGGCTCACGCCGGACGGCTCCTCCACCTACTTCGTGCCGAGGCTGATCGGCTTGCGGCGCTACCTGGAACTGGCGCTGACGAATCGGACCCTGAGCGCGGCCGAGGCCCTCGACTGGGGGCTGGTGAACCGGGTCGTGCCCGCCGCCGACCTGGCGGCGGAGGCCCGGGAACTGGCCCTCCGCCTCGCCCGCGGCCCCACCCTGGCCTTCGGGGGCGTGAAGCGCCTGGTGCAGTGGAGCGTGCGGGAGAGCCTGGAGTCCCAGATGGAGCTCGAGGCGCGGGAGATCGCCGACCGCTTCCGCACCGCCGACGCCCGGGAAGGGGTCGACGCGTTCCTGCAGAAGCGCACGCCTCACTTCACCGGGAGTTGACCCCGGGCCGTCGCTTTCCCCATCCCCGGCTGCTCGCCGGCAGTACGCCCTCTCTGACCGAGGAGGTACCATGCGACCGATCCGAGCCGTGGCCGCCACCGCCCTGCTCCTTGCCTGCGGGTTTCTCGGCGCGGGCTTCGTGCACTCGGCTTTGCCTGAAGAACCGGGGGCGGGCAGCGACAACCGCACCGCCGTGGCCCTCGATGCCCAGACCTTCGTCACCGTGAAGGACCTGGGCGACGACGTGGAGGGCATCGCCCTCTACCAGGTGA
>CAZJSF010000281.1:0-2215 GCA_964548515.1 uncultured Thermodesulfobacteriota bacterium
CGCATCCCCCGGAACCGCCTCGGCGTGCCGCCAGCGGAGCTCGCTGAGGCGTCGGCGCTCCTCGGCGCGCTCCTTCCGGCTCTCGCAGCGCCCCAGGACGCGCTCCTGCACCCGCACCGCTTCCGACCAGTTGCCCCGGCCGACGTACAGATCCCGGAGAGCGCGAAGGGTGGGCAGGTGACCCGGCTCGTGCTCGAGCCAGCGCGTCATGGTCGCGACCTGGCCCTCGAAATCCCCCCTTCGGCGGTAGATCTCTCCCAGTTGCGAGAGGACCTCGAAGCTCCCGGGCGCGTCCTCGAGCAGTCGCTTGAGGCGTCGCTCCGCCAGTTCCGGGCGGCCGTCTTCCAGTTCGCCCCGGGCTGCTTCGAGCGCGGTCAGGGTCTCCGGGGATTTCCGGTAGGCCCGGGTGAGCAGGCGCCGCGCGGTGCGGGTGCGGCCGACGAGAGCCTGTCCCCGCCCCTCGGCCACCAGGGCCCTGGCCTTGTCCCTCCGGGCATCCGCCCGGCGGTGTCTCCAGAAGCCGAAGGAGCGCCAGGCCTCGCGAAACGCCGTGGTGAAGAGGGCCAGGGCGAATCCGCCCAGGAAGAAGAGGAAGAGCACGAGAGCCAGGCTGGTCTGGACCTGGGCGCCCGGGTACAGCCGGAACTGCACCGCGGACGGGTTCATGGTGAACACGTACCCGAACGCCAGCAGTGCGATGACGAGCGCGACGGCGGCTCTCTTCCCGAACACGGTGGCCTCCCTTTCTCCTGCGTCGTCTACCGGCGCCCCAGTTCCTGGTTCGCCTTGCACTCGACGCAGAGCGTCGTGTACGGCAGCACCTCGAGCCGGGCCGTGCCGATGTCGTCGCCGCACTCCTCGCACTCGCCGAAGGCGCCCTGGTCGATGCGCTCGAGCGCATCGTCGATCTGGCGAAGCACCTCGCGGTCCCGCTCGCTCAGGCCGAGGAGCACCTGGCGGGCGTAGGTGTTGGCGGCGTCGTCCCCGATGTCCTGGATGCCGTCGTTCCCCAGGGAGAACCCCTCTTCCTTCAGGGCCAGCACCTCGCCGGCCAGGTCCTCCCGCAGGGACAGGAGCCGCTCTCGAAAGCGGGCGGTCGTCTTCTTATTCATCGGTTCCTCCCGGTTCATCCGAGGGCGGTTCAGCGACCTCGATCCGCTCCGGATGAGTGTAGACGTTGAACTTGGTGCCGCGCGCGTACCCCACGACCGTGATGCCGAGGTCGCGCGCCAGTTCGAGAGCCAGGGCCGTCGGCGCCGACCGCGAGACCACCGCCGGCACTCCCATGCGGACCGCCTTCACCAGGATCTCCGAGGAGATCCTGCCGGTCGTGAGCAGGAGGGTCCGATCCAGGGCGACGTCGGCGAGCAGTGCCCACCCCCCGAGCATGTCCACCGCGTTGTGGCGGCCGATGTCCGTGCGGAAGCAAAGGGTGTTCTCCCCGTCTGCCAGGCTCGAGTTGTGGGTGCCCCCGGTCTCCCGGTACAGGTCGGAGCGCCGTTGGAGTTCCCCCATCCTGCGCAGCACGGTGCCGGCGTCGAAGCGCGCGCGGCTCTCGTTGGGCCGGCACTGCAGTGCATCCAGGGTGCGGTAGAAGGTGGTCCCCTTGCCGCAGCCCGTCGTGACGGTCCTGGTTTCGAAGAGGCGCTCCATCGCCGTGCCGAGCCCTTCGATGCGCAGGTGCACGGTTCCGGGCTCCTCCCGCCACTCCACGAGGTCGCCGCGCCCCCGGAGCAAACCCTCGGAACGGAGGAAACCGACGGCCAGCTCGAGGGGGTGGTCCCCCAGCGTCAGCAGCGTCACCAACTGGCGGCCGTTGACGACGAGGGTCAGCGGCACCTCCTCCACCACCCGCACGTCGGTCGGCTCGAGTCGGCCCGCGCGGTAGCTCAGCGCTCCCCAGGAGACCGCTCCCATCAGCCCCTTCCCCGCGGCCCGAGGACGCGCACGTCTCCTCGGCGCATGGTCACCTTCTGGGAGTCCAGATATTCGAGGAGCGGCACCGTGTACTTGCGCGTCGTGCCGGTGAGCTCCTTGAGGTCGGCGACCCCCATCTCCCCCTTGGATCGCAGCAGTGCCACCACCCGGGCCGCCAACTCCTCCAGACGCCGCGTCTCGAAGAAGAAGCCTTCCTTGGTGCGCAGGAGCAGCCCCTGGCCCACGAGGTACTCGAGCACCGGGCGCAGGGCGCGGGGTTCTTCGCCCAGGGCGCCCG
>CAZJSF010000282.1:0-2200 GCA_964548515.1 uncultured Thermodesulfobacteriota bacterium
GGCCCGCCTGCTCCGAGCCGGCCGGGACCGCGACGACGCTCGTCCCGCAGGCGGACACGGCGAGGGAGACAGCGAGGAAAGGCGCGATGACTCGTCCCGGGCTCATGGGAACCTCCTGTCGATACGCGGCAACCGAGGCGCGCCAAGATAGCAGTTCGATGCCAGACGGCAAAGTTCGCAAGGGCAGTCGCCAAACCCCAACGACGAGGGGCCCGGCTCGGCCGGGCCCCTCCATTGTCAGAGGAACCTCCTCGATCACTTCCGCTCGTCGATCACCCGCTTCGCCTTGCCCTCGCTCCGGGCGATGGTCCCCAGGGGTACGACCTCCACCGGTGCGTTGATGCCGACGACGTCGTGGATTCGGCTGGAGACCCGCTTGGCCAGCGCGACCAGCGCCTCCTTGCCCTGGGAGTACACCTCGGGCTTGGCCTCGAGTTCGACCTTGATCGAGTCCAGGTAGCCCTTCTTGAACACCCGGATCTGGTAGATGGGCTCGACCTCCGGGAAGTTCATGATGACGGCCTCGATCTGGCTCGGGAAGACGTTGACGCCGGAGATGATGAGCATGTCGTCCGAGCGCCCGAGGATCTTCTCCATGGTGACGAGCGTGCGGCCGCACTCGCACGGCTCGCGGTGGAGGCTGGTGATGTCTCGGGTGCGGTAGCGCAGGAGCGGCATGGCCCGGCGCTGCAGGGCCGTGAAGATGAGTTCGCCCTTGCTGCCGAGCGGCAGGGGCTCGAGGGTCGAGGGGTCGACGATCTCCGGGTAGCAGTGGTCCTCGTTCAGGTGCAGCCGGCGGGCCTCGCAGGAGAACCCCACGCCCGGCCCCATCATCTCGGTGAGCCCGTAGGCCTCGTGGGCGGTGATGCCCATGCGCGCCTCGATCTCGTCGCGCATCTTCACGGTCCACGGCTCGGCGCCGAAGGAACCGACGCGCACCGGGAGCGCACGCAGGTCCACGCCCATCTGGTCGGCCTTCTCCGCGATGGTGAGCGCGTAGGTCGGCGTGGAGAACAGGACCGTGCTCCCGAAATCCTTCATCAGCATGATCTGGCGCTCCGTGAGCCCGGAGCCGGTGGGCAGGAGGCAGGCGCCGATCTTCTGGACCCCCAGGTAGAAGCCGAGCCCCCCGGTGAAGAGCCCCATGCCGTAGGCGTTCTGGCAGATGTCGTCGGAGCGCACCCCCTGGGCGAAGAGGGTCCGGGCCATGCACTCGGCCCACTGGTCGAGGTCCTCGGCCGTGTAGGGGCCGGTGATGGGCTTGCCGGTGGTCCCCGACGAGGCGTGGATGCGCACCAGGTCCTTCATCGGCACGGCGCACAGCCCGAAGGGGTAGTTGTCACGCAGGTCGGTCTTGACCGTGAAGGGGAGCCGGGGCAGGTCGCGGAGCGACCGGATGTCGTCGGGCTTCACCCCGGCCTCGTCCAGCTTGCGCTTGGAGAACGGGACCCGCTCGTAGAGCCACCGGACGGTCTCACGGAGCTTGCGCCCCTGGAACTCCTCCATCTCCTCCAGGGACGTCGTCTCGAACTTCTGGTCCCAGTACTTCATGGCGCACTCCTCCCGGGACGGGTTCACGGACCGGCATACGGAAAGCAAGGATCGTACCAGAGCAAAACGCGGTTTCGCAACGCGACCGGAGGCTCCCGGACGGGACGGTCAGGTGAAAACTCCCCTCGCCACTGCGAAGATTTCATCGAACTGGCACCGGGTCGGCGGACGGTCCGACTCTGCTATACTCACCCAGGCCTGGTCCGCCCGACACCCGTTCCCGCGGCGCCGCTCGTCATGGAACAGCAACTCGCCGGAAACCTGTGGCTGAGCCTGGAGGAGGTCCTGGAGAAGGGCGTGCAGCCCTTCCCCCGCTACGCGGCCGCCTACCCCCAGGCCCGCCCGGCCGGGCGGGTCGCGTTGCTGCTGGCGGCGCTGAGTCTCGGCGAGGAACTGGAGGAGCGCCTGCGGGAACTGCTCACCCAGCGGGAGTCGGCCGAGAAGCAGGCCGCGCTGCTGGGACTCGGGGAGATGGGCAACCCGCTGGCAGAGGGCTACCTGGCCCGCATCCTGCGGGAGCGGCCCTCGGAGAGGGCCACCGTGGCCGCGGTCCGCGGCCTGGGCCGCATCCGCGGGGCCCGGTCGCTGCCCCTGGTGGTGCAGGCCCTGGGCAACGCCGCCACCTTCGCGGCGGCCTGCGAGTCTCTGG
>CAZJSF010000283.1:0-2185 GCA_964548515.1 uncultured Thermodesulfobacteriota bacterium
CGGGCCTTGAGCTCCTCCCATGCGGCCTCGTCCAGCGCGCCGCGCTCGCCGAGCACCGGTTCCACCGCCGACGCCCGGAAAGCGGCGACCCGGCCGACCCACGCCGGGTTGAGCCCCCGGTCCAGGGGCAGGGGCGTCCCCGCGTCCACCCGGGCCAGGGGCAGGGCGGCCATCTCGTCGCCCGCCGCGGTCAGGTCCTTGGCCGCCAGGGCTGCGTAGTCCGTCTCCGACCGGTTGAGCACCCCGGCCGCCCGGGGGTCGAAGGCCGCGAGGCAGCACCGAAGGAAGTAGTCGTCCACCTTGCCCCGCACCGCCGCCACCGCGTCGGCCGCCGCGGGCGTGGCGTCGCCCAGGGGCATCAGCGCCTCGTCGCCCTCGGCCTTCGCCCACCACGCGGCGCACGCCTCGGCCTCCCGGAAGAAGCGCTCCAGCGAAGCCCGGGAGACCCCCGGCTTGCCGCTGCGGTCGAGCTCCCCGCCGAGGCAGGCGACGACCTCGGCGATCAGCTTACCCACCGCCTCGTCCTCCGCGGCGTCCGCGGGCACGATCCCGTCGCCGTTGAACCGCGTCTGGGCGAAGATGCGCGCCGTGTCGGCGACGTCCTCGACGGAGATCTCCTCCGCCCCCTCCTTGCCGAGGTTGACGAGCACCTGGCGGGCGGACGCCACCAGCCTCTTGCCCTCCTCCGTGGCGTCGTCGATGGCGGAGAGCGGGAGCGCGGCCGCGCCCTTGGTCAGGTCCGCCGGGTCGCGCAGCACCGAGCACGCCCACCGCACGGCCTCGAGGATCTCCGGCACGCGGATGCGCCCGTCGCGGTCGGTGTCGATCAGGTCCAGGGTGCGGGCGTCGAACTCGAGCCCCCTGGTCGGGCAGCTCAGCGCCACCCACAGCTTGGGGTCGAGCTCCGCCAGGCGGCGCAGGTCGTCGGCCGCGTCGAGCCGAACCTGGTCGAACCCGCCCGCCCGGAAGAACCGCCACTTGTGCGGCTTCTGACCCTTCTTGTCGTCGGAGTGCTGCGCCATGACCGCTCCTCCCGCCGCGGCCGGGGCCGGGGGCGGTTCCCCGGCTCTCGCGCGTCCGCGCCGCGGTCAGTATGGGAGGAATTGCGGGCGTGGCAAGGGGCCGGGACGATTCGCTACGCGGAGCACGGGGGCGGGCTATCCCTTCGGGGGGCGAAGCCACCGGTTCATGATGGTGCAGGCCGTCAGGTCACCCGTGACGTTGATCGCCGTGCGGCTCATGTCGAGGATGCGGTCCACCCCGATGATCAGCGCGATCCCCGAGGGAGGAATCCCGATGCCCTGGAGGATCGTCGCCAGGATGACGATCCCCACCCCCGGCGTGCTGGGCGTCCCGATGGACGCGCCGACGGTGGTGGCGGCCAGTGTCGCGATCTCGAGAAACCCCAGCTGCACGCCGTACACCTGGGCCAGGAAGATGGCGGCGCTGACCTGGTAGAGCGCGGTGCCGTCCATGTTGATCGTCGCCCCGAGGGGCACGATGAACCGGGAAACCGACGGGGCGACGCCCAACCGGTTCTCCGCGGTCTGCATGGAGAACGGCATGACCGCGGCGGAGCTGGACGTGGAGAAGGCCAGGAGTTGGACCTCGCGGATCCGCGCCAGGAACCGGAGGGGATTGGTCTTGCCCAGGACCGCCGCGAGCACGAGGTAGAAGACCAGGAGCAGGGCGAGCCCCCCGAGCACCGTCCCCACGTAGGCGGCCATCCCGGCGATGGCGTCGAAGCCCACGCGCATGGTGATGTTGCAGATGAGGCCGAACACGGCGACGGGCGCGAGCCTCATGGCCCAGTCGATGACCGTGAGCGAGATCTCCTGCACGGCTTCGAAGAACCCCTGAGGTCGGCGGTCTTCGCTCGGGTCGCCGTCAGCGCCACCCCGATGAAGAGCGCCAGGATCACCGTGGCCAACATGTCCTGATCGAGAACGGACTGGACGTAGTTGGTGGGCATCAGCCGGAGCAGCCGCTCCGACAGGTGGAGCGTCTCGGGAGGTGCCTGGGCACCGAGGACCGCGCTCCCCTCCATCACGTCCCGGATCATCTCGGAGGCGATGTACTTCCCCGGCTGGATCAGGAGCGTGAGGCCGATGCCGATCGCGACGGCCACGACCGTCGTGCCGACGAAGTAGGGCAGGATGCGCAGGAGGGCATTCTTCAGGAAGGC
>CAZJSF010000284.1:0-2169 GCA_964548515.1 uncultured Thermodesulfobacteriota bacterium
CTGGAAGTTGGTCTCAAGGGTCATGGTCTCTTCTCCTCGCGGCACATGAGAGCCCGCGGAGTCGAGGAAGATCTTAGCCATCTGCCGAACGCGGACGGTCGCAGAGGTACGCCTCGAACCGCTCGGCCCCATCGGCCGGTCCCTCCAGTTGCAGGCTGCGCGCGGTATCAAGGAAAGAGTCCGGTTCTTCCACTCGGGCCTCCGGCACCTCGTTCACAATTCGGACCCGCGTGCTCGGCTTCCGATGGACCGGTCCTTCCGGACGGAAGGCCTTTCCACCAAAGACCGTATGCATTGCTTGGACCATGCGTGCTTCCTTCCCAAGCGGGTCTCCTTCATTCTTTCGGATTCCATCCTACCACGATCCTCGCCGGCTACTTGCCTCCGTCAAGGGAGGGGCTAGGCGTTGTCCAGATCGGACTGGAACTCATTCTCCGTGAGGTCGAACATGGAAACGCCGTAGCGGTGCAAACTCAACAAGAAGCCGACCCGATCCATGACGACCAGAGCCACAGCTGTGCATGAGGCGACGCGCTTCATCTCGCGTAGCTCCCCTGCCATCGCCATCTTGGCTTCCTGTTCGAACTGTTCCCGCGTCTCCTGTAAGGCATCGGGCAGGGATTCCGGGTACTCGATGGTGCGCCGGTGTGCTGTGCTGAACCTCTTTTGGGTCTGTCTTTCTCTGGAGTGGAAGCGCCCGGGGTGGAACCGCAAAGAAGTTGCTCAGGTGGGCCGACAGTGAGTACAGGCGAACTCCTGCACGTGAGTCTATCACAAGCCGCCGCGCCGCCCCGAGCTGCCGACGCCACACGGGGCGCACACAGCCGGTAGCATTAGGCAGCGGTTGGGCGACCTCTGGGGTTGCTTGATGTGGGAATCGACAGCGGTTGCAGGGGACAATTTCCCCGACGGATTGGAGTTTGATGGAGAACGGTTTGAAACCCCGAAACCAACAAAAAATCGGGGCCTTACGCGACGGTAAGACCCCGACTGTGCTGTTGGCGTCCCCAAGGGGATTTGAACCCCTGTCGCCGGCGTGAAAGGCCGGTGTCCTGGGCCAGGCTAGACGATGGGGACGGACGTTCCGAAGCTATGTGAGGGGCTTAGCAAGGTGCCCGGCGCCCGGCGGGCACCCGGCCCCGAGATGCCGGTACAAACCCTTTTCGTCGTTGGTGAGCCGTGCTGGACTCGAACCAGCGACCACCTGATTAAAAGTCAGATGCTCTACCAACTGAGCTAACGGCCCACGCAGAAGGTCGGTACTTATACCGATCGGGCCCCGGCCGTGTCAAGCGCCGGCGGCGCCCGTCTGCGCGAACGGGTCGGCCACCTCGATGGTCTCCTGGCGTCCGGGGCCCACCGATGCGAGAACCACCGGACACCCGACCGACTCCGCCAGGTAGGTGAGGAAATGCCGGGCGTTGACCGGCAGGTCGTCCAGGCAGCGGGCGCCGGCGATGTCCTCCTGCCACCCGGGCAGGGTTTCGTAGACGGGTTCGCAGCGCGCCAACTCCTCGGCCCGCGACGGCACCCGGTCCACCGGGCGCCCGTCGAGCCGGTAGGCCACGCACACCCGGACCTCGTCGAGGCCCTGCAGCACGTCGAGTTTCGTGACCGCGAGCCCGGTCAGACCGTTGAGGCGGCAGGCGTCGCCGAGCACCACCAGGTCCAGCCAGCCGCAGCGCCGGGGCCGGCCGGTGGTGGAACCGAACTCGGCGCCGGCGTCGCGCAGGCGGTCGCCGGTGGCGTCGTGCAGCTCGGTGGGGAACGGCCCGGCGCCGACGCGGGTGGTGTAGGCCTTGGTGATGCCGACCACGGAGTGGAAGACGCCGGGGCCCAGGCCCACCCCGGTGCAGGCGCCTCCGGCCACCGTGTTGGAGCTGGTGACGAACGGGTAGGTGCCGTGGTCGATGTCCAACTGGGTGCCCTGGGCCCCTTCGAACAGCACGTTGCGCCCTTCGGCGACCCACTGCTGGACCCGGCCGGTGACGTCGGCGACGTGGGGGCGCAGGCGCTCCCCCAGGGCCGCGAGCTCCTCGAACACGCGGCCCGCGTCCAGGGGCTCGGCACCGAAGTGGCGGAGCAGGGCGTTGCGCTCTTCGAGCAGGTCGGTCAGCCGCTCCTCGAGGGGACCCGGGTGGAGCAGGTCGCCTACCCGCACCCCGCGCC
>CAZJSF010000285.1:0-2111 GCA_964548515.1 uncultured Thermodesulfobacteriota bacterium
GTGCATCGCGTGCCGCGCGTGCGTGCGCGCCTGCCCCACCGGCATCGACATCCGGGAGGGCTACCAGGTGGAGTGCATCAACTGCGGCCGCTGCCTCGACGCGTGCCGCGACGTGATGGCCCGACGGGGCGAGGCGGGCATCATCGGGTACACCTTCGGGGCCGGCGCGCGGGGCGCGCGCGCCCTGCTCACCGCCCGCACCGGGCTCCTGGCCCTGGCCACGGCCGCGGTGACCGCCGGGCTCCTGCTCTCGGCGTCCTCGGCGAGCCCCGCCGGCCTGAGCGTGCGCCGCTCCTCGGTGGCGACCCGCTCCGTCGCGGACGGGAGCGGCAGGGCGGTCTTCTTCCAGGCCTTCGCCTCCAACCGCAGCCGTCACGGGTCGATCTTCCGCATCGAGGCCGTGGGGCCCGACGGGGCGAGGCTGGAGGTCCGCGGGCCCGGGGCGGGGGAGGTCGCCGTGGGGCCCGGCGAGAGGCGGGCGCTGGATCTCGCCTTGGTGGTCCCGCCGAGGCGGGATCCCTACCCCGTGACGTTCCTCCTGGTGGACGAGAGCGGGACGGCGGCGACCGCCGAGGCCACGGTGGAGCCGTGGGCCCCCAGAGGCCCCGATGGCTAGGTGGCCCCTCGCCCTCCTCGCCGCCGGGGCGGCCTTCGCCTCGCTCATGGGGTGGTCCGTGTGGCGGGCCGTCCACGGGGTGAGCCCGGTGAGCGACCCCGCCTACTACGCCCGCGGCCTCCACCACGACCGCGACGCGGGGGCCGACTGGCGGCTGGCGCCGGAGCTCGACGGCAGGACGCTGCGCCTGCGCGTCCTCGACGGGAGCGGCAGCGCCCTCACCGGAGCCGCCGTGGAGTTCCGCCTGCGGGGCACGGCCCCGCCGGCCCTGCCGCTCGGGGAAGGCGAACCCGGGGTCTACGGGGCCGCGCTCCCCTCCGGGCTCGCCGCTCCGGTCTCGGGCGTGCTCCGCGTGGAGCGGGACGGCACCCGGGTCGAGAAACCCGTCCTCCTGAATCCCCCGGCCCCGTGACCCCGGCCCGAGAGCCCTGCGAACACTGCCAGCTGCCGATCCCCCCGGATCAGCGGGTGGAGGACGAGGTGGGCGGCCGCTCCATGGCCTTCTGCTGCCAGGGCTGCCGGGGCGCCTACCGCATCATCCACGGCGCGGGCCTCGGGGACTTCTACCGGACCCGCCGCTGGCGGAGCGGCGGCACCCCGGAAGGCGTCTTCGACACGGAGTACGGGGCCGAGTACCTCTCCGCCTTCGTGCGCGAGGGGGACGGGGGCACGGAGATCTCCGCCCTGGTGGAGGGGATCCGGTGCGCGAGCTGCGTGTGGCTGCTCGAGCACCTCCTGGGGCGCGTGCCCGGCGTGGAGCGGGCGCGCCTGAACTTCGCCACCCACCAAGTCCGCGTGCTCTACGACCCCGGGGCGGTCGCCCCGGCGGAGATCCTCCGCACCATCGCCCGCATCGGCTACCTCCCCCGGCCCTACACCGCCGACGCGGCCGCCCTCGCCGCCCGGGACGAGCGGCGCCGGCTCCTCTTCCGCTTCGGGACGTCCGCCTTCCTGTCCATGCAGCTCATGGGCTACTCCCTGGCCCTCTACGCTGGGTACTTCCAGGGCATGGACGCCGCGAGCCGGGAACTGCTCCAGTGGATGGCCGCCGCGGTGGCGACCCCCGTGGTTCTCTACGGGGGCGCGCCGTTCTTCGCCGGCGCCCGCCGGAGCCTGGCGAACCGCGCCGCCGACATGGACCTCCTGATCGCCCTGGGCGTGGGGGCCGCCTACGGGTACAGCCTGTACGCCCTGGCCGCGGGGCGGGAGGTGTACTTCGACTCCGCCGCGATGATCGTGACCCTCGTCCTGGCGGGGCGGCTGTTCGAGCTGGGGGCCCGCCGCAGGGCGTCGGCCGGCATCGACCGGCTGCTGCGGCTCGTCCCAGACTGCGCGAACCGCGTCGAGGGCGAGGCCCTGCGCCAGGTGCCGAGCTCGGCCCTGGAGGGGGGCGACACGGTGCTGGTGCGGCCCGGCGAGCGCTTCCCGGCCGACGGCGAGGTGCTGGAGGGGGAGACCGAGGCGGACGAGGCCGCGGCCACCGGGGAGCCCACGC
>CAZJSF010000286.1:0-2092 GCA_964548515.1 uncultured Thermodesulfobacteriota bacterium
GTGAGATCGCCGCTGCACGTCGAGCGGGGCGGGGCTCGGGGCCGCGCCGAGGCCGGAGTGGGTCCAGATGCCGCGCGCCGGGAAGAACCCGTTGAGCTCGTGGTCCTTCGCGAAGGACGCGGTGGCCATGCCGATGGCCACGGTGGTGCAGAGTACGGCAAGGATCTTTCTCTTCATCCCATTCCTCCTGTGCTGGTTGACCCAACCCTTGGTGAATTGGCTTTGAATCGTCGAGATGCCACCTTCGGTTCTCCGGTCTCACCTCCTTTTGTCAGAGTGGAGCGGATCCAAAAACGCTGCCGCCATCTCCCTCTATGGTCCAACAGGCCTTGCGGCCTCTTCGCAATGGGAGCGAAAAGACGCGGTTGGTCGCGGAGCATAACAACGGTTGAAATCCTGTGTCAAGCGCCGCCCTGCCACGATTTTTCCGCTTCCGTACGGCATCTCCGGGGGTGCCTCCGCCCGTGGAGCCGAGCTCACCCCTAGTTTGGCGCCGGAGTATAGCGACCGGGGATGCGCGATTCAAGCATCTTTTTTCAAGCCCGGCGCGGCTTGTGTAGCGGAGAACGCGCGGGGGACGGCACGGGTACTTGCGCCGGGCTGCGGTGGCGGGGCTCCGCGACTTGCAGGGTCTGGACGGGCACGGACATTGTTAATGGCGTTGACCGGGTTAACGAACGGGGCTGGTGAAAGACTGTGCCGGGGTGCGCGGGGCCGCGCCCGTTCCATGGCTGCCTCCCGCCGCTTGGCGCCGGGGCGGGAGCGCGGCCTTGAGACGGCCGAGACACGGGTGCTAGAGTCCGGCGCGGAGGTTGCCATGGGAAAGGTGCGCGTGCTCTCCGCCGAGGTGGCCAACCGCATCGCCGCGGGCGAGGTGGTGGAACGACCGGCGAGCGTGGTGAAGGAACTGGTGGAGAACGCCCTGGACGCGGGCGCCCGGCGGGTGCGCGTGCGGCTGGAGACCGCGGGCAAGGCCCGGGTGGAGGTGGAGGACGACGGCGAGGGCATGGGGCGGGACGACGCCCTGGCCGCCCTGGAGCGCCACGCCACGAGCAAGCTCGTCTCGGCCGACGACCTGGAGCGCATCGGGACGCTGGGCTTCCGCGGGGAGGCGCTGCCGAGCATCGCCTCTGTGAGCCGCTTCCGGCTCCTGACCCGCCCGGAGGGGGCCGCCGAGGGGACCGAGGTGGTGGCGGAGGGAGGGCGGATCGTCTCCGCCGAGGCCCGGGGGGCCGCCCGCGGCACCCGGGTGGAGGTGTCGGACCTCTTCTTCAACGTGCCGGCCCGCCGGAAGTTCCTCAAGGCCGACGCCACGGAGCTCCGGGCCTGCGTGGAGATCGTCACGCAGCTGGCCCTGGCCCACCCCGAGGCGGCTTTCGAGCTTCGCAGCGGCGACCGGCTGCTCCTGGCGGTGCCGCCCGACCAGCCGGTCGAGGAGCGGGTGCGCGAGGTGGTGGGGGCCGAGGCCCCCTCGGGCATCCACTGGGCCCGGGCCGAGTCGGGCGGCTGGGGCTACGCCCTGGCCTTCGCGCCGCCCCACGAGGGCCGGGGGCACCGCAAGGGGCTGCGGCTCTTCGTGAACGGGCGGCCCGTGCAGGACCGCCTGCTCCTGCGCGCCCTGCTGGAGGGGTACCGGGGGCTCCTGGAGAGCGGGCGCTACCCCGTCGCCACGCTCTTCCTCCAGGTCCCTCCCGAGGAGGTGGACGTGAACGTGCACCCGGCCAAGCGGGAGGTCCGCTTCCGCGACGAGGGGCGGGTGTTCCGGTGGGTGGCCGGCCGCACGGCCGAGGCCCTGTCGGCGGCCCCCTGGGCCGGCCCCGGGAGTCTCGGCGCCGACCTCCGGGATCGGCCCTCGGCCGCGTGGGGCGCGGGAGCCCGGCCCGCCGAGGGGTCGGGGACCGCCCGCATCGCGGGGGTGGCCGAAGCGCTGGGGGAGTACGCCCGCCGCGCCGGGGGGGCAGGTGCGGGGTTCCGGGCGCCGACGCCCGGGGCCGGGGGGCTCTTCGCCCGGCGGGGGCACGAAGGGGAGCCCCCGTCGCCGCCGGCCGGGCGCTTCGGGAGGCTCCGCCCCCTGGGCGCCTTCGACGCCACC
>CAZJSF010000287.1:0-2058 GCA_964548515.1 uncultured Thermodesulfobacteriota bacterium
GTCCTCGGCGACCGCGCGGCCTCGAGCCTGGAGAACGCCCTGCTCTACTCCGACTTGGAGACGGCACTGCGCGACACGATCAACAGCCTGGCTGAGGCTGTGGAGGCCAAGGACCTGTATACCCGGGGGCATTCCGAGCGGGTCACCGAGGTCTGCGGCCTGATCGCGGAGGTCATGGGGGTGGACGACGACACGTATGGGCGCCTCCGGCAGGCTGGGAAGCTTCACGACATCGGAAAGATCGGGACACCCACGGCGATCCTGAACAAGCCAGGCCCGCTCGACGCCGACGAGATGGCTGTCATCCGGAAGCATCCGGCAACCGGGATGAAGATCCTGCAGCCGATCTCGTTCCTGAAAGGCGTCCCGAAGATCGTGTACCACCACCACGAATGGTGGGATGGCTCAGGGTATCCAGGCGGGATCTCTGGGCACGAGATTCCCCTCGAGGCCCGAATCATGGCCGTCGCAGACACCTATGAGGCCATGAGTGCCAAGAGGATCTACCGTGACCCCCAACCCTACGAGAAGATCGAGAACGAACTCAGGAAGTATTCGGGCAGCCAGTTTGATCCCGAATGCGTAGAGGCGTTCCTCAGACTGCATCCCTCCTGCCTGCCGGAACCCAAGGTGCAGGGTCCGGCCACGCGATGACCGACCGGGCGCTCCGCGCCCTCGCCGCCGGCCTGGGCGCCGGGTACTGCCCCCGGGCGCCGGGGACCGCCGGAACGCTCCTCGCCATCCCCATCGCCTGGGCCCTGGCGAACCTCCCCGCCCTCCCCCAACTCCTCCTGCTGGCGGTCGCCGTGCCCACGGCGGCGGTCGTGTGCGGGCGGGCCGCCGAGGCGGACGGCCGCGACGACCCGGGCTGGATCGTCCTCGACGAGATCGTCGGATTCTGCTTCGCATCGGCTCTGCTCGCCCCGACCGCGGTTTCGATGGCGCTGGCTTTCGTCCTCTTTCGCCTGTTTGATATACTCAAGCCCCCGCCGATCCGGTGGATCGAGCGGCACTTCCCGGGCGGGTGGGGGATTCTCCTGGACGACGTGGCCGCCGGCCTCTATGCGCGGGCGGTGCTCGAGATGCTCCACCGGGCGGGGGCTTTCTAGGGTCGACTGCCCGGGCGGAGGACCCGACTTTCCCGAGGAAGCCGTGGCGATCCCTCCGGAAGAGAGGCTGGCAGCGCTCCTGGGGCCGACCGGCGGTTCCCTGGCCCTCGCGGAGTCGTGCACGGGGGGGCTCATCGCGCACCGCGTGACCCAGGTGGCCGGGAGTTCGGCCTACTTCGAGTGCGGGGTGGTCTCCTACTCCAACCGCTCGAAGACCAGGCTGCTCGGCGTACCCCCCGAGTTGCTCGCCGACCACGGCGCCGTCTCCGAGGCGTGCGCGCGGGCCATGCTCGACGGCCTCTTCGAGGCGACCTCGGCGCGTCTGGGAGCGGCCGTGACCGGCATCGCGGGGCCCTCCGGGGGGAGCCCGGAGAAGCCGGTCGGCACCGTGTGGGTCGCCTGGGGGTCGCCGGGCCGGGTGCGCACGGAGCGCCTGCGGCTCGGAGGAGACCGGGCGGCGGTGAAGGCCGCGGCGGCCGACGCGGTGCTGGAGCGGCTGGTCCGGGCCGCGGAGGAGGGGAGGTGAGCCGAATCCGGTGCTTCGTCGCCGCGGACCTCCCCGACCCGGTGCGCGACGACCTCCTCGCGCTGCAGGGGCAACTGCGCGCAGGCGGATTGGACGCCCGGTGGGCGGGGCGCCACACGCTCCACCTGACGCTCAAGTTCCTCGGCGAGATCGAGCCGGAGCGTTTCCAGCGGGTGGCGGAGGCGCTCTCCGAGCCTCTGGGCGTCGGAGGACCGCTCTCCCTGCGGCCGGCCGGACTGGGGGCCTTCCCCTCCGCGGCGCGAGCCCGGGTGCTCTGGGTGGGCCTCGCCGGAGACAAGGCGGCGCTGGCGCGCGGCGCCCTCGCGCTGGAGGGCCGTCTGCAACCCCTGGGGATCGCCAGGGAGGACCGGCCGTTCCGGGCCCACCTGACCGTCGGCCGTGTGAAATCGCCGAAAGGCATCA
>CAZJSF010000288.1:0-2053 GCA_964548515.1 uncultured Thermodesulfobacteriota bacterium
CTGCGTCAGGCGGCGGTAGGCCTCGAGGTTCGACAGGGAACCGGGATCGGCCAGTTCGCGGGTGAGACGATCGTAGCGGCCTTCGACCTCCGCGAGCTTCTCGGTGATGTCCACGTGCGCCTCGCGGTGGGGAACGTTCAGGGAGAGAAGACCGCCTCCAACTCGCGCCGGACGTCCTCGGCCTCGCCGCAGGCGTAGGCCCCCTCGGGGCAGCGCCCCCGGAGGCAGCCCGGCCCGGCGCCGGAGAGGAGGCGCGGCGCGAGGGGAGCCGCGGCCCGGAGCATGCACAGGGCCAGCGCCCGGATCTCCCACTGGGCCCGCCGGCACAGGCGCAGGGAGAAGAAGTGGTGGAGCTCCCGGGCGTTCATGGAGACCACGATCTTGGTCTCGCACGCGTTGGGCAGGATGTACCGGGCGTCCTCGGCGGGGATGCCGTCGTCCACCATCCGGGCGTAGAAGGCCCAGAGTTCCTCCAGCCTCTCCCGGAAGGCCTCCGCCACCTCCGGCCGCGCCTCCACGCTCGGCGGGACCACGGCGTTCACCTCCCGCAGGGTCACGTAGCGCTGGCTCTGCTGGGAGTAGGAGGCGACCCGGTGCCGCACCAGTTGGTGCGAACAGGCCCGGCTGATGCCCTCCACGCCGAAGACGAACTGCGCGTGTTCCAGCGCGGACAGGTGGCCCATGGAGCGGAGCTTGCCCAGGAGGGACCCGACCTCGTCGTCGGAGAGGTCCCTCGCCAGGTCTCCGATGCCGCGCGGCGAGTAGCAGAGCCTCGCGGCCAGCGCGACCGTGCGCTCGGGGTCCGGCGTGTGGCCGAGAACCCGGGCAGCCGGGACCATCGGCACTACGTCTTCTTCTGCTGGCCGTACTTGCGGAGGAACCGGTCGACCCGCCCGGCGGTGTCGAGCATCTTCTCCTTGCCCGTGAAGAACGGGTGGCACTCGGAGCAGATTTCGGTCTTGATCTCCGGCCGCGTGGACCGGGTCTCGAAGGTGCTGCCGCAGCTGCAGGTCACCACCGACTTCTCGTAGTTGGGATGGATGCCTTCCTTCATGGCTTCTCCTCGGTGCGGTCCGACGTACGGCCCGGATGTTCGGAACCGCGGAGGATATCACCCGTCGTCCCCGCGAGGCAAGGCGCAGCCTCTGCGCAGCGCCCGGACGCCGTCACTCCGGCAAGAAGCAGGTGTGGCGCGGACCGGTCGAAAACCGTGGCGCCGAACGCCTCCAGGTCCGCGCTGCGGCACCCTCGCCTCGAAGGGAGATCCGGCCCGGTCCACCCTCGGCTCGACCCAAAGACGCATGCCCGGCGAGAAACGGGGCAGCCGCCCCTCGCTGCCTCCCGTTGCCCCGGTCGCTGTGGAGATATCCGGGGACGCTCATCGAAAAGGATTGGCGATCCGGAGTGCGTCCACCTTCTGCCCGTGCTGGAGGTCTTCGGTCCACAACGTGGTGGCTCGGGCTTGCAGCGCCGCCTCGACAATGAGGGCATCCCAGAACGAGAAGCCACCCGCTTGCGACCGTCGGGCACCGCGCAGCACGAGGTCCTTGTCCACCTGGACCACAGGGAGGGCACAGAGGTCGGCCAAGGCCTGCAGGGCCGTCGGCGGCGGCACCGGCACCGCGAGCTTCCGCGTGATGGCAACATAGAACTCTTGAAGCACCTGCGTGCTCAGTACAGCCCGGCCATCAGCCGTCTCCTGCCGCACCAACTCCCGCGCTGCCCCCTGCTTCTCGGGGGAATCCCCGTCGAATAGATATACGAGCACGTTCGTATCGAAGAACGACCTCACGGCTGGCGCTCGTGCAGTTCGTCGCGCGTCCACGAGCGCCCCCCACTGCGTGCGCGCGCATGCTGCGACAAGGTGATCAGGTCCTCGACCGCCTCCTGCTCCCGCGCTCTCGCGCCCGCAAAGACCTCCAATGCCTCTTTGAGGAACGCGTTCACGGACGTACCGGTCTCCAGAGCCCGGATACGCGCCTTCCGCAAGACTTCCTCATCCACCGTGATCGTCAGGTTCGCCGAACCCGAGCCCGAGGCGGGGC
Source organism: uncultured Thermodesulfobacteriota bacterium (assembly GCA_964548515.1). Classification (GTDB taxonomy): domain Bacteria; phylum Desulfobacterota; class Deferrisomatia; order Deferrisomatales; family JACRMM01; genus CAZGRT01. The sequence continues at coordinate 2,046 of CAZJSF010000288.1, forward strand.
TCAGGTGC
>CAZJSF010000289.1:0-2038 GCA_964548515.1 uncultured Thermodesulfobacteriota bacterium
CTGGTGGGGACGAGCGAGGTGGCGTGGCCGGTTATCTCCTCCACCGCCACCACCGTGGGTGCCTTCCTTCCCATGCTCTTCTGGCCCGGTGTCATGGGCGAGTTCATGGGGTACCTGCCGAAGACCGTCATCATCGTGCTCACCTCCTCGCTCTTCGTCGCGCTCGTCATCAACCCCACCCTCGCGGCCTTCTTCGTGCGGGTGAAGGGCACCGCCGGCATCGACCCCGAGTCCCAGCGGCCCACCTACCGGCTCGCCTTGTGGTACGGCCGGGCGCTGGAGTTCCTGCTCGACCGGCCGGCGTGGACCCTGGTGACCGCCTCCGCCGTGCTGGTGCTCTCGTTCTCCCTCTACGGGGTCTTCGGCCTGGGGACGGAGTTCTTCCCGGCCCTCGACCCCAAGTTCGTGATCGCGAGCGTCAAGCCGCCCGAGGGGGTCTCCCTGGAGGAGTCCGACCGGCTGAGCCGCGCCCTGGAGGACCGGCTCTTCGGACGCCCCGGGAGCGGGTACGACCGGCCCGTGGAGAACCTCAAGCACGCCACGGTGACCGTGGGGCTCGAGGAGGGCGGAGGGGGGTTCGGCGAGGAGGGGCTGGGCCCGGTGAAGGTGCGGGTGGAGTTCGCGGACCGCGACTACCAGACCGAGAGCACCTCCGACACGCTGGCGGAGATGCGCGCCCGGGTGGAGGGCCTCGACCGGTCGGGCCGGCGGGTGGCCCTGCCGCTCTTCGGCGCCCAGTACGACGTGGTGAAGCCCGAGGAGGGGCCGCCCACGGGCAAGGCCGTGTCGGTGGACCTGTTCGGCGACGACCTCAACCGCATGACCGCCGTCGTGCGCGACGTCAAGGGGCTCATGGCCGACACCGACGGGGTGGCCGAGCCCACCGACGACGCGTCCACGGCCCAGCCCACCCTGGAGTGGGCGGTGGACCGGGCGCGGGCCGGGATGCTCGGGCTCGACCAGGCCAGCGTCGGCCAAGTGCTCCAGATGAGCGTGGGCGGGCTGCGCTCGGGCACGGTGGGGCACGGCGACGACGAGAAGGACATCCTCTTCCGCGTGCCCGAGCGCTTCCGCCTCGACACGCGGCGGCTGGCCAACGTCGCCATCCCCACGGCCTCCGGCGGCTCGGTCCCGATGGCGTCGGTGGCGTCGGCCGTGCTCGTGCCCGGGCCGGTGGCCATCCGCCACCTGGACCGCAAACGGGTGGTCACGGTCGGGGCCGAGGTCGAGCCCTGGGTGCGCGCCGACGCCGATGTGCGGGCCGCGTTCCAGGAGAAGGTGCGCGCCTTCCCCTTCCCTCCGGGGATCACCTACGGCTTCGGGGGCGCGGCCGAGGAGCAGGCCGAGTCCACGGCGTTCCTCCAGGAGGCGTTCCTGGTGGCGCTCTTCCTCATCGCGATGATCCTCGTGCTGCAGTTCAACTCCGTGCTCGTGCCCGGGATCATCCTGTGCTCCGTGGTGCTCTCCCTCATCGGGGTCTTCGCGGGCCTCCTCGTCTTCCGCATGCCCTTCGGCATCATCATGAGCGGAATCGGGGTCATCTCGCTGGCCGGCGTCGTGGTCAACAACGCCATCGTGCTCCTCGACGCCATCCGCCAGTTCCAGGCCCGGGGCCAGAGCGCCCGGGAGGCGGTGGTCACCGCCGGCATGATCCGCCTGCGGCCCGTGCTGCTCACCGCGACCACCACGATCCTCGGCCTCGTGCCCATGGCCCTGAAGCTCAACGTCGACTTCGCCAACCTGGCCTTCCAGTACAACACCGAGTCGTCCCAGTGGTGGCAGTCCATGGCCGTGGCCATCATCTTCGGCCTCGCGCTCTCCACGGTCCTCACCCTGGGGGTGGTGCCGGCGCTCTACCTCGGGTACTCCCGCCTCCGGGAGCGCACCAGCCGCCGGATGGGGTGGACCCCGGGGGGGGAACTGGACGTGCTCGAGGGAGCCGAACCCGCGGGCCGGTGACGCCCGTGGGAGAGACTCCCTTCTTCGGGGGCACGGTCCGGGACCGGACGCCGGGCCCAGTGTGCCCCCTGTTGGACGT
>CAZJSF010000290.1:0-2034 GCA_964548515.1 uncultured Thermodesulfobacteriota bacterium
ACACCTCGGCGACGCCGGGCACTCCCTGCGCTTGCCCTCGTCGAGTTCCTGACCCCGCGCCGCGCCTTGACACCGGTGGGGGCAGCGTTTAGATTCGCCCCTCCCCGGTTCGCCCGGGGAAGGCCGAATTCCCGCCGAAAAGCGAAAGGAGACCCCCCATGGCGACGCAGGGAGACAACCTGCTCCGGAAGACGCAGCGGGGCCTGTCCATCCTCGCCTTCGAGACGACGAAGCAGAGCCGCATCCTGAAGAAGCGCATGCGCACCGCGGCCCTGCAGAAGGAGATCAAGGCGGACCTCCGGGACCTCGGGAACCTGGTGTACAACGCGGTGATCAACGAGCAGCCCGGCATCCTCGGCGAGGAGGAGGTCCGCATCCTCGTGGAGAACGTGCGCCAGAACAAGGAGGAGGTGGACCGCCTGCGCGACGCCATCGCCCGCCTGAGCCGCGCGCGCAAGCACTTCGCCGAGGGCGAGGAGGAGGAAGAGGTCTGGACCGAGGGTTCGGTGCCCCACGCGGAGGAGCCGCCGCTCGTGGAGCCGGAGCCGCCCGAGGCCGAGCCGACGGCGGCGGCGAAGCCGGCCGCGGCCCGCGCCGAGAAGAAGGAAGCGGCGGCCGAGGACGCCCCGGCCCGGAAGGCCCCCCGAAAGAAGGAAGAGAAGGAGCCCGCGGCCGCCCCCGAGAAGGAGGCGAAGCCCCCCGAAACGGAGGCGGCGGCGAAGGACTGAGCCGCTCTCCGGGCGCGCGAACGACAGCCACGGGCGACCTTCGGGTCGCCCGTTTTTTTCGTCAGCCGCCCTTGACACGACCACAACCCGTAGCGGTATGATCGCGCCTCCCACACAAAATATCGTAGCCTTTCGGAGGGTCCCATGCCCGAGTCCGCCGCCCGCGTCATCCCCATGGAGCGAGAACCCGCCTTCTCCGCGAACGCCGTGACGGTATTGGAGAAGCGGTATCTGACGAAGGACGCGAACGGGCGCCCGACGGAGACCCCCCGAGAGCTCCTGGCCCGGGTGGCACGGGCCGTCGCCGAGGCCGATCGTCTCTACGACCCGGACGCCGACGTGGACCGGACGGCCGCCGACTTCTACGACCTCATGTCGCGCCTGGAGTTCATGCCCAACTCCCCCACGCTGATGAACGCGGGCCGCGAGCTCGGGCAGCTCTCCGCCTGCTTCGTCCTCCCGGTGGAGGACAGCATGGAGAGCATCTTCGAGGCCGTGAAGAACACGGCCCTGATCCACAAGTCGGGGGGCGGCACGGGGTTCAGCTTCTCCCGCGTGCGGCCGCGAAACGACCTCGTCCGCTCCACGAGCGGGGTGTCCTCGGGACCGATCAGCTTCATGAAGGTCTTCGACACCGCCACGGAGATGATCAAGCAGGGGGGCACCCGGCGGGGGGCCAACATGGGCATCCTCCGGGTGGACCACCCGGACATCCACCAGTTCATCTCCGTCAAGTCCGACACGTCGGTGCTCACGAACTTCAACCTCTCGGTGGCCCTCACCGAGGACTTCATGGAGGCCGTGGAGGCGGACGGCGAGTACGACCTCGTGAACCCGCGCGACGGCAAGGCGGTGGGGCGGCTGCCCGCGCGGGAGGTCTTCGACCGCATCGTCGACGAGGCGTGGGCCACGGGGGAGCCGGGCATCGTGTTCATCGACCGGATGAACCGGGACAACCCGACCCCGGAGCTCGGGCCCATCGAGTCCACCAACCCCTGCGGCGAGCAGCCCCTGCTGCCCTACGAGTCGTGCAACCTGGGCAGCGTCAACCTGGCGCTGATGGAGCGCGACGGGGAGATCGACTGGGAGCGCCTGCGCCGCACCGTCCGGCGGGCCGTGCACTTCCTGGACAACGTGGTGGACGTGAACCGCTACCCGCTGCCCGAGATCGCGGCCATGACCCGGGGCAACCGGAAGATCGGCCTCGGTGTCATGGGGTGGGCCGACCTGCTCTTCCGGCTGGGCGTCCCCTACGGCACCGCCGAGGCCCTGGACCTGGGGGAGAAGGTCATGGCGTTCGTGGACG
>CAZJSF010000291.1:0-2008 GCA_964548515.1 uncultured Thermodesulfobacteriota bacterium
GGTGAACCCCACCGAGAGGTTGAAGTTCTGGAACCGTCCGTCGAGCTTGGCCCGGCAGAAGGCGAGGACGTCCGGGTGGTCCACCCGGAGCACCGCCATGTTGGCCCCCCGGCGACGGCCGCCCTGGCGGATGACCCGGGTGGAGGTGTCGAAGAGCTCGAGGAAGGACAGGGGGCCCGAGGCGGTGCCCCCGGTGCTCCCCACCACGTCGCCCTCCGGGCGGATCCGGGAGAAGCTGAAGCCGGTGCCGCCCCCGCTCTTGTGGATGAGCGCCATGTTGCGCAGCGAACCGTAGATGGACTCGATGGAGTCCTCCAGGGGCAGGACGAAGCACGCCGCCAGCTGCCCGACCGCGGTGCCCGCGTTCATGAGGGTGGGAGAGTTGGGGAGGAAGCGCAGGCTCCGGAGCAGGTCGTGGTAGCGCTCGGCCTTGGGCTCGGCCCGGCCTCCCAGGCGCGCCTCGGCGCCGGCCACGGCGGAGGAGACCCGCCGGAAGAACCCCTCGGCGTCCTCGGCCAGCGAGCCGTCCGGGGCCCGCTGCAGGTAGCGGATCTCCAGCAGCTCCAGGGCCTGGGGGGTGAGTCGGGGGTACCCCACCGCGATCCCTTCCTCCCGCCGCGAAACGGCCGGGGCCCGGCGGGGGCCGGGCCCCGGGTGGGCTACTTCTTCTTGGCCTTTCCGGCCTCCGCCTGCCGCTCGGCGGCCCGCTCCTTGAGCCGCTCCTTCCGGCGGTGCCTGCGCCGCTTGATCTCCCGCTTCCTCTCGCTGATGGACATGCTCCGCCTCCTCGCGTTCGCGTCGGCGAAACCGGCGCCGCCCGTTCCCGGCGTCCCGCGGTGCGCGGCCGCCGGGGCTTCCCTCGTCAGAACTCCACGCCCTTCTGCGCCTTCACCCCCGCGCGGTAGGGGTGCTTCACCTCCCGCATCTCGGTGACCAGGTCCGCCACCTCCACCACCTCCGGCCGCGCGCCGCGCCCCGTGAGCACGACGTGCACCGCGGGCGGCTTGTCTCGCAGCAGGGCCAGCAAGTCCTCCACGGCGACGAGCCCGTAGTGTACCGCGTAGTTCACCTCGTCCAAGATCACCATGTCGTAGTCGCCCGACAGGACCTTCTCCCGGGCCACCCGGAACGTCTCGGCGGCCAGCGCCACGTCCTCGGGGTGCGGCGCTTCGCCCCCGAGCCCCACGAAGCCCCGGCCCATGGGCTGGATCTCGAACCCGGGCAGGAACTCCGGGGCCTTCAGCTCCCCGTACTTCCACGAGCCCTTGATGAACTGGACCATGGAGACCCGCAGCCCCTGCCCCACGGCCCGCAGGGCCAGGCCCAGGGCGGCGGTGGTCTTCCCCTTGCCTTCCCCGGTGTGGACGATGACCAGTCCCCGTCGCGCCACGGCATCCCCTCCCGCGCGGCCCCGGGCCGCGCAGCGCTCGTAAAGAAGACCGCTTTCCTCGAATGCCCTCTCCCCCGGGGAGAGGGGCCTGGCGTGAGGGCGAACCAGCCCTCGTCTTCATCCCCCGGGGCGACCGAAGGTCATGGGCAACTCAGAAGAGCCCCGGCAGGTTGAGCCCCATGCCCCCGGCGATGCGCCCCACCTCCTCGGAAACCATCTCCTGGCTCTTCTTGATCCCCTCGTTCACCGCGGCCAGGACCAGGTCCTGGAGCATCTCCACGTCGTCGGGGTCGACCACCTCGCGCTCGATGGTCAGGGAGCGCACCTCCTGCTTCCCGGTGACCACGCAGCGCACCATCCCTCCCCCGGCCGTGGCCTCGACGGTCTTGGACGCCAGTTCCTCCTGCACCTGCGCCATGCGCTTCTGCATCTGCTGCGCCTGGCGCATCATGTTGCCGAGCCCCTTCACCTCTCGCCTCCTCCCCCCGAGCCCTGCGGGCTCAGGGCTTCCTCAGTTTCACGTCCTCTACGTCGCCCTCGAAGAGTTCGAGGGCGTCCCTCACCAGCGGATGCCCCAGGGCGTCGCGCTTGAGCTTGCGGTCGTGGTCGGTCTCCCGC
>CAZJSF010000292.1:0-1972 GCA_964548515.1 uncultured Thermodesulfobacteriota bacterium
CTCGGCGTAGGCCTCGTCGAGCAGGATGCCCACGTGGGCCGGCATCTCCGCGAGGAACCGCTCCCATTCCCGCCGGCGGAAGATGGTGCCGGTGGGGTTGTTCGGGTTGCCCAGGATCACGAGCGCCGTGTCCCCGTCCACGGCCCGGCGGATCCCCTCCAGGTCCACCGCGTGCTCCCGCAGCGGAACCCGCCGCACCACCCCGCCCTGCGCGCGCGCCGTGATCTCGTACATGCTGAAGGAAGGGCTCGCCACCACCACGGCCCGGCCGGGGCGCACCAGGAGCCGGACGATCATCTCGATGACCTCCGACGAGCCGTTGCCGAGCACGAGGTTGTCCCGCGAGACGTTCCACCGACGCGCCAGGGCCTCCTTGAGCTCGAAGCCGTACCCGTCGGGGTAGCGGTTCAGGCGGCCTGCCTCCCGCTCCAGCGCAGCCAGGGCGGCCGGGCTCGGCCCCACGGGGTTCTCGTTGCTCGCCAGCTTGACGATGCGCGCGAGCCCACGCTCCCGCCGGAGCTCGTCGATGGGCTTGCCGGGGGCGTAGGGCTTGAGGTCCAGGACCTGGGGGCTGACGACCGAGTCGAACCGGGCGTCTCCGGCGCTGGCGGGCTTGGGCTGCATGACCTTCCGCGATTCTGGCGACAGAGGGCCGCTCCCCGGCCCCAAGGAAGCCCTCTGTATATCCCGAACGGTCACGGAGAGTCCAGCGAGAGGCGGCGCGGGGGTTGCCTTCGGCACGCGTGGTGCGCCGGAGGGTCGCGTATTGCACAGGGCTCCGCAGTGCACGCGTTGCCTCACACCCCGGAGCATCGCCCGCACGTGGACCGTCTCCAGGGGGGAAGGTCGGCCCCCCTCCGCCGACCCGCCCGTCCCCAGCGTGCAACGCAGGGAGGGGATGTCTCCAGAACTCGCCGGCGCGAGGGCAGATGTAACGCGCCGGCAGTGTCATCTTCTCGTCCGGTTCCTCGGACCTGCCTTCTCGAGGAGAATTGTCGCCGGCGTCGCCTCCGCCTCCTGTGCGTCTCGTCCTGCTGGGGTGCTCCCGCCGTTCGTCTCAACGCTCAAGACGAAATGTCGTGACAATGTCTGGCGGCGCAGATAAGATGCCTTTCACAATCAGGAGAGGACAGACGATGCCAACACCGACAACTCGGACCGAAAAGCTCGACCTGAGATTGACTCCGGCCGCGAAGCGCACGCTGCAGACGGCAGCGATTGCTTCACGGCGGTCTGTTAGTGAGTTCGTTCTTGAAAGCGCGTTGGCCCGAGCCGAAGAGGCACTGGCCGATCGCCGGCGCTTCGGCCTGGACGCCGAGCAGTGGAAGGCCTTTCAGGTCGCGCTGGACGCCTCTCCCAAGCCACTGGTGCGCCTCGCTCGCCTCCTTGAAGAGCCAAGCGTTTTCGAGGGTGGCACAACCGAATGAAATCCGGCCTCCGGATCGAAAAGCTCCGACGGGACCATGCCGTCGAGAACTTCGATTGCGGCAAGGACGGGTTGAACCGGTTTCTCGTTCGCCACGCCCTGCAGAACCAGCAGTCGGGGGCTTCTCAAACCTACGTTGCGCTGTCGGTTGAAGATCTGGTGGGTTTCTACAGTTTGGTGTTCGGCCAGGTGGAGTGCGAAGGGGCAGCCGAGCGCCTGACCAAAGGGCTCGCACGCCATCCGGTGCCAGTCATGATCCTGGCTCGTCTCGCCGTTGCCGCTCAATGGCAGGGGCGCGGGATTGGCGCCGGCCTACTGAAGGACGCCATGCTGCGCACCCTACAGGCTGCTGACATCGCTGGAATCCGAGCGCTCGTCGTCCACGCGAAGGATGAACAGGCGCGAGCGTCTTATGGACGCTTCGATTTTGCCCCCTCGCCCAGCGATCCGTTGCACTTGTTCGTGTTGCTCAAGGATGTGCGGGCCATGATCCGGTAGTAGAATAGCGGACAAGACCTTCGACCTGCCGTGCCATCAATTCATCCG
>CAZJSF010000293.1:0-1956 GCA_964548515.1 uncultured Thermodesulfobacteriota bacterium
GTCTTGTCGATGACGCCCGACTCCTTCATCTCGACCCACAGGTCGTTGCCCTCGCGGGTGCGCTCCCCCACGCCCCCGAACACCGAGAAGCCGCCGTGCTGCTTCGCGATGTTGTTGATGAGCTCCATGATGAGCACCGTCTTGCCCACGCCGGCGCCGCCGAACAGGCCGATCTTCCCGCCCCGCAGGTACGGAGCCAGGAGGTCGACGACCTTGATGCCGGTCTCGAGCACCTGCATCTCGGTGCTCATCTCCGTGAACTCCGGGGCCTGGCGGTGGATGGGGCTCCGCTTCTTCGTCGGGACCTCGCCGGCCTCGTCCACGGGGTCGCCCACCACGTTGAGGATCCGGCCCAGGACCTCGCGGCCGACGGGCATGGTGATCATGTCGCCGGTGTTCAGCACCGGCAGCCCGCGCACGAGACCCTCGGTGGAGTCCATGGCGATGGTCCGCACCGTCTTCTCGCCCAGGTGCTGCGCAACCTCCAGCACCAGGTTCCACTCCTTGTCCGAGATGCTGGGGTTCGAGACCCGCAGGGCCGTGTAGATCTCGGGGAGCTTGCCCTCGAAGGTCACGTCCACGACGGCACCGATGACCTGTGAAACCTTCCCGTTCTCGCTCATGGGCTTCTGGCCTCCTCTAGCGTTCCGGCCGCGTCTTCGCATTCCTGGACGGCTGGGCGCGTCCCCGGGACGGCCCAGCCGAAAAAGGTCGTCGGGCGACTACTTCATCGACTCCACGCCGTTGACGATGTCCATCAACTCCTTCGTGATCGTCTCCTGCCGCGCCCGGTTGTACTTGAGCGTCAGCCGGTCGATCATGTCGCTGGCGTTGTTCGTGGCGGAGTCCATCGCCGTCATCCGGGCCCCGTGCTCGCTCGCGGTGCTCTCCAGCAGCGCCCGGAACAAGCGCACGTCCGCGTACCGGGGGAGCACCCAGTTGAGCATGCTCGTCCCGTCGGGCTCGTAGAGGTACTCGGTGGTGGAGGTCTCCGGGTCCACCCGCAGCGGCTCCACCGGGAGGAGGCGGTCGTAGACCACCTGCTGCGACAGGGCCGAGCGGAACTCGTTGTACACCATGTAGACCAGATCCAGCTCCCGGTTGGTGTACCGGTCGACGATCTCGCGGCCGATCTCCTGGGCCTGCTCGTAGGAGACCTTGCCGAACAGCTCCACCTTCTCCCCGATCACCTCCACCTTGCGCGAGCGGAAGAAGTCCCGCGACTTCTTCCCCACCAGGTAGAGGCGCACGCTCTCGTACTGCCCGGCCTTCTCCCGCAGGAAGCGCTCCACGCTGCGCAGGATGCTCCCGTTGAAGGAGCCGCACAGCCCGCGGTCCGACGTGAAGACGACGAGGCAGACGTTCTTCGGGTCGCGACGCTCCAGGAGGGGGTGGGCCTCCTCCTCGGTGCGCAGCGCCAGGCTCGACAGCACCTCGAGCATCTTGTCGGAGTACGGGCGGTTCTGGACGATGGCCTCCTCGGCCTTCCGGAACTTCGCCGCCGAGACCATCTTCATGGCCTTGGTGATCTGCTGCGTACTCTTGACGCTCTCGATCCGCGTCTTGATGTCCTTGAGGTTCGGCATCCGTCACACTCTCCGGCGGTCAGTCCGCGACGAAGGCTTTGTCGAACTCCTGCAGGGCCTCGTTGAGCTTCGCCTTCAGGTCGTCGTCGAGCACCTTCTTGGTGCGGATGGTCTCCAGGACGTCGGCCTTCTTCGCCTCGAAGAAGGAGTAGAGCTGCTCCTCGTACTTCCGCAGCTGCGAGACCTCGTACTTGTCCACGAAGCCGTTGGTGGCCGCGTAGACGATGAGCACCTGCTTCTCGACGGGCAGGGGCGTGTACTGGTCCTGCTTGAGGATCTCCACGAGGCGCGCGCCCCGGGCGAGCTGGCGCTGGGTCGCCTTGTCGAGGTCGGAGCCGAACTGGGCGAAGGCCTCGAGCTCGCGGTACTG
>CAZJSF010000294.1:0-1892 GCA_964548515.1 uncultured Thermodesulfobacteriota bacterium
CGCACGTGAGACCGAACCAGGCGACGACGCGTCTGCCCAGGGCTATGGCCATGTGCATCCCGAGGGAATCCCCCGTCACCACCACGTCCGCCAGGGCGACGTACTGCAGCCCCCGGCGCACGCCCTCCCCGCACGGGGTCGGGAGCACGGGCACCCGGCTTCGGCGCGCGATCTCGGCGTTGCGTTCGGCGTCCTCCCGCCCGCCGAGGAGCAGGACCTCCGCTTCGGGGAACCTCGCCGCCAGCGCCTCCAGCAACGAGACCTGGTAGTCGACCGGGAACTTCTTGTTCGGGAAGCCGGCGGAGCACCCGGTGTTCAGGCCTACCACGACCTTTCCCTCCAGGCCCCAGGCCCGGCGCCGCTCCTCCACGAAACTCCGCTCCGCCTCGGAGAACTCCAGGACGTACGGGTCCCGCCGGTACTCCAGGCCGAACGTCTCCGCGAGCATCTCCTGCTCGGTCTTCCGATTCCCGCGGAACTTGAGCTCGTCGTCCAGGCCGGTCCAGTACTGGTAGCCCGCCTCCGGCGTCAACGGAACGATCGCCCCGTCTCCGTCCACGCCGAAGCCCCGGCGCTCCCCGGCCGCCACCCGAAGGGCCAGGGCCGCGGACACGCGCCCCTTGTCCGCGTTCAGGACCACGTCGAAGCGCCGCGGTTCCAACTCCAGCGCCGCTTCGGGGCCGAAGACGACCACCTCGTCGATGTACGGGTTGTGTTCCAGCAGGGCGGCGGCGTTCGGCCGCGTGAGCCAGGTTAGATGGCTGTGCGGGAAGGCCCTCCGGAGCGGAACGAGCAGCGACGTGGTCCGGAGCACCGCACCCATGGCATCCAGGTTCACCAGCAGGATACGGGTCCCGCGGTCCGAGTAGTGGGGGCATCCGTCGCACGGTCGCCGGAACCGGCACGGCCGGTACCCGGAGAAGTGGCGGCAGTCCGGCGCGTAGGAGCCGAAGCCTTCGACCACGGGCCGCTTCTTCCCGCTCATGCGCGGACGATCGCTTCCACCGCGGCACCCAGGTCGTCGGCGACCACGTCGGGAAGGGCTCCCCTCGCCGCCTCGAGTCGGGCTTCCGACTCCCTGCCGTACCCGGTCCGAACGAGGGCGGAGCGGCATCCCGCCCTGCGAGCGAGTTCCACGTCTTCCACCTTGTCCCCCACGACCCAGGAGGATGGGAACTCGATGTCCCACTCCTCGGCGGCCCGGACCAGCAGCCCGACGTCCGGCTTCCGACAGGAGCAGCGGCTTCCGTGCTCGGGGTGGTGGGGGCACACGTAGAATCCCTCCAGATCCCCGCCCCCCCGCTGCACGGAGTCCCTCACGGTCTCGTTGACCCGGTCCACGAACTCCCGGGTCACGTACTCCCGGGCGACACCCGACTGGTTGGTCACCACGAGCCGCAGGAAACCCGCCTCCCCCAGCCGCCGGAGGGCTTCGGCGACGCCCGGGAGCACCGCGACGTCCTCCATGCGCCGGAGGTAGCCCACTTCCCGGATCAGCGTTCCGTCCCGGTCCAGGAAGACCGCCCTTCTCACCGCCGCCACTCCCGGGGCAGCTTCCAGCGGCGATGGACCCACAGCCACTGCTCGGGGTTCCGCCGGACCGCGGCCTCGATCGAAGCGTCGAAGGCCTGTGTCGCCTTCGCGACCCGCTCCGTCCGGGATCCGGCCTCCGGGAGTTCCAGGGGGGGCTCGAACCGGAGCCGGTGCACCGAACCGTCCCGAACGGAGAAACCCGGCAGCACCGGCGAACCCGTCCGGAGCGCGATGGCGGCGAGCCCGGCGTTGGTGGCCACCGTCCGGCCGAAAAACCGGCTCGGCACCGCCTCCTCTCCCCGGGGGCGCTGATCCATCAGGAACCCCACGACAGCCCCCCGCTGGAGGCCCCGGAGCAC
>CAZJSF010000295.1:0-1876 GCA_964548515.1 uncultured Thermodesulfobacteriota bacterium
CGCCAGAGAACCCGTGAGCAAGGGGCGACGCCCATTGGCGTCGCCCCTTTGTTTTGTACGCCCAGCATGGGCATCACCTTGGAGGTGCAAGTCCTCCCGAGAGCAGGTCACAGCGATCGAAGCGAGCCGCAAGGGCGTGAGGGCGACCGAGCGTCTGGAGGAAGCGGGGAGCGAAACCGCGGGCCGACGAACAGAAACCGGATAGGAGGCGACGCCGAGCGGGGCGAGCGAGCCAATGATCGCGAAGCTCCCGTGACCAAGGCTCAGGCGGCGTAGATCCGGCGGTCGTGCGGGGAAGGGTGGTGTTCTTATCTGGGGAGATCTCGCCTCACGCCTGAAAGGGCGACGTGGAGACACGGAGCGAGAAGTCAGCAGAGGCCGTAGTAGCCGAGGGGGGGGTGGCGAAGGGCCAAACGGAGAGGAGAGCGAAACGGGCGTGCGCCTCGAAGGCAAAGGGCCCCAGATGACCAGGCAACTGGAGCTCCCGCTGCGGGGACAGGGTGAAGCCCCGAGAGCCGAGCGGAGCGGGGAAGAGCCGACGGGGACGCACGACACCGGACGCTCGGGAGCGGGCAGCCTGCTGGAGCGGGCGATCGAACCCGCCAACCTCCGGGGGGCGCTCGCGCGGGTGAGGAAGAACAAGGGCAGTCCGGGCGTGGACGGGATGACGGTGGGGGAGCTACCCGGGTACCTGCGGGAGCACTGGGCGGAGCTGCGAGAGCAACTGCTCTCGGGCACCTACCAGCCGCAGGCGGTACGAAGGGTAGAGATTCCCAAGCCAGGGGGCGGGGTGCGGCAACTGGGCATCCCGACCGTGGTGGACCGGTTCATCCAGCAGGCACTCCTACAAGTGCTGCAGCCTCGGTTGGACCCGAGCTTTTCCCCACACAGCTACGGCTTCCGTCCTGGTCGGAGCGCCCACGACGCGGTGCGTCAGGCGCAGGCGTACGTCCAGGAGGGGCGTAGATGGGTGGTGGACGTGGACCTGGAGCAGTTCTTTGACCGGGTCCACCACGACGTCCTGATGGGGCGGCTCGGCAAGCAAATCGAGGATGTCCGCGTGCTGGGACTGATCCGCCGCTACCTGCGGGCTGGCATGTTCGCCGACGGGTTGGTGGTGGAGCGACACGAAGGCACCCCGCAAGGGGGGCCGCTGTCGCCCTTGCTGGCCAACGTGCTCTTGGACGAAGTGGACCGGGAGTTGGAGCGACGCGGGCATGCGTTTGTCCGGTACGCCGACGACTGCAACGTCTACGTGCGCAGCCGCCGGGCCGGCGAACGGATGATGGCCCTGTTGCGAGGGCTGTTCTCGGGGCTTCGGCTTCAGGTCAACGAGGCGAAGAGCGCGGTGGCGCCGGCGACGAGCCGCAAACTGCTCGGCTACAGCCTATGGGTGGCTCCGGGAGGAGTGGTGAAGCGCCGGGTGGCCCACAAGGCCATGGCCGCGATGAAGGAGCGGGTTCGTCAGATCACCAGACGAACCGGCGGGCGGAGCCTGCAGGCCGTGATCGTTGAACTGCGGGGATATCTGCTGGGCTGGAGAGAGTACTTCCGGCTATCGGACACCCCCCAGGTCTTCCGAGCACTGGATCAATGGATTCGCCACCGGCTGAGGGCACTCCAACTCAAGCAGTGGAAACGGGGCCGGACCGCCTACCGCGAGCTACGGGCGCGAGGCGCCTCGAAGCAGACGGCGGCGACTGTCGCGGCCAACGCCCGCCGCTGGTGGAGGAACTCGGCGATGCTCTTGAACGCGGCGCTTCCGAACCGCACCTTCGACGAGTTGGGACTGCCCCGGCTCGGGAAGTAACCTCAACTTTCCGAACCGCCCGGTGCGGACCCGCATGCCGGGTGGTGTGGCAGGGGACGCCGGGGA
>CAZJSF010000296.1:0-1864 GCA_964548515.1 uncultured Thermodesulfobacteriota bacterium
GTCTCCGACTCGATGGGGCGGTCGAGCACGGTGAGGGGGTACTCCTTGGTGTTCAGGACCTCGTTGAGGAACTTCACCACCCGGTCCCGGGCCGTGTCGTTGATGCCGCTGCACACCCGCCAGAAGTTGCGGATGCTGTTCACGTACTCGCGGCCGGGCATCACGCGCTCGTAGCTGTGGGCCAGGAGCGGGTCGGTCTCGATGCCGCGCTTCTTGAACACCTTGCGCATGATCGGGTAGGCCACCTGCTCGGTGGTTCCCGGGGCCACGGTGGTCTCGATCAGCACCAGGGCCGTGGGCGGGATGTGCTCGGCGATGACGCCCAGCGACTGCTCGAGGGCGGCCATGTCCGCCCGGCCGTTGCGCACGTTGCCGAGTTCCTCCTTGAGATAGTCGCACTGCACGTCCACCACCACCGCGTCCGCCAGTTTCAGCGCGTCGTAGGTGAACGTGGCGACGAGGGTCTTCTTCTCGTTGACGCACCGGTGGATCATCGGATCCACCTCGGGGTCCTCCGACTTCACCGGCGAGAGGCCCCGGTTGAGCAGCGGGATCTTCCAGTAGCTCCGGACGCTCGGCCGCTGCATGCCGATGACGAACTTGGTGGGGTTTCCCGCCTCGTCCACGGCGTCGGCCACCACGGCGGCCATCACCGCCCCCACGAAGCCGACGCCGACCACCACCACGATCTCCCGCCCCAGGGCCCGCTGCTCGGCGGCGAGCTTGCTCAGGCGCTGCCACTCCGCGGCGTAGTCCTCGGAACTCGGAAGGGTGAAGCGTTCCCCGTCGGGCGTGATCGAATACTGGGTAGCCATGCTTTCCTCCCCTTTTCGAATGATCCGGTTGCCCTGCGCGCGCCCGGAGAGCGCGCCGCTTTCGTATCGGAATCCCCGTATGCGGAGATGAGGCGGGGACCGGGCGATGCGTGTTTTCCCACCGGTGCGGGGGAATCCTAAGAGTGGTGTGCGACCGCAGTCAACGGGGGCTAGGTACGCGGGACTCGGGGGCCCACCGAGGTGGGAACTTGGGTTCCACTTCGAGGAAGGAAACTGCTTGCCCAACCACGGGTGGTGTGGGGAAAAGGGGGCAGGGAAGGAGCGGGGCGAACGAGATTCGGCGAGGACGTTCTCGCGAAATGACTGGGAGACGGCGAGCCTGGAACGGGTCTTGCTATGCCACGTTTCGCCCGGCGGCAACGTCGGGCAGGGGCTCGGTGGGACGCCCGGGGGGGGACGGACGCCACGGAGGGCACGACGCTGAAGGGGGGCAGCGTTGCGCCGTGACGGGCAGTCCGGGGGGACGGCGAACCATCGGGTCTCGGAAGGGGCCACGCGCCGCACTCGTGGGGGACGAGGCGGCCGTGGCCCTTCCTGTTTTTTCGGACGCTGGGCGGGACAGAGACTTCGATTGGCGACTGAAGTGGAAATGCTAAGTATCGGATATTGTTTAGTAACAGAAACTCTTCCGGATGTTGAAAGATCAAAGCAAGGTCCTCAACCGAGACATTGGGTTCGTCCGGGTCGGGCAGGGGGCCGAGGTCAAGCTCGACACCTTCCCGTTCCAGAAGTACGGGACCATTCCGGGGACGGTGCTCTCCCTCAGCCCGGACGCCATGGAAGATGACCGACTCGGTCCCGTCTATCTCCTGCGGGCAAGTCTCCAAGCCGACGCCTTTCTCGCCGACGGCGGACCCGCCGCCCTGGTGCCGGGTATGGCCCTCAACGTGGAGGTCCGAACCGGGAAGCGCAGGGTGTTGGAGTTCTTCCTCTCTCCGCTCGTAAAGTACGCGCGGGAGAGCCTCACCGTGCGGTAGGCCAACTGGGCGGTGCAGGAGGAGAATTTCGAGGTGCTGCCGCATCGCGGT
>CAZJSF010000297.1:0-1842 GCA_964548515.1 uncultured Thermodesulfobacteriota bacterium
GAAAAGTGAAAAGTGAAAAGTGAAAAGTGAAAAGTGAAAAGTGAAAAGTGAAAAGCTGACGGCTGAAAGCTGACCGCTGACCGCCCTACCCCTCCCCCTGGCCCTGGGAGACGCCCTCCAGGGCGGGCTTGTCGAGGATCTTGACGAAGCGGCCGCGCACCTGGAGCCAGCCGGCGTCCTGGAACTTGCGCAGGGTGCGGGAGAGGGTCTCGCTCACGGTGCCGATCTGGCTCGCGAGCTCGCCCTTGGTGATCTCCAGGTCCCAGAAGTCGCGCCCCTTCTCCCGGGCCGTGGCCAGGAACCACCGGGCCAGCCGGGCGGAGACGTCCTTGAGGGAGAGGTCCTCGATGCGGTCGGCGAACTGCTTGAGGTAGCGCGACAGGCTCGCGATGATCTGCAGGCTGATGGCGGGCTCGTCGCGGAGGAGGTCGAGGAAGGGGGTCTTCGGCAGCAGCAGCGCCCGGGACTTCTGCAGGGCCTCCGCGTAGGCCGGGTACCCGCCGGGCATGAAGACCGCGGCCTCGGCGAAGGTCTGGCCCGGCCGGACCACGTGGAGGATGTGCTCCTTGCCGTCCGGGGAGAGCTTGTAGATCTTCACCCGCCCCGAGACGAGCACGAACAGGCCCTCCACCGGCTCGCCCTCCCGGAAGAGGACGTCGCGCCGGGCGGCCTCCACGGCGCGGGCGATCTCTCGGATCCGGCCCATCTGGGCGTCGTCGAGCCCGGCGAAGAGGGGGACCGAACGGATCTCGCGGTCTTCCAGGGGCATGGCGGTCTCCGCGCGAAGAAGGGCGAACGGCCCCTTCTCCGACGAACGGGCGGGGCGAGTCAAGGGCGACGTGGGCCCCGCCAGCCCCGGGCCCGCGGGAGAGGGCTTCCTTGCCGCCCCGGAAACCGGTGTGCTGTAATGGTTCGCCCGGGGGGAGAGAGGCTGTGGGAACGGTGTGGGGCGCGGAATCCCTGGACTACGACGGGGCCATCTACCGGCCGCCGAGCGAGGCCCGGTCGATCATCCTGCAGGCGACCGTGGGGTGCTCCCACGGCCGCTGCACCTTCTGCCCGAGCTACCAGGAGAAGCGGTTCCGGATCAAGGACCGGGAGACCGTCGAGGCGGACCTGCGCAAGGCCGCCCGGTTGTTCCGGGGGGTGAAGCGCCTCTTCGTGGCCGACGGCGATGCGCTGATCCTGCCCATGGACTCCTGGCGGTGGCTGCTGCCCGCCATCCGGGAGCACCTGCCGTGGGTGCAGCGGGTGGGCGCCTACGCCACGGCCCGGGCCGTGCGCAAGAAGACCGACGAGGACCTGGCGTGGCTGCGGGAGAACGGGCTGCGCATCCTGTACCTGGGGCTCGAGAGCGGCGACGACGAGACGCTGCGCTACGTGCGCAAGGACTCCGACGCCGCCCAGATGGTGGAGGCCGGGCGCCGGGTCAAGGAGGCGGGGATCACCCTGTCGGTCACGGTGCTCCTGGGCATCGCGCCGCCGGGCCGCAGCCTCGAGCACGCCCGGGAGACGGGCCGGGTGCTCGCCGCCATGGACCCCCAGTTCGTGGGCGCCCTGTCGGTGATGCTGTGCGAGGGGACGGAGATGGAGGCGGCGGCCCGCCGGGGGGAGCACCCGGTGCCGGGCCCGGAGGACCTGCTGAGGGAACTGCGGGAGATGATCGCCCACACCGACCTCTCCGACGGGCACTTCATGGCCAACCACGCCTCCAACTACCTGCCGCTCAAGGTGCGGATGCCCGCCGAGAAGGAGCAGGCCCTGGCCCTGCTCGACGGGGCCCTGAAGGGCCGGGTCGCCCTCCGGCCCGAGTGGCACCGGGCCCTGTGACCCCGGGGCCTC
>CAZJSF010000298.1:0-1829 GCA_964548515.1 uncultured Thermodesulfobacteriota bacterium
ATGGCCGGCGTGGCGGCGGCCTCCAGGGGCGTGGCGCCTCCGAGTTCCTCGACGGCCACGTCGGCCATGCCGTCCCCCAGGAGTACGGCGACCTTCATCTCAGCCCTCGATCCGAACCAGGGCCGGCGAGCCCAGGGTGACCCCGAGGGTGTCGATCTCTCCCAGGGCGTGCCGCACGTCCGCCTCCCGCGCCTCGTGGGTCATGAAGACCAGGGGCACCGCCTGCCCGGCATCCCTTCCCTTCTGCACCACGCTCTCCAGGGAGATGCCGTACTCCCCGAGGACGCCCGAGATCCTCGACAGCACCCCGGGCTTGTCCAGTGCCGTGAACCGAAGGTAGTACTGGCAGACGATGTCCTCGATGGGCTTGAGCCGCGCCGCCCCCATCGCCCCCTCCTGGAACGCACGGGGGGGGACCCTTCCCCCGACCCCCGACTTCACGTTCCTGGCCAGTTCGATGATGTCGCCCACCACAGCGCTCGCCGTGGCCCGACGACCCGCCCCCTGTCCGTAGTACAGGGTGGGCCCGAGGAAGTCCGCGTCGACGAACACGGCGTTGTACACGCCCCGCACGTCCGCGAGCAGGTGGTCCGAGGGGATCATGGTCGGGTGCACCCGGGCGTCCACGCGCCTGCCGTCGTACTTGGCGACCGCGAGCAGCTTGATGTCGTAGCCGAAGTCCCCCGCGTACTCGATGTCCTGGGGTGTGATGTGGCGGATCCCCTCGGTGTACACGGCCTCGAAGGGGATGCGGCACCCGAAGGCCATGGTGCCGAGGATGCACAGCTTGTGGGCGGCATCCACCCCTTCCACGTCGAAGGTGGGGTCCGCTTCGGCGTAGCCGAGCTTCTGCGCCTCCTTGAGCACCCTCTCGAACGCCTCGCCCTTCTCCTTCATCTCCGTCAGGATGTAGTTGGTGGTTCCGTTGAGGATGCCGAGGATCGATCGGATCCGGTTGGCCGCCATCCCCTCCCGCACGGCCCTCAGGATCGGGATCCCGCCGCCGACGCTCGCCTCGAAGCCGACGTCGACCCCCGTCTCCCGCGCGGCCGCGAAGACCTCGTCCCCGTGCACCGCCAGAAGGGCCTTGTTGGCCGTCACCACGTGCTTGCCGTTGGCGATGGCGCGCAGCAGGAACGTCTTGGCCGGCTCGTAACCGCCGATCAGTTCCACCACGATGTCGACGTCCGGCGCGTCGAGCACCCTGCCCACGTCGGTGGTGAGGAGGGACCTGTCGATGGGGACGCCCCGATCGGTCTCGATGTCCTTGTCCGCCACGGCCACGAGGCGGACCCGGAACCCCAGGCGGCGCTCGATCTCGTCCCCGTTCTCCTGGAGCACCTGGACCACGCCCCCACCCACCGTCCCGATCCCGACGATGCCGACCCCGACCTCCCGCATGGCGCTCACTCCCCTTCTCCTTCCCCCGGCGTCGGGGCCCACGTCCCCCCCAGGCGCCGGATCATGTCCCGGATGCCGGCCGTCGCCTGCTGGATGCGCTGCTCGTTCTCCACGAGCGCGAACCGCACGTGCCCGTCCCCGAACTCCCCGAACCCGATTCCGGGGCTCACCGCCACCTTGGCCTCCCGGAGGAGCAGTTTGGTGAACTCGAGGCTCCCCAGTTCGCGCCACGGCTCCGGTATGCGCGCCCACAGGAACATCGTGGCCAGCGGCTTCTCGACCGGCCAACCCGCGCGGTTGAGCCCCTCGACCAGCTTGTCCCGCCGCGTCTGGTACACCTGGGAGATCTCCTGCACGACCTCCGGCGGGCTCTCCAGGGCGATGATCGCCGCGATCTGGATCGGCTGGAACATGCCGTAGTCCAGGTA
>CAZJSF010000299.1:0-1827 GCA_964548515.1 uncultured Thermodesulfobacteriota bacterium
GGACGTGGGCCGAGGTCGCCGCCGCCGAGCCGGAGGGGTTCCGGATCCCGGTCCGGGTTCTGCTCGGGATCCCTCCGCCGCTCCGGCGCAGGCTCTACCTGGCCGGCTGGGAGCACGTAGGGTGCGACACCGAGGTGCTCGAGGCGCGCCACCTGGAGGACGTCGACCGGTTGCTCTCCCCGGGGCGCTCCCAGCGGCGCGCGCCGGTGCCGGGGCCGGGTGCGTTCGCGGCGTGCTACGGGGATCTGTGGATTCTCCGCGGCGACGCCCTGGTCCCCGAGCCGGTGGAGGTCCGGGTCGGGCCGGGCCCGGGGGCGGCCTTGACACCGCTGGGCCTGGAAGCGCGCTGGGGAAGTTCGCCCCCTGCGGACATCCCGGCGGTCGCGGTGCCGGCGGGGAGGGGCGCTGGAGGGCTGGTGCTGCGCTCGTGGAGGCCCGGGGACCGGCTGGAACGAATGGGGCGTGCCCCGGTCAAGGTGAAGGACCTCCTCATGCGCGCGCGCCTCCCGCCGTGGCGGCGGTCCAGGGCCCTCGTCGTGGAGGACGCGGAGGGGATCTTCGGCGTCCTGGGGGGTGGCCGGGCCTGGACGCGGCAGGAGGGAGGGGACGGGTGGGTGTGGCTCCAGGAGCCCGGAGCGCAGGGGGCGTGACCGTCTCCCGGAGGAGGCCCGGGGGGACACCCGGAGGGGCGTCCGGGGAACCGTCCGGGCCCGCCGAACGGGCCTCCCAGAGCCGAAAACCGTTGTTGCGCCCGGCGGCCGTGTGATACTTAAATCGTTTCCTCGTACCCGCTTGGCCCCGGAAACCGGCAAGTCCTCTTGGGAGTAATCTGAATGGCGGTCGCCACACGGCCGATGAGGCCTTTCTTCCGAAACCTGGCGCTCTGGCTCCTGATCCTGCTCATCCTCCTCCTGGTGTTCCAGTTGTTCCCGGGGAACGAGCCCGTGCGCCACTCCGTGACGTACACCGACTTCCTGGAGGCGGTCGAGCAGGGCCGGGTGGCGGAGGTCACCCTGCAGGGCCGCGAGATCTTCGGGCTGTACACCGACCGCACCGCGTTCAAGACGTTCAGCCCGGACGACCCCGACCTCGTGCAGAACCTGCGGGCGGCCAACGTGTCGATCGTGGCGAAGCCGGAGCGGGAGTCGCCGTGGTACATGACGATCCTGATCTCCTGGTTCCCGATGCTTCTGCTGATCGGCGTGTGGATCTTCTTCATGCGCCAGATGCAGGCGGGCGGGGGCAAGGCGATGAGCTTCGGGAAGAGCCGGGCGCGCCTGCTCACCCAGGACGAGAAGAAGGTCTCCTTCGCCGACGTGGCGGGCATCGACGAGGCCAAGGAGGAGGTCGGGGAGATCGTCGAGTTCCTCCGGAACCCGAAGAAGTTCACGAAGCTCGGGGGGCGGATCCCCAAGGGCGTGCTCCTGATGGGCCCGCCGGGCACGGGGAAGACCCTTCTGGCGCGGGCCATTGCGGGCGAGGCCGGCGTTCCGTTCTTCTCCATCTCCGGGTCGGACTTCGTGGAGATGTTCGTGGGCGTGGGCGCGAGCCGGGTCCGCGACCTGTTCATCCAGGGGAAGAAGAACGCTCCCTGCCTGATCTTCATCGACGAGATCGATGCGGTCGGGCGGCACCGGGGAGCGGGTCTGGGCGGCGGCCACGACGAGCGAGAGCAGACGCTCAACCAGCTCCTGGTGGAGATGGACGGTTTCGAGTCGAACGAGGGCGTCATCCTCATCGCGGCCACGAACCGGCCCGACGTCCTCGACCCGGCCCTTCTCCGCCCGGGCCGATTCGACCGTCGCGTCGTCGTCGACCTTCCCGACC
>CAZJSF010000300.1:0-1809 GCA_964548515.1 uncultured Thermodesulfobacteriota bacterium
CTCCGCCTCGGCCGGCAGCATGCGCAGGGTCAGGGTGCCCTCGTCCACCAGCGCGGTCTGGAGGCGGCCGTAGGGGCACACGGTGCGGCACAGGGAGCGCCGCACGAAGGCCGTGTCCAGGTACACGGCCGCCCCCAGCACGGCGAGGGAGGCCGCGGCGGCGCCCGGCAGCTCGCCCCGGGCGAGGAGGGGCAGGAAGTCGTAGGGGGAGAGGAAGTACCAGACCACGTTGGAGGCCACCGCCAGCCCCAGCGCCGCGCAGAAGGCGTGGAACGCCGCGAGGCGCCAGCCCCGGGCCGCGAGTCGCCCCCCGCCGGCCGGGGCGCCGAGGAGCCCCGCGAAACCCTCGGCCAGGTCCGCGAGGGCCGTCTGGGGACAGGCCCAGCCGCACCAGACCCTTCCAAGGACGAGGGTGGCCAGGAGCAGGGCCAGGATCGTCGCGACCACCAGGAGCAGGAGCAGGTGGAACTGCTCCAGCCGGACCGCGTGGCCGAAGGCGAGGACCGAACGGGTCGGGAGGTCCACGCGCAGCAGGCTCTCGCCGTCGACGCGGGCGAAGGGGATCAGGAAGAGGGCGAGGGTGGAGGCCCACTGGAACGTCTTCCTCCAGGGGGCGACGCGGCGGGGCGAGGGCATGGCGGACGCGGAGCCGGGGGAAGGGGCGCGGTTCCCCTCCTCCGGAGCGCTCAGCGCGGCTGGGCGACGGCCGCCCGGTGCGCCTGCATCTTCTCCTCGAACTCCCCCTGGGAGCTCCACCCGCTCAGCAGGTAGTAGCCGCAGAACAGGGCCCCCCAGATCACCAGGCCGTAGAAGAGCACGGTGAAGCCCTTCGGGATGTGATGCACCCGGTTGTCCACGATGCCGTCGAAGGTGCGGGTCGGGTGGTTGTGCTTGTGCCCTTCGAGCATGGGCCCTCCTCCCTCGTTCAGTCGTCTTCCAGCATGCGGTACTTGGGACGTTCGGCCTCCTCCCGGTGGCCCCTGCGGTAGGCCCGGGCCGCGATGGCGACGAGAAGCCCCAGGAGCCCCAGGGTTATGCCCAGAAGGAGCCAGGAGCGGTTCACGGGGGGCCCTCCCGGAGGAACGTCACGATCTTCCAGAGCCGGTCCGCCCCCAGGGAGGAGAACGCGGGCATGCCCCCGTCCGGGACGCCGTTCCACAGGTCGCGGAAGAGCTCCGCCTCGCTCATGGCCTCGGCGTCGGTGAGCTCGGGACCGATGCCCCCCTCGCGCTGCGCGCCGTGGCACGAGGCGCAGTTGGCCTCGTAGAGCGCGGCGCCCTCGGCCGCCGCGGCGGCGCTCCCCTGGTGCGGGTTGGTGAGGTCGCCGAGCAGCTCCGCGCCCGCGGCCTTGCGCCAGCCGATGTCGCTGCCCAGCTTCTGCAGGTACGCCACCAGTGCGTCCATCTCGTTCTTGCCCTGGAGCGATGAGATCTGGCCCTCCTGGTAAGGGAACCCGAGCACCTCCATCTTCCGGCGGGTGAGCGCCGGGTCCAGGGCGTTGCCCTGCAGGAAGGCGTAGGCCGGCATGTTCGAGGCCGGCACGATGGAGGTGGGCGCCTCCAGGTGGTGGACGTGCCAGGAATCCGGGTACTTGCCGCCGATGCGGGCCAGGTCCGGGCCGGTGCGGCGGGAGCCCCACAGGTGGGGACGGTCGTAGGCGAACTCCCCGGACTTGGAGTAGGGCCCGTAGCGCTCCACGTCGGCCACCAGGGGGCGCACGGTCTGGGTGTGGCAGTTGTTGCACCCCTCGCGGATGTACACGTCGCGCCCGGCCAGTTCGAGGGGGTCGTAGGGCACGACCGCCTCGAT
>CAZJSF010000301.1:0-1783 GCA_964548515.1 uncultured Thermodesulfobacteriota bacterium
TCCTCCGCGTCCATGCCGCGCCCCTCGGCCACGGCGGAGACGAACTGGTCGAAGAGGTCGTCGATGAGTCCCTGGAAGACCGCCCGCTCCTGCTCGGTCATCTCCCGGAAGGGGGTGCCCGAGTCCTTGAACGGCCCGCTCTTCACCACCTCGGAGCGCAGGCCGAGCTTGTCGAAGAGCACGTGGAAATCCTTGAACTGGGCGATGACGCCGATGGAGCCGGTGGCGGTGCCCGGGTTGGCGACGATGCGCGTCGCCGGGGCCGACACGTAGTAACCGCCCGACGCGGCCAGGGCCCCCATGGAGACGACCACCGGCTTCCTTCCGGCCGTGCGCCGGACCTCGTCGTGGATCTCCTGGGACGGCGCGATCACGCCCCCGGGGCTGTCGACCCGGAGCACGACCGCCTTCACCTCGTCCTCCGCCGCGAGTTCCCGCAACGCCTCCACCGTGGGCCGGGCGTCGAGGATGAAGCCCCGCAACTCGACGACGCCCACGCGCTCGCCCAAGGGCAGCGCCGCCTGCCCCTTCCAGAGGGACACCGCCACCAGCGCGACGACGACCCCGGCCACGAGCGCCAGGAGGAAACCGCACCCGATCAGGAACCGCTTCATGCCGACCTCCCCGAACGAAACCGGGCCGGGTCCTCGCGAACCCGGCCCGACGCCACGCGTACCCGCGCCCCGCTGCTACTCGGAGGCGGAGCCGTTCTTCACCTTCTGCCGAGCCGCCAGGATCTTCTCGCCCAGGGTGGAAGCGGAGCTCTCCGCCATCTCCCGGTTCAGGGCGTCGAGCGCCTTCTTCTCGGCGAGGACCTCGGCGTCCTCGATGGCCTTCATCGAGAGCGAGATCTTCCGCTCCTCCTGGTCGATGTTGAGCACCTCGGCCTGGATCTGCTGGCCGAGCTCGACCACCTTGGAGATGTCGTCGACCTTGTCGCTGGAGAGCTCGCTCACGTGCACCAGGCCCTCGATGCCGGGCTCGAGCTCCACGAAGATGCCGAAGTCGGTGATGTTGGTGACCTTGCCCTCGACGATGGACCCCACCCGGTACTTCGCCTGGATGCCCGCCCAGGGGTCGGCCTCGAGCTGCTTGATGCCCAGGCTGAACCGCTCGTTCTCCTTGTCGATGTTCAGGACCACCGCCTCCACCTCGTCGCCCACGTTGTAGAGCGTGCCGGGATGGGTGACCCGCTGGGTCCAGGAGAGGTCGCTGACGTGGATCAGCCCGTCGATCCCGTCCTCGACCCCGAGGAACAGGCCGAAGTCGGTCACGTTGCGGATCTGGCCGCGCACGACGGCCCCCACGGGGTAGCGCTCCTCCAGGAGGTCCCAGGGGTTGGGCTGGCACTGCTTCATGCCCAGGGAGATCCGCCGGCGGTTGATGTCGAGGTTGAGCACCATGACCTCGGTTTCCTGGCCGATGGACACCTTCTCGCTGGGGTGGTTGATCCGCTTGGTCCAACTCATCTCGGAGATGTGCACGAGGCCCTCGATCCCCGGCTCCAGCTCCACGAAGGCGCCGTAGTCGGTGATGGAGACCACCTTGCCCATGATGCGCGACCCGATCGCGTACTTGTCCTCGGCGGTCGTCCACGGGTCGGGCTGGAGCTGCTTGTAGCCCAGGCTCACCCGCTCGCGCTCGGGGTCGAAGGAGAGGACCTTGACCGTGACCTCGTCGCCGATGTCGAAGACCTCGGAGGGGTGGTTGACGCGGCCCCAGCTCATGTCCGTGACGTGCAGCAGGCCGTCGATGCCGCCCAGGTCGATGAACGCACCGTAGT
>CAZJSF010000302.1:0-1781 GCA_964548515.1 uncultured Thermodesulfobacteriota bacterium
CCACGTTGTAGCGCACCACGTTTCGGCCCGACGAGAGAACCCACAGGTTGCCGTCCGTGTCGAAGGCGAGGTCCACGACGTTGCCGGAGAAGTCCCCCGGGTCCGAGAAGGCGATCGGGTTGGTGGGGCTCGTGGACCGCACCAGGAAGAGCGCCGAGGTGGTCGCCGCCACCACGGCCCGGTCGTCCCCCCAGGTGTCGGGCGTGGCCGCGACCCGCAGCACCCCCGGTGCGGGCGCGTTGGTCAGGAAGGTCTCCCGCTGCAGGGGCCGGTCTCCGCCCAGCGCCCACCGCACCAGACCCACGGCGGTGCCCGACCACAGGTTGTCGGTCCGGTCCGAGGAGAGCGCGTTGACGATGTTGAGGCTCGGGTCCCCCGTGGCCGTGATGACGTTCTCCAGGTCGTTGGCGTCGATCCGCCCGTACTGGATCCCCAGGGGCGGAGTGCCCGGGTAGCCGAAGAACGAGTTCTCGCCGTTGCCCAGCACGCCGAAGGCCAGGGAGCCCACCTGGTTGGCGAGCAGCTTGTTCAGGGTGGTCGTCGTGATGGGGAAGCCGGTGGCCTTGCCGCCCCCGGCGATCGCGCTCACGCCCTGGTTGCTGGCGACCCAGACCCGGTTCGCGCTGTCGGCGAGCAGGTCGGTCACCACGCCGTTCGGCAGGCCCAGTTGGGAGAAGCTGATGTCCACGGCCCGCTGGGCGGCGGCGGGGGACCAGAGTCCGGCCAGAACCGCGAGGGCGAGGCCGGCGAGGAGTCGGCGGTGCATCGGGACCTCCTGGGAAGGGTAAACACCGCTTATAGCACTCCCGTTTTCGGGGCTTCAAGTGGGTCCGGCCCGGCAAGACCCTTGCTTCGCCCCGCGCTTCGTGTTAGCCATCCCTGTTCTGCCCGAGCCCTGGTCATCTCCCCGACGGAGGTCCCCATGCGCCACACCCGATCCGACGCACTCTTCGCCCAGGCCCAGAAGCTGATCCCCGGCGGGGTCAACAGCCCGGTGCGGGCCTTCCGCGCCGTCGGGGGCCACCCCATCTTCATCGCCCGCGCCGAGGGGTCCCGGCTCTTCGACGCCGACGGCAACGCCTACATCGACTACGTGGGGTCCTGGGGGCCCATGATCCTCGGCCACAACGCCCCGGAAGTGAGGGCCGCCCTCGAGCAGGCCCTCAAGAACGGCACCTCCTACGGGGCCCCCACGGAGCTCGAGGTGGAGATGGCCGCCCTGGTGGCGGAGTGCGTGCCCAGCGTGGAGATGGTCCGCATGGTGAACTCGGGCACCGAGGCCACCATGAGCGCGATCCGCGTGGCCCGCGGGTTCACCGGGCGGGACAAGATCGTCAAGTGCGAGGGGTGCTACCACGGCCACGAGGACTCGCTGCTCGTGAAGGCGGGTTCGGGTGCCACCACCTTCGGCGTTCCCACGAGCCCCGGCGTCCCGGCGGAGGTGGCCCGGAACACCCTCACGATCCCCTACAACGACCTCGGGGCGTTCGACGCCGTGCTCCGGGCGAACCCCGGCCAGATCGCGTGCCTGATCGTCGAGCCGGTGGCCGGCAACATGGGGTGCATCCCTCCCGGCGAGGGTTACCTCCAGGGCCTCCGCGAGCGCTGCGCGCGCGAGGGGGTTGTCCTCATCTTCGACGAGGTCATGAGCGGCTTTCGGGTGGCGCTCGGCGGAGCCCAGGAGCGCTTCGGGGTGACCCCGGACCTCACCACGCTGGGCAAGATCATCGGCGGCGGCCTCCCGGTGGGAGCCTACGGGGGCCGCAGGGAGATCATGGAGA
>CAZJSF010000303.1:0-1770 GCA_964548515.1 uncultured Thermodesulfobacteriota bacterium
ATGATCAAGGCCTTCCAGGCGATCCAGAACCTGGGCGGCAAGGTCAACGCCTCGGTGCTGGCCGGCGGCATCTGGGAGGCGATGCTCACCACGGCCGAGGGGCTCGCGGTGGCGATCCCGGCGCTCGTCGCCCACCACATGCTCCAGGGCAAGGTCCACAACCTGGTGGCCGACCTCCAGTTCGAGGCCGGACAACTCTTCGACCTCCTGGAGGACGGCGGGCACCTGGCTCCCGAGGCGCCCGCCCCCGCGGAACCGGACTACGGGGCCGGCCTGGCGGAGGGCGCATGATCCGGATCCCGGTGCGGCCCAAGGCGTCGGGGTTCAACCTGACCCCGATGATCGACATGGTATTCCTGCTGCTCGTGTACTTCCTCCTCACCACGAACTTCATCGAGGAGGAGGGCATCGGCGTGCGCCTGCCCTCGGCAGCGAGCCGCGCGGCCCACGACCCCCAGGAGATCGCGGTGGTGCTCACCCGGGACGGCGACGCCTTCCTCGCGGGCGAGCGGGTTCCGATCGAGGCCCTGGCCGGGCGGTTTCGGCAGCTCATCTCCGGCGACGACACCACCGTGGTGGTGCGGGGCGACCGGGAGGCGGCGCTGCAGTCGTGCGTGACGGTGATGGAGGCGGCGAAGACGGCGGGAGCAGCCCGGATCGTGGTGGCCACGGTGAACGACGGAGGGCAGCCGTGAGGTCCCGCAGCGAGGCCGCCTCCTTCCTCCTGTCGGCGCTCCTGAACCTGGCGCTGGTGTGGGGCGTGGGCACCGCGATCGTGCAGGCTCCGAAGGTGTGGCAGCGCATCGAGGTGGACCTCCAGAACCCGCCGCCGCGGGTGGTGCGGCCGCCGAAGCCGCCGCCCCAGGCGACCCGGCCGCCTGAGCACCCGACCCCGGTCACCCTGCCCAAGCCCGCGCCCGTGCCCCTCAAGGTCGTGCCGCGCCGCATGGCGGCACCGCCCGCGCCGCGGCCCTCGGCGGCCCCGAGCCTGCCCCCGTCGCCGACGCTCCCCGCGGCGCCGACCGTTCCGGTGTGGGCGCCGCCCCCCGCCCCGGCGGTCACGGCCCCGGTGGCCCCGCCTCCCCCTCCCCGGGCGAAGCCGGAGGACGGGAAGGCGAACGCGCTGGCGGCCTATGCAGCGCTGCTCCACTCCCGCATCGACCAGGCCAAGCGCTATCCCCGCTGGGCCCGCCAGGCTCGTCTGGAGGGGGAGACGGGGGTGGCGTTCCGGCTCGCGCCCGACGGACGGCTCCTGGAGGCGGCGGTGTGCGATCCGTCCGGGCACCAGGAACTCGACCGGGCGGCCGTGGCCGCGGTGGAACGCGCTGCACCGTACCCGGCCTTCCCTCCTGCCATGGGCCGCACCGCCGAGTCGTTCCGCGTGGTCGTCTCGTTCCGCATCCAGTGAAGGGCTCCGGCCCGGGAGGCGCGATGAAGAAGCGAAGGAAGTGGAACAAGTACGCCGTGCTGGCCGTGTCCGTCGGCATCTCGCTCGTGGCGGCCACGCACCGGTGGTCGGACACCGCCCACGCCATCGCGCTGGTGACGGCCAAGGGCGGCGTGGTGCGCCACGGGTTCACCTTCCCGCCGGGGCCGGGGCGCAAGACGCTCATCGCCTCGGTGGCCTTCCTGCCCCCCTACCGGGGCGACGTGCGGGTCGCCCTGGAGGGCAGCCCTCCGCTCGACTGGGAGCTCC
This sequence comes from uncultured Thermodesulfobacteriota bacterium, assembly GCA_964548515.1. Classification (GTDB taxonomy): domain Bacteria; phylum Desulfobacterota; class Deferrisomatia; order Deferrisomatales; family JACRMM01; genus CAZGRT01. Next base: position 1,697 of record CAZJSF010000303.1, read on the forward strand.
ACCTCTCGGAGCCGGGCGTGGACGTCGGGGTACGCAAGCTGCCCCGACTGGAGGACCGCACCCTCCTGGGGATC
>CAZJSF010000304.1:0-1767 GCA_964548515.1 uncultured Thermodesulfobacteriota bacterium
AGGACGGACCTGGCGGCCCTCCCGGCAAGACGTCCGGAAGGAGAGCATAGAGCACGGAGGAGGGGGGTGCCAGGGCGGGACCGCGCGCCTCACCGCCCGGAGGAGGGGCGGGCGGCGCCCTCGAGCCCGGCGAGGAGTTCCTCGTTCCCCCCCGGGATCCGCATCTCGAAGGCGGAGTCCACGGTCGTGTAGTCGTAGTAGCCCAGGCGGGCCAGGGGCCGCAGGCGCGGCACGTCGAGGCGGCCGTCCGGCCCGAGGGCGTCGTCCCGGACGTGGACGAGGACCACCCGGCCGATCACCACGTCCACCGTCCCCATGGGGCCGCGGCCCGGCAGCCGAAGCGTCTGGTGGTAGCGGCACTCGAACTGGACCGGCGACTCGGCGACCCGGAAGGGCTTCACCTTCACCGACGGGGCCTTGGCGACGCCCGCCAGGGAGAACTCGTCCACCTCGGGGGGCACCTCCTCCGCGGAGCGGTTCATGGCCTCGCGCAGTTCGTAGGTGACCATGTTGTAGACGAACTCGCCGGTCTCCTCGGCGTTGACCACCGTGTCCTTGCGGCGGCCGGTGGTGGCCTGGTTCGCGGCGAACATGACGTAGGGGGGATCGAAGGTGAGGTTCTGGAACTGGCTGTAGGGGGCCAGGTTGTGCACCCCGCTGCGGCTCACGGTGGAGATCCACGCGATGGGCCGGGGCACGACGCAGGACTTGAAGGGGTCGTGGGGGAGGCCGTGGTCGCCGAGTTCCGGGTCGAAGAACATTCCTCACCTCCCTGAAAGACGAGCGTCGGCGCCTGGCCCCGTGTCCGCCGGCCGGCTGAAACACCCTACCCGGCGAGGACTTCCCGGGCTGCCCGCACCACGTTGTCCGCCGTGAAGCCGAACTTCTCTCCCAGCACCCCGGCGGGCGCGCTCGCGCCGAACCGGGTCATCCCCACCACCGCACCCCGTGGCCCCACCCAGCGCTCCCAGCCGAAGGGGCCCGCCGCCTCCACGGCGACGCGGGCGGCGACGGCGGGAGGGAGAACCTCGTCCCGGTAGGCGGCGGGCTGGGCCTCGAAGAGCTCCCAGCACGGCAGGCTCACCACGCGGGTGGGCGTGCCGTCGCCCTCCAGCCGGTCGGCGGCCGCCAGGGCCAGCGCGACCTCGGACCCGGAGGCGAGGAGGATCAGGCGCGCGGCGGCGGCTCCCCCGGAGGCCTCGCGAAGCACGTACCCGCCCCGGCGGAGGCCTTCCGCCGGGCCGACCACGGAGCGGTCCAGGGTGGGGACGTCCTGGCGGGTCAGCACCAGGGCGGTCGGGCCGGAACGGTTCTCCAGAGCCACCCGCCACGCCTGGGCGGTCTCGTTGGCGTCGGCCGGCCGGATCACCGTGAGGCCCGGCATGGCCCGGAGGCTGGGAAGGTGCTCGACCGGCTGGTGGGTCGGGCCGTCCTCGCCGACGAAGAGGCTGTCGTGGGTGAAGACGTGGATCACCGGGAGGCCGGAGAGGGCGGCGAGCCGCAGGCTCGGCCGGAGGTAGTCGGAGAACACGAAGAAGGTGGAGCCGTAGGGCCGGAAGCCGCCGTGGTTGGCCATGCCGTTCAGGATCGCCGCCATGCCGTGCTCCCGGATGCCGAAGCGCAGGTTCCGGCCGCCGGGCGTTGTGGCCGAGAAATCCTGCTCGCCGTCGATCAGGGTCTTGGTGCTCGGCGCCAGGTCCGGGGAGCCGCCCGCCAGCGCCGGGAGCACCTTGGCCAGGGCGTTGAGGACCTTGCCGCCCGAGACCC
>CAZJSF010000305.1:0-1738 GCA_964548515.1 uncultured Thermodesulfobacteriota bacterium
GGCGGGTACGCGGCGGCCCTGGTGCGAGCCCTGGTGGCCGTGGCCGCCGCCAACCGGGTCCTGGACAAGCGCCAGTTCGAGGAGGCCCAGGAGATCACCCGGGAGCTCGAGCGCTTTCGCGGCATGCACCCCGAGGAACTGAAGCGCCTGGTCCGCGCCCAGGCGCTGCTGCTGACCGCGGACCCGGTCCAGGCCCTGGACAGCCTGCGCGACCTGCTGCCCACGGACGAGGAGCGCCGCCAAGTGCTCGCCGCGGCGGAGCGTATCGCGGTCGCAGACCGCGAGCTGGAGCCGATCGAGGAGGAGTTGCTGGGGCGGCTGCGCCGGGTGTTGGGGGTCGTGCCACACTGACGCGGACCGGCAGGAGCCAGAAAGAAAGGCCCGGGAGTTCTCCCGGGCCTTTCTGGGGTGACGGCTAGGTCCTGCGCAAGGCGCCTAGAGGCGCTTCTTCACGTCGGCCAGGGCCAGGAGTTTGAGCTCCTCGGCCTCGGTGAAGAGCCGGGCGCGCTCGGAGACGAGCATGCTCTTGAAGGACTCGGTCTTGATGGAGGGAAGGTTGATGTCCACGCTCAGCATGCACGCCTTCATGGCCGCCTCCGCCACGTAGGCGCCCACCCCGACGTCGGAGATCGCGCCCTTGTTTCCCACGGGCGCGAGCTTGGCCGCGAACTTGAGGATCTCGAGGCACTGCTTGCAGATGTCGAGGGGCACCTGGGAGGCGTTCTGCGCCGCCTTCTCCATGGCCTCGTCCTTGGCCTTCTTCTGCTCCGGGGTGTCCCCCGGCATCCGCCACGCCTTCATGAAGATCTCGAAGGACTCCATGTCCTTCGCGGTGAGGTCCTTGAGCTTGGCGATGATGGCGGCGCAGGCGTCGGCGGTCTCCTGGGCGAGCCCCTGCACCTCGTCGTACCCCTTCTTCCCCAGGGTCAGGTTGGCGACCATGCTCACCATGGCGGCCGCGTTGGTGGCGACGACCGCGCTCACGCTGCCCCCTCCCGGGGTCGGGCTCTTGGAGGCCGCGACCTCCAGGTACTCGTTGACGCTCTTCTCGTAGATGGACATGGATTCCTCCTTTTCGGAAGCGCTCGGCTGTCAGCGGTCAGGCGTCAGCCAGAGCGAAGAGACCAGGAGAGACGACCGGGACACGCCCTTGGAGGGCCGACAGCGGACCGCTGATCGCCGGCGGCTCCTACAACCCCTTCTGGAGCTTGAGGGCCTTGAGGGTGTTCCCGATGATGATGGTGGTGGTGAGGCTGCCCACGCCCCCGGGGACCGGGGTGAGGACCGCCGCCACATCGGCCGCCGCCGGTTCGACGTCGCCGGTGATGGAGCCGTCGGAGGTCTCGTTGATGGCCGCGTCGATGACCGTGGCGCCGGGCTTCACCATGTCCTTCTTGATCAGGTGGTTGGCACCCGCCCCCGCGGCCGCGAAGAGGATGTCGGCCTCGCGGCAGGCGCCGCCCAGGTCGGTGGTGCGGCTGTGGCACACGGTCACGGTGGCGTCGCGGCCCTTGGAGAGCAGCAGCATCGCAAGGGGGCGGCCGACGGTGTCGCCCCGGCCCACGACCGTCACGCGCTTGCCCTTGATGTCGACCCCGGAGCGCTTCACGAGCTCGATGCAGGCGAGGGGAGTGGCCGGCACCAGGGCCAGGGCCTCCATGTCGCCCAGCACGTAGCCGCGCTGCTCGGCGGTGACGCCGTCCACGTCCTTCGCCGGCGCGATGGCGTTCATCACGTT
>CAZJSF010000306.1:0-1698 GCA_964548515.1 uncultured Thermodesulfobacteriota bacterium
CCCGACCAGCCCGGTGCCTCCGAGGACCGTGGCCGCCAAACGGCTCAACCCCGCTACCTGGAGCACCACGTAGAGGCCGAGGACGAACACCGGGAGCGCCATGGCGCGAGCCGCCACATCCCGTACGAGGGGCTTGAGGCGGCTGTCCAGCAGGCGTCGGGCTCCCTCGGTCACGAGCTTGGCCGCGACCCCCGTCAGGACGAGAATCCCCAAAGGGGAAGTTGGCGCACTGCGCCCTCCCAGAGCACGGTCACCTCGTCGACGGCCGGTCGGAGGTTCCAGGCGGAAGGTGTTGCGACCCGGATCCGATTGACCACGGCCACCACGTCCCGGGTCTTCCCCGCCAGTTCTCCCGCCCACTTCCGGTAGTCCGGGGACTCCGTGCGACCGTCGAGGAAGACCACGCCATCCCGCACCGCGACATCCACCTCTTCGAACCAGGAGGTGGACCGGAGGATGCCGGTAAGCCGCCGGTCGATGGCCGCGTCGCTGGAGACGGCCTCCACTTCTACCTGGGCGGGCACCAGCGGGCCCTCGTCGCCCGGCCCGGACGGGATCGCTCCTGGCGGAGGCACCCCCTCCTGCCCCCAGGCTGGAGTCCCCCAAGTCGCGGCCAGAAGGACGAAAGCGACCGCTGCCCGGGCGGCGTCGCGCCGTTGTGTCCACCACCGCGGTGACGGGGTTGGTCTCGTGGGGTTCATCCGTCCTCCATCGGTGCGAAGAGGTTCTCGCGAAGGGCCTCCCGCACCGTCCGGCAGCGGTCGCGCACTGCCTGGCGATCGGCCTCGGTGGGAAGTGCGTCCCGGCTTGCCTCCTCGATCCACTCCGCGTGGCGCAGCAGCACGAGCCTCTGTTCCCGATCTCGGGTGGCGGGAGCGATTCGTCGCAGGCTCTCCAGGATGTGGAGGGTGACAGCAGAGTCGGTCCGGCCGTGCTCTCGTAACGGCGCAAACGCGGCATCGGCGAGGATGCAGAAGTCGGTGGAGGTAGCCATGACGCGCACCCGGCCGCTCGGGCCCCTCCGGCGCACATCCGGGCGTCGACGAGGAGCGAGGTGGCACAGGGCAGCGGTGAGCCGATCGACGCACGCCATCGCGGTGAACGGGTCATTGACGCCTGGGGAGAGGGCCCGGACTCCGATCTCCACCAGTTCGTCGACCAGGAAATGCGGGTCCTGCTCCGGCGTGCGGCGCGGCCCCAGGGTGAAGCAGCGGTTCACCGCCCGTCCCAGTTCGGTGTCCCTGGCCACGGCTCCGGGCCAGACCCGGGTCACCCCTTCCCCGGCCACGACGAACTGCCCCGGACGATATTGCACCCGAAAGAAGAGGTCTCGGGACTCTGCCAGGGCCACGAGGCCCTCGAGATCGAGGCTTTGCACGTATCCGCTCCGAAGCGCCGGGACCGGCGCGGCATCCGCATCGAAGGCCCCCGGGATGTCATCCGCGAGGGGCGCCCCGGTCTCCGTATTCGCATCAGTGTCGGCTGCGGCGTCCGGGAACAACCGGTTCAGTGCCTCCACGAGGTCGTCGCCGATGCGGGCGACGACGTGGGTCACCTGGATGGTCTCGGCCACGTGGTGGATGAAGTAGATCAGCGCCCCCACGCAGAGGACGCCTAGCCCCACAGCGGCAGCGAGCGAGAGGTGCGGCACGAATCCCCGGCCCGGCTCCTGGGCTACGGTGCGCAGCACCAGGAGGC
>CAZJSF010000307.1:0-1647 GCA_964548515.1 uncultured Thermodesulfobacteriota bacterium
GGGGACGCACCGGGGTCTACGAGATCCTCGGCATCACGCCCGCCATGGCCGACGCCATCCACGAGTGCCGGTCCACCGCCCACCTGAAGGCGGTGGCGCGCCAGAACGGGATGCGCACCCTGCGCGAGGCGGGGATCGAGAAGGTGCTGCAGGGGCTCACGAGCCCCGCCGAAGTACTGGCCGTAACGCCCCCCGACGAGGGGCATGAATTCTGCAAATCCACTCCGCACGGCGCGGAAATCGCGGCGAACGCAAGGGGACGCGGCACGGAGGAGCCGCGCCTGGTTACGCTTGCGTAACCGAGACCACGGAGGGAGGAGAGGAACCATGCGACAGCGGACCAAGCGGGGCTTCACCATCGTGGAGCTGCTGGTCACCCTCGGGGTGGCCTCCATCGTCCTCGCTCTCGTGTACCAGATCTTCATCGCCCAGCGGCGCGGGTACACGGTGCAGGAGGAGGTGGCCGAGGCCCAGCAGAACGCCCGCATCGCCGCGGACGAGCTGGCGCGCCTCATCAAGAACATCGGCAACGGCGTCGACCGGGCCAACGGCCAGGAGCAGCTGCTCCACTGCGGCCCCTACGCCCTGGTGTTCAACAGCGACCTCGAGGGCGGGGCCGCGGCCGACGGCGGCAGCACCGTGCTCTCCCTCTACCCGCCGGCCGGGACCAACCTGCACACGGTGCCCGCCACCTTCACCACGGGCGCCGAGACCTACCTGCTGACCCTGGAGTCCACCGGGGGCCGCCACTACCGCCTGGTGAAGAAGGTGTACAGCGGGGCGGGCAGCCAGAGCGACGAGGTCGCCGACCACCTCAACGTCGCCGACACGGCGGGCACCGCGGTGCCCCTGTTCCGCTACTGGGGCCAGTTCAACTCGAGCACGCCGGAGTGGCTCGACACGGTGGACGCCACCACCTCGTCGCGCATCGCGGCGGGCGCCCGCCTCGACGACCTCGTCGAGCGCGTCGAGGTCCAGATCGTGGCCGAGACCCGCGCCGGCGACCGGCTGGTGAACGGCACCAACGCCGGGTACCGCCAGGCCGTGGTGCAGTCCAACGTGACGCCGCGAAACCTCGTGCCCTGCCCGTTCATCGAGGCGAGCGCGGCCGCGGCGACCTTCACCGCGGGCGGGCTCCACACCGCGGGCACCACCACCCACACCTTCACCTCCTTCTTCAAAGGGGCGCCGGAGGCGGGCCGGACCGTCACCTTCCAGCTCATCAACGCCGCGGGCGACACCGTCACCGCCCTAGCCGCGGCCTCCGGGGTCACCGACTCCCTGGGCCGGGTCGTCGCGACCATCAACTGGGCCGACTGCTCGGTGTTCCTTCCGCTCCTCGCGGCCGGCGGGAGCAACCTCGTCTACACCCTGACCGCCACCATCGGCGAACCGCCGTCGCTCAACACCCCGCTCGGCACCTGCGACCCGGAGTCCGCCACCACCACCATCACGGTGGGGCCGGGAGGCCCGGTGAACGTGGTGCTGGTCGAGTCCCCGATGCCGGACGTCCTGGCCACCTGCGCCGGGCAGACCGACGCGGTGTTCCAGGTGCAGGACGCGTGCGGCATCCCGGTGCCCCTCGACCCGGCGGCCGGCGACCGTCTCGTCTTCTCCGCGCCGGACCCGGCGGGCACCCCGGTGGGC
>CAZJSF010000308.1:0-1036 GCA_964548515.1 uncultured Thermodesulfobacteriota bacterium
AAGCAGGAGCACCGGCAGCGGGGCGAACGCCGCCAGGGCGTCCCGGGCCTGCTGGAGCGTGTCGTTCCCGACCCCGTTGTCGTCGAAGACGTCGCCGGCCACGAGTACCGCGTCCACGCCCCGGTCCCGGGCCACATCCGCGATGCGCCGCACGGTGTCGAAGCGCTGGGCGCGGACCCGCGCCCCGGCCTCCCCCGGGACGAAGCGGAGCCTCAGCCCCAACTGCCAGTCCGCCGTGTGGAGGATCTTCATCGGTCTGCTTCTCCCCTGCCGTTCGCCGGGCCCGGGGCCCCCCACAGGGCGTCCCGCAACCCAGAGGTGCGCTCGGCGCGCCGCTCCACCGCGGCCCGGAGCGCCTCCTCGGCCGCCCAGACCTCCACGCGCTCCCGCGCCCTCGTGATCCCCGTGTACAGGAGTTCCCGCGTCAGCACCCGTGTGGGACGGTCGCCGAGGATCAGGAGCACGTCGTCGAACTCGGACCCCTGGCTCTTGTGCACCGTCATCGCGTACACGGTCTCGCAGGCGGGGATCCGCAGGGGCGCCACCGGCCGCGCCCCGCCGCCCGGCGCCGGGAAGAACACCCGCAGGGCCCCGCCGGCACCCGGGTCGGGCAGGGCGATCCCCACGTCCCCGTTGTAGAGGCGCAGGCTGCGGTCGTTGCGGGTCACGATGACGGGCCGCCCCGGGTACCACTCCCGGCCGGCCTCGACGAGACCCAGACGGGTGAGGGCCGCCTCCACGACGCGGTTCACGTTCACGGAGCCGAAGGGCCCCTCCCGGTGGGCGCACAGGATTCGCGAGCGGTTGAAGCACTCCAGGGACGACGCCGCGTCCGGGGCCGCGACCCAGGCCCGGAAGGCCGCCGCGACCCGGGGCTCCAGGTCGGTCCCGAGCCGCTCGGGGTGCGGGACGTCCCGACGGGCGGCCTGGGGGTCGCCGCCGCCCATCACGGCGAGCGCCTCCTCGGCCCGCCCCTCGTTCACGGCCCGGCTCGCCGACCCGATGCCGCCCGCGGAGCGGAAGCGGAAGCTCCGGC
>CAZJSF010000308.1:1057-1594 GCA_964548515.1 uncultured Thermodesulfobacteriota bacterium
TCCCCCGGCCCCGGGGCGACGGGCACGCCCGTCGCCTCCGACAGGAGTGACGCGAACGGAAGGGTGTACCCGTGCTCCCGCCCCGTGTCGCACAGGTCCCCGAGGACCGCACCGGCTTCCACCGAAGCCAACTGATCCCGGTCTCCCAGCAGGATGAGCCGCGCCTCGGGGCGGAGGGCCCGAACGAGCTTGGCGGTCAGCGCCAGGTCGAGCATGGAGACCTCGTCCACCACGACCACGTCGTAGGGCAGGGGGCGGGACCCGTCGTAGCGAACCGCCGCAGCGCCCGGGCGGGCGCCGAGGAGCCGGTGCACCGTGGACGCCTCCTCGGGAACCGCGTTCCTCACCGCCTCGGAACACGCGAGCCCCCCGCTCTCCGGGGGCGACCCCTTGGCGGCTCGTACCGCCTCCTGGAGGCGCGCCGCCGCCTTCCCCGTGGGCGCTGCCAGGGCGATGCGCAACCCGGCTTCCCCCGCGCGCTCCAGCAGGAGGGCCAGGATCTTCACCACGGTGGTCGTCTTCCCCGTGCCCGGCCCC
>CAZJSF010000309.1:0-1580 GCA_964548515.1 uncultured Thermodesulfobacteriota bacterium
CCACCACCATCGCGGCGAAGGTGCTGGCGTTCATGCCGTGGTCGGCGTGGAGGATGAGGGCCACGTCCATGACCTTCTCCTCCAGGGGCGTCGGACGGCGCCCGGTCATCATGTAGAGGAGGTTCGCGGCGTGGCCGAGTTCCGGGTCCGGGTCGATGGGCATGAGCCCCCGGTGGACCCGGGCGATGGCGGCGGCGATGGTCGCCAGTCCGGCGATCAGGTGGTGGCAGGCGATGAGGTTCGACCCCTCCTCGCCCTCGCGCACGGCCTTCGCAGGCCGGCGGCCGCGTCTGCGGAACTCATAGATGGCCCGGCGCCCTCCAAGGGGCATCGTCTCCATGGGGATGGAGTCCTCGTCGGAGCCGATGACGCTGCTCCCCTTGAGCTGCCACTCCTTCTCGTCCATGTGGGTGAGTTCCTGGCGCATCATGTTGGTGCCCATGCGCAGGGCGGCCATGGTGCTCATCTTCTCGAGCGGAAACCCCATGAGGATCCGCAGCGTGGAGTGCAGGTGGCGGTAGTCGGACAGCGTCGCCCGGTACTCCGCCAGTTGCTGGGCGTCGGGGAGCTTCCCGTGGAGGAGGAGGTACGACACCTCCTCGAACGTGGAGTAGGCGCACAGGTCGAAGATGTCGTACCCGCGATAGACGAGCCACCCCTTCGCGCCGTTCACGTACCCGACCCGGCTCTCGCAGGCGATGGCGCCCTCGAGCCCGGGGCCGACGGTGCACTCCACGGGCCAGTTGACCGGCTTGGTCATCTCGGGTTCGGGCTCGGCACTGGTCTCCCGCCGGGCCCTGTCGGCCGCTTCCAGGATGAGACGCTGGATCTGCTGGACTTCCCGGGGCATCCTCGTCCTCCACTCCATTCTCGAAACGATTCGGCGAAGCCGGTCCGCCGAAGACCGCCCGGCGGGAGGCCGATCCTCCCGACCCGGGCATCCGGTCTTCTTACGCGGGGAGTGGAGCGCGAGTCAAGGAAGGGTGGGGTTTCTCCCGTGCTTTTCGCCTGGATGCCCGGCGCTTTGGCGGCCCGAAGGTCCCGGGCGATTCCGCCGTTCTCCGCCCGTGGGGGCTATCGCGCCGGGGACCCTGGTGCGATGCGGACGGCCGCGCCCATCCCGTTGCGCCGGTCCTGGGCCGCGTCCGACGTGATGGGGTAGGTGCCGGGGCGGACGGGGACGAGGAGGAGTTCCACGGCCGCGCCGGGCTCCAGGCGGATCGCCTCGATGCGGGCCCGGGACAGGGAGACGAGGCCTCGGACCACGACGCGGCCCACCGCGACGGCCCGGAAGAACTCCTCCGCGGAGAACCCGTGCGGCTCCGCCCCGGTGTTGGCTACCTCGAGCGCGTAGGCGGTGTTCTCCTGCAGTTCGAGAACCTGCGGCGAAAACGCGTATTCCGTGAGTTCGATCCGCAAGGGCTCCGCCCTGCTCCAGTCGCGCCCCTCCGTCCACGGCCCCGGGTCCCTCACGTACCCCCGCGCCTGGCAGCCGCCGAGGGCCGCCGCGACGAGCAGCAACGAGGCGGCGGCCCACCCCCTCCTCCCGGCCCCGGGGAGTGTGCCGCCCCGGGCGACGG
>CAZJSF010000310.1:0-1578 GCA_964548515.1 uncultured Thermodesulfobacteriota bacterium
AGGGCTCGGGCTCGTCGGGGTTCTCGGGCTTGGACATGCCCAGATCGGCCCACTCCTTGAACTTCACGCTGCCGTTCGTGTAGCCGATGATCATGCCGTCGGGGTGGTGGAGCGGCCCGTCGTCGTCGTCACTGATGATCGGGACCCCGATCTTCTCCTTCTGCCCCGTGATGACGTGCTCCCGGTCGGCCCCGGAGTTCCGCCGCCCCGCGTACGACGTGAGGTCGTGGAAGTCGGTGCCGGCGTTCAGCGCCTGGACCGTCACGTCCTTGAACCGCTCCGGCGTGGCGAGCTCCAGGTTGTAGATGCTGTCCCCCGGGGAGAAGAAGACCTCGAGGTTGTCCGGGTTGCTCGGCTCGATCTCGCCCACGGCCACGAGGGAGAGGACGAAGTTCTTCCCGTCGTAGCGGGGCCACCCCTTCTTGATCTCGCGGGCGACCAGCAACGTGACGAGGTTCTTCACGTTGTTCGCGCTCTGGGTCTGCTTGCTCTGCTCGCGCACCCGCGGGACGACGACCGCCACCATGCCCATGAGCACGACGATGATCCCCATCACCACGAGCACCTCGATGAAGGAGAAACCGGCTTCCCGACGCTTCATGGACCCGCTCCTGGTCTCGCCGGGAGACGCCCGGCGAACGATCGTTACCTGTGACGTTCGCACTATATCAATCCGCGTGCCGATCCGCCGGGAAAGGGCGCGTGGGCCCCGGCCCCCCATCCATGGGCCCTCGCGGCGGCGTGACCACCGGTACCGGGGCCAGCCCTGCCGCCCGGCGAGGCAGCCGAGGGGCAGGGAGTGGAAGCACGGTTACCACCGCGGGGGAAGGCGCGGCGCCCCGCCGGGTCAGGCGGAGCGGGCGGCCTCCACCTCGGCCTTGAGCGCCGCGGCCTTGTCCGTGCGCTCCCACGGGAACTCCGGGCGCCCGAAGTGGCCGCCGGACGCCGTCGCCCGGTAGATCGGGCGCATCAGGTCGAGCTCCTGGATGATCCCGTAGGGGGTCAGGCGGAAGACCTGGCGGACGGCGCGCTGCAGGACCGCGTCGGGCACCGCCGGCTTCTCCCACCCCCGGGCGCGCACGCGCAGGGAGACGGGCTCGGCCACGCCGATGGCGTAGGCCAGCTGGACCTCCACCTCGTCGGCGAGACCGGCTGCGACGATGTTCTTGGCCACGTAGCGCGCCATGTAGGTCGCGCTGCGGTCCACCTTGGAGGGGTCCTTGCCGCTGAAGGCGCCACCACCGTGCGGCGCCGAGCCGCCGTACGTGTCGACGATGATCTTGCGGCCGGTCAGCCCGGTGTCCCCCTTGGGCCCGCCGATGGTGAAGGCCCCGGTCGGGTTCACGTGGAGGATGGTCAGCTCGTCCATCATCGCTTCGGGCAGGAGCGGGAAGAGGTGCTTGCGCACGTCCTGCTCGATGCGATCGCGGGTCACCTTCTCGTCGTGCTGCGTGGAGACCACGACCGTGTGGATCCGCCGCGGCCGATCGTCCTCGCCGTACTCGACGGTGACCTGGCTCTTGCCGTCGGGGCGGAGGTACGAGAGCGTGCCGTCCTCGCGAAGGCGGGTGAGCCCCC
>CAZJSF010000311.1:0-1574 GCA_964548515.1 uncultured Thermodesulfobacteriota bacterium
TCCTCCGGCCGATCCGGTCGGAGGCCGCGCCGAAGAGCGGGCCCCCGACGGCCCAGGCCACGAGCAGGGCCGAGGTGAGGAGGGCGGCCCGGGTGACGGGCATGGCGTAGTGGGTCGTGAGGTAGGGGATCCCCCACAGCCCCGAGAAGGTCAGCACGCACCCCACGACGCCGCCGGGCGAAAGGAGCAGGAGCCACGTGTTCCGGTACCGGAGGACCTCCCGCATGCCGTCGAGGATCCCGAAGGGCCGGTCCTCCGCCCCCCCGTCGCCCGTGGGGGCATGGCTGCGGTACCCCCGGTCCGCCGGATCGTCGCGCACGACGACCCAGATGGCCGCGGACACGGCAAAGGTGAGCCCCGCCGACGCCAGCATGACCGCCCGCCAACCGAACGCGGAGACGAGGAGCCGGAGGGGCACCCCGGCGAAGACCGCACCGACGATGCCGCAGAAGAGGGCCATGCCCGTGGCGAGCGCGAACTGCCGGGGCGCGAACCAGTGGCCCGCCAGCTTGAGCATCCCCACGAACGCCACGGCGACCGACGCCCCGATGAGCAGCCGTCCCGCCCCGGCCCAGGGCAGACTTCCGGCCAGCGCGAACGCGACCGTGCCCAGCGAGGCCACGAGCGCTCCCGCGGAGAGGAGGCGCCTCGGGCCCCAGCGGTCCGCCAGGATTCCCGTGGGGATCTGCATGGCGACGTAACTGTAGAAATAGAAGGCCGAGAGGTTCCCGAGGCCGGCCGCGCTCAGTTGGAACGCGCGGCTGAGCTCCGCGGTCATCACCGCCGGGGCCACCCGCTGGTAGAACCCGATGAGGTAGAGCGCAGCCCCCAGGCCCCAGACCGTCCAGGCGAGCCGCACCGGCGGATCGGAGAGACCCGGTGCGGAGGGGGAGGGACGGGCGTGGGACGGTTCCATCGAGCCTCCGGAAGCGCGCGTTGACGGCCGGTTCCGTCGCGGGCCGGAGCGGCGACGGCATTGGCCCACTCTACCGCATGGGCGGGGTCTGGTACCCTGTCGCCGCCGGGCCCGGCCGCGCGACCTCTCCCGAGACCGCCCTGCCCGGCCGCACGAGAAGGGAGCTCCCGATGAAACCTGCCTCCCACGGGGCGACTCTGCCGGCCGGCGCGGTGCTCCTGCTCCTTCTGCTGTCGTTTCTGTGGGGCGCGAACATGGTCGCCATCAAGGTGAGCGGCCGCGGGCTCGCGCCCGTCTTCACCGCGGGACTGCGTTCGGCGGTGGCCGGCGGGCTCGTGTGGCTCTGGCTGTTCTCCCGGGGCGAGAAGGTGTTCCCGAGACCCGGGCTCGCCCGTCACGCCCTGGCGATCGGCGGGCTCTTCGGGGCCGAATTCGCGTGCATCTACCTGGGCCTCCGGTTCACCCTGGCCTCCCGGACGTCGGTGCTCCTCTACACGCACCCCTTCTTCGTGGCCGCCGGAGCCCACCTGTTCCTCGCCGGCGACCGCCTGAGCCCCCGGAAGGCGGGCGGCCTCCTCCTGGCCTTCCTCGGGGTGACCCTGCTCTTTCTCGGCCGCTGGGGTCGGGTCACGTGGGAGACCCTGCCCGGACACCTGCT